>JAFYRB010000087.1 GCA_017559615.1 Alistipes sp. | reverse complement strand
ACCTATCCCGTGTATAAGATGGAAATCTCTAACACATCTCACCCATTCTACACAGGTAAGATGAAGTTGGTAGATACCGCAGGTCGTGTGGATAAGTTTATGAGCCGTTACGCAAAGCGCTACGATAAGAAGAACAAGTAATAGTTACTTGGTTCGCAAAGTAAGAGTCAGTCCAAAGTGGATTGACTCTTTTTTTTGTGGTGATAGATTCATTTCATACGTCCCATCCTATATTTCATACATTCCCCGCAGTTTGGGGTTGTCTATCAGAAAAAAGATTGTAATTTTGCCTACGTAAACAGAAACTATGACCAAACATCTTATCATATCTACTGCTAACGATTTGGTGCGTATCGCGCCCGAGCGTATAGTCTACATCTCGTCCGATGGCAACTACTCGACAATGGTGCAGGCCGATGGCGAGATGCGTATGCTGTCGTATCAGCTTGGCCAAATCGAGAGGATGATATTCACGCAGCTGGGCAGCGCTGGCGAGCAGTTTATCCGCATTGGTAAGAGTTTGATTATCAATCGCTCATATATCTACTATATAAACATCACAAAACAGAAACTTGTGCTTAGCGACGCAGTCTCGTTCAGCCATACGGTGTCGGCATCGAAGGAGGCTCTGAAGCAGCTCAAGGAGCATATCGAAATGGAGGTTAAATAGCAATGAGTAGGAGAAATAACTATAACGATATTGGCGAGAATGAGATTCGCATCATCGGTCACCCAACGGCGAAGAAGCAGGGTGGCGTGAAGCGCTTGTGGCTTTTTGTTGGCCTTATCGTCGCGGTGGTAACGGTAGCGGTTGCGCTGATGTTTGCGCTACGCACGGAGTCAATCGAGGAGCAGGTTATGTACGTCGAGGAGGGTAATGTTGTTGTGCCTGTTGAGGCTATGAAGGAGCCTGTGGAGGCACCACGCGAGCGAATGTCACGTATTGCGGAGGGTGAGGTAAGTGGCTCATTTACAGAGATTCGTGATACCACGATAAACGATGTTCCGCTGAAGATTTACATCCCACATAACGCCGAGATGTCGTTGCACATTGGCAAGGTCTCGAAGGATGATAAGGCGATTGTCTATGTCGCCGAGGCGGCATTTATCCGCTCGGATAATGGAGGTATTGTCGGTGCTTTCGTTCTGGGTGGTGAGCCTCGTGCTTGGGGACTTTCGGTGCGTGGCTACTGCGCGGTTATAGATGGCAAGGTTACGGTGGGCGTGGCAGATAACTCGCCACTCTTCGAGCAGGCTACCGAGCGAGGTGGCTACTTCTTCCGTCAGTATCCGCTGGTTGATAACGGAGAGTTTGTCGAGAACGAGCCTAAAAATAAGTCTGTGCGCCGTGCCATCTGTCAGCGTGATGACGAGACATTTATGGTTGAGTGCCTTACGAAGGAGTCGTTCCACGACTTCACACAAGCACTCGTCGATTTGGGCATCGACAATGCTATCAATCTGCCTGGTAGTGAGTCTTATGGCTGGGCGGTGGATGAGCTTGGCGAGTGCCGCGAATTTGGAATTCCGAACTACTACACAGGCCGCAGACGTATGCCTAAAAATACAAACTACATAATCTGGCGTGCGAAGAACGATTAGCAAATCGCACTACGCCGAGGAGTTCATACACCCAATCTGGGATTTCATACAGCCAAGGAGTTTTTCCTTGGCTTTTTTTCGCTTTTTTTAGCAGTTTTGCATAACGGAAATTCTAAATCATAACAATATGCGAAGACTCTTTTTTATGCTACTCTCTGTGGCAATAGTTGCCACAGGGTGTCACGACTCCACGTCGCAGCAGCGCGCGCTACATCATCCCGAGCCTACCAATGCGATTTACCATTGGAAGGGTAGTTTCGAACCTACGGCCGAGGAGCTTGCCTTTCTGGAGCGTCACAACATTGGCCGCCTCTACATCCGTATGTTCGACGTTGTGGCGGACTACGATTATGAACGCGATGATATCGAGGCGGTACCTATTGCCACCACTCGCTTCAAGGCTCCTATTCCCGAGGGTGTTGAGGTGATTCCCGTAACCTACATCACGCTCGAGGGTTTGAAGATTATGAAGGACTTGGAGAGTGAATATGCCGAGTTGCTGGTGCAGAGGCTGCTTGCTATGGCGTCGTATAACAACTGCGGTGAGATTCGTGAGGTGCAGTTCGACTGCGATTGGACTGCCACAACGCGCGACAGCTACTTCGAACTCTGCCGTGTAGCTCGCGAGCTTCTCAAAGAGAAGGGTATAGAGTTGAGCGTTACGGTGCGTCTGCATCAGCTTCGTGAGGAGGCTCCCGAGGTGGCACGTGGCGTGCTGATGCTCTACAATACGGGTGCTATCAAGAGCTTCAACACGCGTAACTCCATCCTCGACATTGCAGATGTTGAGCCATATATGCACCCAAGGGAGTATGCTCTGCCTCTGGACTACGCCTATCCCGCCTATGGCTGGGGTGTTAAGTTCCGCGATAAGCAGTTCGTGGCGCTTGTAAGTGACGAGAATAGCGAGGATGTGGGCGAGGGTGAGACGCTGCGTAAGGAGCGTGCTTCGGCCAAGGAGGTGCTTGAGGTTAAGGCACTTGTAGAGAAGACCTTTGGCGCACCATACCAATCTAATATTTTGTATCACCTTGATATTAACGAACTTAATAACTATACCGACGATGAGATTTTTGAGATGTTTGCTCATAATGAGCATAGCGATACTACAACCCGCAATTAGCCGCGCTTGTTACTACGATCCGTGGCATCACTTCACAGGTACGTCGATGTATCGCCTTGTGGAGCAGTCCGAGAGCGAGAATACGATGTCGATGGATAACTGCCTCTATTGGCAGCAGCAGACCTCCAAGAGTATCCCCACGAAGGATATTACCGAGGTGGTCTACGAGTGGAGTATGGAGGAGTATCAGGCCTTTGCCGAGAGTTCGGTGTATGGTGGCGATAACCTCTTTGCTCGATACATTAAGCGCAATGCCTCGGATATTGTCGACTTTCTGCTCCTTGCCAAGCGCAACGAGGATGTGCGCTTCCACATCCACTCACGTTGGTACTACCCCTCGATGCCTACGCCAGGCGATATGAGCCTCGAGCAGATTGTCGAGGTGGCACTATCACGTAGCGAGGGACGCCTCGGGGAGCGTTACCTTCTGCAAGCCGTGCGTGCGCTCTTTACGCTGGGCCGCTACGAAGAGGTTATTGCACTGTGGGATAGGGTAGAGTCGCTGCCTGCCGATAATATTATGCGTCAGTATATTGCAAGTTATGTTGCGGGAGCGTTATACCGCACTTCACGCTCTATGGAGGCTTTGGACTACTACGCCAAGGCGGTGGATATTGGCTCGTTGAAGTATATCGCCAAGCGTGAGAATATACGTATGGGTGCTGCGGAGATTATCTCGATTGTCTATCGCAACTACTCCTCTACAACCTATATCCGCAATGCCCTCGAGCGCACGATTTGCTATACGGAGGAGGATATGAATCGGTTTGGCGATAATGGGGAGACTATCGATGAGGAGCTACATAGGGTGTGTGTGGTAGCATCGGAGTTTGCCCGCGAGTCGGAGAGTAAGGATAGGGCGATGTGGTACTACACTGCGGCCTATCTCTACGCTATGGAGCAAAACTTCGGTGAGGCGCAGCGACTGCTCCGTCTTGCGAAGCAATATCCTACAACAGAGACCATTGCAAACTCCATCCGCCTCTTGGATTTGGCTCTCTATGCGCGTACCGCGAAGTTAGACTCGGCCTTCGAGCGTCATCTTGTCGAGGAGCTGAAGTGGCTCGATAGGATGTGTGCGGCGTATGAGAGTACGTCGGATGAGTTCTGGAAGAGGGCGCATAACCGCCTATTCTTTGAGATTCTCGTGCCACGATTCCATAGCGAGGGTAAGCATCTTCGTGCGTTGCAGCTTGCCAACTATGGTTACTACCGCTTTATGCCCGAGGATAAAGATATATGGTATGGCTCTTATAAGAGTGCAGATATGTGTGGGTATGGCAGCTGCTGGACATATACGGTGAAGGATATGCGCGAGAGTAGCTATCTCTTCAACGAGGTGGACTACAAAAATCAGTTCTTTGTGCTTATAAATAAGTCTACGCCCGAGCAGACTCGAGCCTTTGTGGAGCGTGTCGAGAGGCCACAGGATGCCCTCGATAGGTTTGTCTGCGAGAAGGGATATGTCAACCTTAGTTACCTCTACGATATCCTCGGCACGCAGCTGCTGCGCGAGATGCGCTATGCCGAGGCACGAGATGTCTTTGCCAAGGTGGAGTATGGCTTTAAACTCAACGTGGTGCTTAACTATAACCCATTTAGTGTAAAGTCAGTGTCGCTACCTAATGCTGTGAATAATAACGACTTCCGCTATCAGTTTGCCCGCGAGATGGCAGCATTGGAGCAGGATATGGAGCGTATCTCGGACCCTAACCGCCGCGCACCTATTGCTATGCGCTATGCTATCGGTATTCTCAACTCGTTTAATAAGTGTTGGACTCTTACGCAGTATTACAGGGGTTGCTGCGGCGAGGGATTATACTACGAGGAGCAGTGGATGGATGGCGAGCAGATGCGAGAGGCGATGACACGCGCACACTCGCTAATCTCGCAGACGTTGTTCGAGGTTACGGATGATGAGCTTGCCGCAGAGCTACACTACGAGTTGGGTAACTATCGTACAATCTACGAGAGGTATTACTCAACCGAAAGAGCAGATTTTGTGTGTGGACACTGTGATGTGTTTATAGATTATAATATACATCTTCAGAGGTATTAACCCTTTGTGGAAGTGAATGTTGGTAGGGTAGAGAGGGAAATATCTCTTTCTACCCTTTCTGCGCTTTTATGTTTCATATATTTTTAGTATCTTTGCAGATGTGAAACCGTGAATAAAACTATAACAAAATGATTAAAAAACTAACTCTTATCTTGGCTGCCGTGGCGACACTTACCACCGCAGCTACACTTAAGGCCGAGGAGCCACTCGCGTCGCCTAACTACGAGCTTGCAGAGCGCTTCTCAACAGACAAAATGCGCCGCGTGGTGCCACAGACTTCGGTACGCCCATCGTGGTTTGAGAAGAGCAACAAGTTCTGGTATTCGTGGCAGAGCGTCAACGACATCCACTACTACGTTGTAGACCCAGCGACGGGTAAGAAGAGCGAGATGTGGTCTATGGGCGACCTCGCCGAGAAGGTGACACTCGCAACGAACTATCCTTTCGACGCGCAGCACCTTCCTATCGACAACATCCAGCTTAAGGAGGATAATCTCGTGTTGTTCTCTGTTGCGCCACACAAGGTTATGGTCGAGAATAACGACTACGCACCAAAGGATGAGAAGGGTAAGCCTGTGGTGTTCCACTTCCAGTGGGATATCAAGAAGCAGGAGCTAACAAAGATTGAGGAGCGTGAGTCACGCATCCCACGTTGGGCTAACGTATCGCCAGATGGTAAGATTGCGGTATATCAGAAGAACTCTAACCTCTGGTATATGTCGATGGAGGATGTCGAGAAGTTGGCAAAGGATGCGAAGGATAGCACAATCGTGGAGCATCAGATTACCTTCGATGCTACGGAGCATACGGCATACCACTGGTATGAGGATAGCATCGAGCAGATTAAGGAGGATGAGCGCTATCACGTATTCTTGCAGTGGTCACCAGACTCAAAGCACTTTGCTACAGTACGTTGCAACACTGAGATGTTAAAGGATTTCTGGGTTATCAACGTGCTTAAGCCACGCCCAGAGTTGTTCACATATAAGTATCAGATGCCTGGCGAGCAGAGCCCAGAGTTCAACCTTGAGTTGTTCAGCGCCGAGACCTTCGAGCGCCGCGTGGTGGAGATGCCAAAGTATAAGGAGCAGATGCTCTTCATAGCACCAAAGGCACGTACAAATGCCGAGCGCTATCAGCGTCCTATGCGTGCAATTTGGATGGGTGACGACTCGAAGTTCTACGTTGTTCGTCAGAGCCGCGATATCCAGCGTGCAGACCTCTGCGTGGTAGATGTGGCTTCGGCAACGGCGAAGGACCTTATCGTCGAGGAGATGAATACCTCTATCGAGTGGCAGATGCCAACGCTCGTATCTAACGACAAGGAGATTATCCAGTGGTCGGAGCGTACTGGCTGGGCGCACCTCTATCGTTACGACGCGGAGGGTAACCTCCTTAACGCCATCACAAAGGGTGAGTGGCACGTGTCGAATGTCCTTGGCGCTGACGATGCAAAGCGCGTAATCTACTTCACTGCTACGGGTTACAACAAGGATGAGAATCCATACTACTTGCACCTTTTCCGCGTGAACTACGATGGCTCGGGCCTCAAGCAGCTCGACCCTATGGGCTTCAATGGCGAGTTCTCGATGTCGGACGATAAGCGTTACTTCACAACTACCTACTCGCGTGTTGACGCAGCGCCTGTTTCGGAGCTTTATACCACAGAGGGTAAGCGAGTTATGGCGTTGGAGAGCGTAGACCTTGAGCCACTCTTCGCAATGGGTTACACATACCCAGAGCGCTTCGTTGTTAAGGCTGCTGATGGCATCACAGACCTTCACGGTGTGATGTACAAGCCTTACGATTTCGACCCTTCGAAGAAGTACCCAATCATCGAGTACGTCTACCCAGGTCCACAGACCGAGGCTGTTGAGCAGTCGTGGTATCGCCCACAGATTCGCACCGACCGTCTTGCACAGATGGGCTTCATCGTAATCACCGTAGGTAACCGCGGTGGTCACCCAGACCGCTCGAAGTGGTATCACAACTATGGCTATGGCAACTTGCGTGACTATGGTTTGAAGGATAAGGTTGTTGCAGCGCAGCAGCTCGCAGCACGCCACAGCTTCATCGATATCTCTCGCGTAGGTATCCACGGTCACTCGGGTGGTGGCTTTATGTCTACCGCAGCGATTTTGATGTACCCTGACTTCTTCGACGTAGCGGTATCGTGCGCAGGTAACCACGATAACAATATCTACAACCGCTGGTGGAGCGAGAAGCACCACGGTATCCGCGAGGTGGAGAAGGATGGCGAGACTATCTTTGAGTATCACATCTCGGCTAACCACGAGCTTGCAGCGCGCCTCAAGGGTAACTTGTTGCTCGTACACGGCGATATCGACGAGAACGTACACCCTGGCTGTACACTTCGCGTTGTGGATGCGTTGATTCGCTCGAATAAGCGTTTCGATATGCTTCTCTTGCCAGGTCAGCGTCACGGCTTCGGCGATATGAACGAGTACTTCTTCTGGCGTATGGCCGACTACTTCTCGGAGCATCTCTTGGGTGAGCGTGAGAGAACAACAGATATCCCACAGCTTAACAACGATTTGTAGTCGTAGGAACGATAGTGAGTGGGGCTGCCATCCTTTGCGGGGTGGCAGCTCTCTTTTTGTATCATTTCTTGACCACACATTTTACTGTTCGCAAAATTTTTATTATCTTTGCCACGATATATACATATCGTCACAGAACGAGAAAATAGTAACAAAAATAGATATACAATGGCAGTAGAACTTAAAGATTTGACCAAGAGCGACGAGAACTATTCGCAGTGGTACAACGACTTGGTTATTAAGGCGGGCCTCGCGGAGAACTCTGCGGTTCGCGGATGTATGGTTATCAAGCCTTATGGCTACGCTATCTGGGAGAAGATGCGCGACGTATTGGATAGAATGTTCAAGGAGACAGGCCACGAGAATGCCTACTTCCCACTCTTTATCCCAAAGTCGTTCTTCTCGCGTGAGGCAAGCCACGTTGAGGGCTTCGCAAAGGAGTGTGCCGTAGTTACACACTATCGTCTTAAGAACGATGAGGAGGGTAAGGGTATCGTTGTGGACCCTGCAGCACGCCTCGAGGAGGAGCTTATCGTGCGTCCTACATCGGAGACTATTATCTGGAATACGTATAAGAATTGGATTACCTCATATCGTGACCTTCCAATCCTCTGCAACCAGTGGGCTAACGTAGTTCGTTGGGAGATGCGTACCCGCTTGTTCCTCCGTACAGCCGAGTTCTTGTGGCAGGAGGGCCATACGGCACACGCTACAGCCCAGGAGGCTATCGAGGAGACAGAGCGTATGATTAACGTCTATAAGACCTTCGCCGAGGAGTGGATGGGTGTTCCTGTGGTTGTTGGCCACAAGTCGCCTAACGAGCGTTTCGCAGGTGCTGTGGATACTCTCACTATCGAGGCGTTGATGCAGGATGGTAAGGCACTCCAGAGTGGTACTTCACACTTCCTTGGTCAGAACTTCGCAAAGGCTTTCGATGTGCAGTATACCAATAAGGAGGGTAAGCAGGAGTACGTTTGGGCTACATCTTGGGGTGTGTCAACACGTCTTATGGGTGCGTTGATTATGGCTCACTCGGATAACAATGGTCTTGTGTTGCCTCCAAAGTTGGCTCCTATTCAGGTTGTTATGGTGCCTATCTATAAGGGCGAGGAGCAGCGCCAGGAGGTTGTTGCACGCTTCGAGGAGTTGGCAAAGGAGCTTCGTGCGAAGGGCGTATCTGTAAAGGTTGATGCTCGTGATAATGTACGTTCGGGCTTTAAGTTTGCGGAGTATGAGTTGAAGGGTGTTCCAGTGCGTTTGGCACTCGGTCCACGTGACCTTCAGAATGGTACTATCGAGCTTGCACGCCGCGATACCCTCACAAAGGAGGTTGTGTCAATGGAGGGACTCTCGGACCGTATCGTAGCGTTGTTGGACGAGATTCAGGCTAATATCTTCAAGAAGGCTCTTGACTACCGTAACTCAATGATTACCAAGGTCGACACTTGGGAGGAGTTCCAGCAGGTACTCAACGAGAAGGGTGGTTTCATCTCTGCACACTGGGATGGTACACCAGAGACCGAGCAGGCTATCAAGGAGGCTACAAAGGCAACTATCCGCTGTATCCCTATGGATGTTGTTGAGGAGGAGGGTACTTGTGTATTCTCTGGCAAGCCTTCGAAGTTCCGTGTGTTGTTCGCGAAGTCTTACTAATCGAGCAACGTCGCACTCTGCGATATATAATATTAGACCACCCGAGCGTATGCTTGGGTGGTCTTTTTATATGAAGGTATAAAAAAGGAGAGGTTTTATTCCCCCCCCTCATTTATTCCACAAAAAAAGGAGAGGTCTTTATTTCTCTACCCCCCCCCTGTTTGTGATGTGTTGCACAAGGCAACTCACATAAGATATTGATTATTACTCCTCCTGACGGTAAGTATGCTCAACATAGATTGCGTGCTGCATAGCCTCACGCTTTGCAATTGAAGGCTTTGTGAAGTACTGACGACGACGAAGCTCCTTCAATACGCCTGTACGCTCATACTTTCTCTTAAACTTCTTAAGGGCGCGCTCGATGTTCTCACCCTCCTGCAACTTCATAATAATCATAGTTCTATTCTTTTTTTTAGTTTTTAAAAATCTTGTTTGTTGTGGTTGCCATATCTTCTATGGCGGTTGCCTAATTCGTTAGGCGGTGCCTACGTTTGAGTATTCCTAATACCTCGCAGGCTAATGTTCTTGTAAGGTGGTCTTATAGCTATGCCTCTGGTGTACCAAAATCGAGATACGGCGCTATTCGCGCAGCCTCCTCTGTGTTAAATATTTTAGAGTCTATCATCTCTTCTATGGTACTCCAACCTCCTTTCAATTCTCTGTGGTTAATAATCTGCCTGAGCATTCGGTTCGATAAATATGGATGAACCTCTAACTCTTTAGGGCGTGCAAAGTTAATATAAATTTTCTCAATTCTCGCACTATCACAGTAAATTTGTTGTGAAAATTTGCAAAAATTCTCCTCCGTAACCACCGAAAGTGCCTTTATTTGCGAAATATCGTAGTAACCACCCAGCAATTTGCGATATTCGATGATTGCTTGTGCGCTCTTTGCCCCGATGCCAGGTAGGCGTACGAGGGTTGCCGAGTCGGCAGTATTGATGTCGACAAGCTCGGGTGTTGCAACTATCAAGGGAGTCTCCTCCTTGGGGAAGATGATGTATGGCTTTAGTCGCTCGGCCATCGTGCTATCCACGGCGTAGCACTCCTTAAACTCCGCAAAGTTGCGGTAGCCACCAATCATATCGCGGTATCGCACAACAAGCGCCGCCTGACGAGCGGTGAAGCCAAGCGTCTGGAGATACTCCACCGTTGCAGTGTCGATGCGGAATGGGGTGATGGTTACGGTTGCGATATTGCGCTTCTCGGCATTGTCGTAACTCTTGGGATGAAAGCGATACTTCTCACCTATTATAATATATGGTTCGAGGATGGTGTATAGCGAGTCGGTCATCGCGTGGCAGAGTGCCACATCCTCCTTTATGCGATAGACCTTGCCCGCCTCCCTCCAGCGGATGATGCTTACGGCGATGTCGCGCTCGATGCCCATCTCGGTAAGTTCGAGATACTCCACCTCGTTAGGGTCGAAGGCGTGCAGATGTAGGACGACGCTATCTTTCGTCACTGCACTTTCAGTCACTGCCTGATGCCTTGCTATCTTTGCTCTTGGGTGAGATAGCGAGCCAACAACCACTATAACAACCACAAGAAGGATTGTTATGAGCGCTCCACGTTTATGTTGCGAGGCGGTGTTATGCATACCTTAGAGCCATTGTTCGCTATCCGAGAGCCATATCTTGCGGTAGCGGCGCGATGGTGACTCGATAAGTTCGCCAATGCCATACTCCTGCCAACGCTCGTCAACAAGATGAATGGTCTCGGGGAGTGATGTCACAGCATTTGGGAATCGCGAAGGGTTGTCGCCATATCCTGGGCGCTTCGAGCGAGCATCGACGATTATCATACCCTCGTGGATGCGGATGTCGCGCTTAGGGTCGGTGTTTGCCGCAGCAAGCCACAACAAATCCGATAGCGTCATACTTCCCGCAGCTCCGCGGTCGAAGAGTGCAACAACCTTCATATCCGTAAAGCCATTCTGCTCGATATATGCCTCCACGTCAATTTTCTCTCGCCACTCTCGCTCGGCATAGAGAATCAAGATACCATACTCCTTCGCAAGTTCGGTGTTGAACAACTCCACGCCACCCGCTGGATGTGCCGTGCGTGGCACGTTGAAGCTACGTGGTGTGGCCTCCACATCCGTAATATCTATTGCGAGCTTCGAGCCGTAGCCTGTAGTCTTTGTTGCGTGGTCCAAGACATCAAGAATGCCCTCTGACCAGATGAGGTTGCGCTGTGGGTTGATATTTGCAATGCGGCGCAGCACACCCTCCTTCGAGCGTATGTCACACTCCTCGGGTGCTACGACCATATATTTGTTAAACATCATCTGTCCCGCGCCCCAAAGCCCCTGTGCCACCTTGTTAGGCTGTCCGAGGTATCGCTTTACGATAGATACAAGAGCGATGTTGTGTGCCGTACCCTCGATAGGCATATAGAGGTCACGCACCTCGGGTTGTACGGCAAGGCGAATTGGCGCGAGGAATATGCGCTCGGTGGCCTTTGCGATGTAGGCATCCTCCATAGGTGGTACACCCACGATAGTAGCGGGGTAGACGGCATCGCGGCGCGCGGTGATTGCCTCGATGTGGAACTTTGGGTAGAGGTCCGTAAGGGAGTAGAAACCCGTGTGGTCGCCAAAAGGTCCCTCCACGGTAAGCTCCTCGGAGGTATCCACATATCCCTCCAATACAAAGTCGCAGTCGGCAGGCACCCACAAATCATTCGTCAGGCACTTCACCAACTTTACGGGCTTCTGGCGTAGCATACCCGCCAGCAGCATCTCGTCCATATTATCGGGCATAGGTGCCGTAGCGGAGTAGATATAGGCAGGGTCACCACCAATAGCCACACTTACGGGCATACGCTTGCCCAGACGCTTATAAGCATCGTAGTGGCGCGCACCAGTCTTATGGCGGTGCCAATGCATTCCCGTAGTGCGCTTATCGAAAATCTGCATACGGTACATTCCGAGGTTTGGGATTCCCGTTTCGGGGTCCTGCGTTGCAACCATCGGAAGGGTTATGAAGGCTCCACCATCGTATGGCCACGAGGTGATGATAGGAATTTTTCCGAGGTCCACATCCTCGCCCTGCCATACCACCTCCTGACACTCGCCACGCTGGGTGCTACGCTTTGGAAACCACTTCGCCACATCCTTCAACAGAGGTAGCATCTGTAGCTTCTCCCAGAGTGAGTTCTTGGGCGACATAGCGCCCTTTAGGAGGTTATCTATGCGTGTTGAAATCTCCTCGAGGGAGTCCACGCCGAGAGCCATCGCCATACGCCTATCCGAGCCCATCATATTCATAAGTACAGGGTAGTCGGTGCCTGTATTCTCGAAGAGTACAGCCTTGCCGCCACCCTCGCACTTCGAAATGCGGTCTACAATCTCACACATCTCAAGACGTGTGTCGACCTTGCTCTTGATGCGTAGAAGCTCGCCCTCGGCCTCCAGTTTTGCTATAAACTCGCGGAGTCTCATAACTATATTCGGTTTATTTCAAAAGTGCCAACTCCAGCACCTCGTCGTTGGTTCTAACGTAGTGGAATGAAAGTCCCGCAACGTAGTCAGGCTTAATCTCCTCGATATCCTTGCGATTCTCCTCCGAGAGGATAAGCTCGGTGATACCCGCACGCTTCGCAGCAAGAATCTTCTCGCGGATGCCACCCACGGCAGTCACACGACCACGCAACGTTGTCTCACCCGTCATCGCAACACGCTCCTTAACCTCGCGGCCTGTGTATGTCGAAACGATGGATGTTACCATTGTGATACCCGCTGAAGGGCCATCCTTAGGTACTGCACCCTCTGGAACGTGGATGTTGAGGTCATACTCCTCGAACTTCTTGGCCTCGATGCCCAACTCCTCGTGGTGAGCCTTAACCCACTCGAAGGCTATGGTTGCTGACTCCTTCATCACGTCACCGAGGTTACCCGTAAGCGAGAGCTTACCCTTACCTGGCGTGAGGATAGACTCGATGTAGAGAATGTCGCCACCCACCTGTGTCCACGCCAAACCTGTCACCACGCCACGCATACCTGCGATGTCGTAGCGGTCGTTACGGAAGATTGGCTTACCCAAGATAGGCTCCAACATATCAGCCTCAATCGTAGGCTTAATCTCCTCCTCGAAGGCGATAGCCTTGGCTCTGTGACGCGCAATCTTTGCGATGCCCTTATCGAGGGTACGAACGCCCGACTCGCGGGTGTAATCCTCGATGATACGTACTACGGCCTCGTCCGTAAGGCTGAGCTGCTCCTCTGCTACGCCGTGTGCCTCGCGCTGCTTCTTTACGAGATGCTCCTGTGCGATATGTACCTTATCCTCAAGAATATAGCCAGGGATGTTAATCATCTCCATACGGTCGCGCAACGCTGCCGAGATATTCTCGATGTTGTTTGCCGTAGCGATGAACAACACCTTCGAGAGGTCGTACTCCGTATCGAGGTAGTTATCGTGGAACGTAGTGTTCTGCTCTGGGTCCAGAACCTCCAAAAGTGCGCTCGATGGGTCGCCGTGGTTCGAACGAGATACCTTGTCAATCTCGTCGAGGATGATTACAGGGTTCGACGCGCCACAACGCTTGATAGTCTCGATGATACGGCCTGGCATAGCACCGATATACGTACGGCGGTGACCACGAATCTCCGACTCGTCGTGCAAGCCACCGAGAGATATGCGGCCAAACTTACGTCCCATAGCCTCGGCAACAGACTTACCCAACGATGTCTTACCAACTCCTGGAGGGCCATAGAGGCAGAGAATAGGTGACTTAAGGTCGCCCTTGAGCTTGATAACTGCGAGATGCTCCAACAGACGCTCCTTCACCTCGTCGAGGCCAAAGTGATCCTTGTCGAGCTGCGCCTTAACTGCCGTAAGGTCGAGGTGGTCCTCGGTCATCACATCCCAAGGAAGGTCGAGCATAAGCTGAAGGTAGTTAATCTGCACCGAGTACTCCGCAACCGCAGGGTTGAGGCGCTCGAGCTTTGCAACCTCCTTCTCGAACAACTCGGCCGTAGCCTGCGACCACTTCTTCTCCTTCGCGGCCTCACGGAGACGCTCCACGTCGGCATCCATACCGTCGCCAAGCTCATCCTGAATAACACGCATCTGCTGCTGGAGGTAGTAGTCCTTCTGCTGCTTATCTATGTCGCGCTTCATGCGATTCTGAATATCGTTCTTAAGCTCTGCCAACTGCTGCTCGCGAACCAAAATCTCAAGCAGACGGCGTGAGCGTGCGAGGAGTCCTGGAGCCTCGAGGAGATACTGACGGTCATCGTCGGTAAGGTCCATATTCGAGCAGATGAAGTTCACGATAGCGCGGCTCGAATCGAGGTTCTTGATGGCAAACGCAGCCTCCTTTGGCATCGACTGCGAGATGTTGATAATGTTGAGCGCAACCTCCTTGATAGAGTCCACAAGGGCCATAAACTCCACGTTCTTCGCATCGGGAGTGCTATCCTGAATAGGGGTTACGGTGGCCTTGAAGTATGGCTGCGTAGAGATATACTCGCCAACCTCAATCTTCTCCAAGCCCGAGAGAATTACGGTAAGGTTGCCATTAGGCATCTCCAAAATCTTGAGGATGCGTGCCGACGTTCCCACCTTGTGCATATCGTTAGGCTGTGGGTCCTCAATCGAGCTATCGGTCTGAAGCACAGCACCAAGTAGGCCATCTGCAGCCTCTACGGCGCGTACCAATGCGATAGACTTCGCGCGACCTACGGTGATAGGGGTTACCGAGCCAGGGAAGATTACCGAGCTGCGGAGTGTGAGGATAGGCAACACCTCTGGTAGTGTAACATCCTCGATGGTGTCATCGCCACCCGAGATGATAGGTATCACCTGGTGCTTACCATCGAAGAGCTCTGGGACAAGTCCCAAATCATCAAATTCGTTCTCCTTCTTCTTCATATCAATATGTTTTTATTCTTATTCTCGCTATTTTAAAGTTGCAATCTAAATGCAAACACCTCACCTTTGGTGGGGTTATAACTACTCAACGTGCAAAAATAGATATTATTTCATAGAAATAAGAGGGAGCGGAGGGTTTGTTTATAACATTTTATCCACAAAAATTGTCTAACAAGTCCGCTTTGCCGTTACAATTGCCCTCGAAATACTCATTTTACACTTTGCATCGTGAAAAAAAAAGGTGCCCACCTCGAAAGTGAACACCCTTACTCTGTTTTGTAATGTTATGTGTTGCCGCTTGGCGATTTAGATATGCTTATCGCCGATGTCGAATTTCACATCCTCGATGAAACTCTTGATGTTCTGCTCGTCGCTCATAGGGCAAATCATCAGCACGTCGGGCGTGTCAACAACGATATAATCCTTCAATCCGCTTACCACTGCGATTTTCTCCTCTGGTATGGTAATCAACGAGTTACGAGTGTCGTAAACCTTAATTTTGTCGCTACTCATCGCGTTGGCATACTTATCCTTGCGCGAGTGCTGATATATCGAACCCCACGTTCCCACGTCGCTCCAACCGAAGTCGCCGCAGTGTACGTAGACGTTATCGGCCATCTCCATCACACCATAGTCGATGGAGATTGCACGACACTCCGAGAATACTTCAGCTATGGCCTGCTCCTCGCGTGCGGTGCCGAGAAGCTCCGAGATGTTGCTAAACAGCGCGGCGTGATTTGGAAGATGCTTCTCGAAAGCCTCGATGATGTCGCGCACCTTCCAGATGAAGATTCCAGAGTTCCACAAAAATTCGCCACACTCCAAAAATGCCTCGGCCATTTCGCGGTTAGGTTTCTCGGTGAAACACTTCACCTTGCATATCTCCTCGAGGTTCGATTTCTGGATATATCCGTAGCCTGTTTCGGGGCGTGTGGGCTGTATGCCGATGGTCATCAGGGCGTTGCGATATTGCACAAATTCGAGTGAACTCTCGACAACACGCGTAAACTCTACTTCGTTGAGTATGAGGTGGTCAGATGGTGTAACGACCATCTCGGCATTAGGATTTTTCTTAAGCAACGTATATGCAGCATAGGCGATGCAGGGTGCAGTATTGCGACCTATTGGCTCACAGAGAATCTGCTCCTCGGTAAGCTCAGGGATGTGCTGCATCACAAGCTCCTTATAGCTCTTATTTGTTACTACTATGAAGTTCTCTATTGGGATAATATTGGCAAATCTCTCGAATGTGTGACGGATGAACGAACGTCCCGTGCCGAGTATGTCGAGGAACTGCTTTGGACACTTTTTGCGACTCATCGGCCAGAAGCGTGTGCCTATGCCACCCGCCATAATTACACAATAGCGATTACTCTTCATTGCTTTTTGTCTCTTAAATTTTATAAAATTTACACAAAGATAAAATTATTTTTGTATCTTTGCAAAATATTTGGCACTTTTAAAAACTATTACCGTGCCAAAATATCGAAAAAAATTAGGACAAAACTATGAACGAGGTTAAAAACATCAGGCTCTTCACGCCAGCAAACCTGCTCACGCTCTGCAACCTCTTGGCGGGCGTTGTGGCACTCATCGTGACACTCCGCTATCACGCCTACGAGACAGCGTTTTGGCTTATCATTGCCGCTTCGGTCTTCGACTTTTTCGATGGCTTTGTGGCGCGCCTTATGAAGCAGCAGTCGCCACTCGGAGTGCAGCTCGACTCGTTGGCCGACGATGTGACCTTTGGCGTTGTGCCAGCGGTGGTGATGTACGATATCTATATCCACACAACGTCGTTCTATGGCCTTAATGCGGAGTGGATGGGATATGCCTCGTACGTGGTGCTTATCATCGCGGCATTCTCGGTGTTGCGCCTCGCGAAGTTCAATATCGACACTACTCAGGCGACCGAGTTTTGTGGCTTGCCTACGCCTGCTAATGCGTTGATGTTATTGTCGTTAGCAATGTTGTATGAGCAGGGTAGTGTGGCTCTCTATCAGGAGCATATCCTCGCAATAAGCATCGCTGCTGCGGTGCTTCTTATCAGTCCAATTCGTATGTTTGCCCTCAAGTTCAAGGGCTTCGGATGGCGTGGTAATGAGCTTCGCTATGGCTTTATTTTGGTGTCGTTGTTGATTATTATTTTAGTTCCTACATACGCTGTGCTGTCGATTATCGTTCTCTATATCGTGGTGTCGACACTCAGATGGTTGTTCGTAGGTCGTAACCGATAATTTTTTGACTTAAGATGCAGTGGTTGAAGGTCATACTCCTTAGCGCGGTGGTAGCACTCTTGTTACCACACGTTGCGTATGCCCAGCTCGATGCTGCATCGTTGGCCCGCGCACAGCGTGGCGGTCAGGGCAATGATATGTTCGGCGCCGGCATCCCTGGTATGGATAATACCGGAATGATGGAGGGCGAAGAGGGTATGGAAGGCGAGGGTGCCGATACCACCGAGACGGGTAAAAGACGTGAGCGCAGAGCCTTGGAGTCGTACTACTTCTCGGATACGGTGCGTGCGCTCAAGAACTGGAAGTGGACCATCGACACGCACTACAACCGCGTGAATATTATGCCACTGGATACCACACTCGCTGATTGGCGCTTGGACTATGTCTTCTATCGCAAGGGTGTGGGTGATATGGCTCTTGGTGGTCTTGGACAATCTACCCAGGCTGTCAATTGGTTTGACCGCCGTCAGGACCCCGACTTTATCTTTGCCCGTAGCTACGATGCCTATACCTCGCGTATCGACAACGTGCCGTTCTACAACGGTAAGACTGCGCTTACGAATATGACCTACTTGGAGTCGGGACAGAAGCGTTATCGTGAGGAGCATTTCGAGATTGTCCATTCGCAGAATATCTCGCCATCGCTCTCCTTCAACGTCAACTATAAGTCGCGTGGTACGATGGGCCTCTACGAGTGGCAGCGCACCAAAAATCATAACCTCTCGGTGGGTGTGGCATATACGGGTAAGCGCTATTCGGTTCACGCGGCGTATATGAACAATAAGATTGAGGCTCGCGAGAATGGTGGTGTCGTAGGTGAGTGGGCTATCGCCGATACAGTTTTTGAGATGCCTTCGGGTGTGCCTATGCGACTCTCATCGTCGGAGGCGCAGAATACCTATCGCAACAACGCCCTCTTCATTAAGCAGGCTATTGCCATTCCGTTGCAGCGTGTTACGGAGTATGACTTCTCGTTGGCTGATATCCCTGCGGTGTACGTAGGTCATCAGCTCGAGTATAACACGTGGTCGAAGATTTATAGAGATAAGCGCGGTACGTATACCAACCAGCGCGGTCAATATAACGAGGAGACCGAGAAGTGGGAGCCTGCGAGAGATTTGTCGTACTACGACGATTGGTTTATCGATCCTGAGACCACGCGCGACTCTATCTCGGAGCGTCTGCTCTCGAATAAGGTCTTTGTGCAGTTGCAGCCTTGGGATCGTGATGGTGTGGTGTCGACTATTGATGCTGGTATCGGTGTGGACCTTCATACCTACTCCTATTTGCGCCTCGAGGATTACCTCCGAGGTGGTATGACTCGCGATAAACGCACTTCGTGGTATGTGTATGGTGCCACGGGTGGTAAGATAAAGCGCTATGCCGATTGGGGTGTGAATGCAAAGTACTACCCTTCGGGATATCGTGGTGGAGATCTATCTTTGGGTGCTGATATCACCCTTAGAGCCTATATTCGTGAACTTCCTTTGATTCTTCGTGGTAGCTTCAGTCAGGAGCTTCGCACGCCATCCTATTGGCAGGAGAATCTATTCTCAAACCACTATGTGTGGTTTAACTCCTTCGATAAGGAGTCTGAAACTCGTTTCGAGGTGAACTTCTCGGTTCCTGATATCGCCCTTGAGTTGGGTGCTTGGCAGGGTGTCATAGGCAATATGGTGTACTATGGCGCTGATAGCCGCGTGGCACAGAACTCAGGAAATGTGAGCCTCACGAGTTTGTATGCTCGCAAGGATTTCCGTTTTGCGGGAGTCCACTTAGACCATAGGGCATTGGTGCAAATCACATCCAATGAGAGCGTGCTTCCCGTACCACTCTTCAGCGCCTTCCTCTCGTACTACTACGAGTTCTGGGTTGTGCGCGATGTGTTACGTGTGCAGATAGGTTTGGACGGCCGTTTCAATACGGCATACTACGCTCCAAGCTACAATCCTGCACTTTCGGCCTTCTACAATCAGCGCGAGGTTAGGATAGGTAACTATCCATATCTCGATCTCTTTTTGTCGGCGAAGTGGAAGCGTATGCGTATTTTGCTTAAGTTGCAACACCTAAACCAGAACCTATTTGGTAATGGTGAGTACTTCCAGGTGGCTCACTATCCACTAAATCCACGTATGTTCAAGTTTGGTATCTCGTGGTCGTTCTACGACTAATGGTGTGTTTTGCCCACGATAAGCTGCCCACAAAATGCTAAACAATGTTAAAAAAGGTATCATTCGTGATTCTTTCTGCTGCACTATTGGCAGGATATGAGTCACAGTTGGGCCAGGCACGTCCTATAGATACTCCTAATGTTGAGGAGGCTATAGCTGCAGATAAGGCCTTTGAGAAGCAGAACGCCGCGACGGTAGATCTGCCTTGTGTAATTTCGCGCTTTGATAATATAATGCGCAAAGTAGGTAATGAGGAGGGCCAGGATTGGCGATTGATGAGTGCTATTGCTTATAGCGAGTCACGCTTTATCGAAAACCTGTCGTCGTCACGTGGTGCAAAGGGTATTATGCAGATTCGCCCTGTTGTAGCACGACATTTTAATATGCCAGTAGAGTCGTTGGACGATACGGAGACAAACATTCGACTTGCGGGAATGTTGCTCTCGGAGCTTGATGATATGCTCCGCTTGCCAAAGTCTACGCCGTATGCCGACCGTATGAGCATCATCCTTGCCAGCTATAATGCGGGTATAGGTCACGTTCTTGATGCACGCCGCTTGGCACGCTCGGAGGGTGCTAACCCTAATGCGTGGAGCGATGTAAGCCGCTATTTGAAGCTTATGTCCGATCCAGCCTATTATGAGTTGGAGGTGGTTAAGAGTGGTAAGTTTACCGGCAGCGGTCAGACAATTAACTATGTCGATGAAGTGATGCGTAAGTACAACTACTATTGTAGCATTACCGCATAGAAACAGTGGGGAGGCTAATCCTATGATGATTAGTCGCCCCATTCTCTTTTTTTACAAAATCCTATTATACTCCAATAACTCGCGAAGCCTCGTCCAGTCAACCACAGGACGTGGCGCACCATCTATATATATAATAGGTGTGCCGAGTGCCGCGTCGTCGATGTAGTAGTCGGCATATACCTTTGGCGATGCGCTCCACGCCCTCTGCTCGGGGTTTTCGTTTATCGCCCAAAGCTCTATATTGTGGCTATGAAACCACTCTACTGCCGCCTTGAGAAGCTCTCCCGAACGCATAGTATAGAGTATCAAGCGATGCCCCTTGGCCTGTAATTGTCGCAGTGTCTCCGCCGCACCCGCCACATCCATACCCACTGCTGGGTAGTCGTGCTCCACGCACGTGCCATCGAAATCTATGGCAATAGTCAAACCTCGTTTCATACTACGCTTTGCTCTTTATAAGCCCTTTTATGCGTCGCCACGATGATGGTTTTTCCTCATCGTTGAGGTAGCCATAGCCGTAGCCATAACCATAGCCGTAGCCGCGCTTTGTCGCCGTTACGCCATTTAGCACAACACACATATTTCGAAACTTCTTCTCGCGGTAAAGACTCTCTATATCAGGTAGATGACGGCGGTCGAGATTACCCTCGCGGATAACGTATATCGTGAGGTCTACGAGCCTATCTATAATCACCGCATCGGCAACCACCATCGCAGGAACGCTGTCGAGGATGATGTAGTCGTAGCGTTGGCGTAGCTTCTCGATAAGCGCATCCATCCGCTCCGAGAGTAGTATCTCGGCGGGGTTTGGAGGTTGTGGGCCCGAGAAGATAAACTCCAAGTTTGGCTCTATGGTGCTTCGCGTGATTATATCGTTTAGCGACGTGAGCTTACCCGTAAGGTAGCTTGTCAAGCCTCTGCGGTCGTTGCTGTGTCCGAGGCTTTTGGAGAGTGTGCGGCGCCGCAGGTCAATATCTATAAGAAGTACTCGCTTTCCCGATGCTGCGAGTGTCATTGCGAGGTTCGCGGAGATAAACGTCTTGCCACTATGGGGTATCGACGAGGTCGACATAATAACCTTTATCTCCCTATCTACGGCCATAAAGCCGAGATTCGTGCGAAGTATACGGAACGACTCGGAGAGGGCATCGCGGCTCGTCTCACGTACCACAATGCCATTGCCCTTGTCGCCATCGTAGTAGGGGATATCGCCCAAGTAGGGTATGGTCAGCGCCTGCTCTATGTCGCGGCGTGTACGCACCATAGTGTTCAGTCTCTCACGCAGATAGAGTATGGCAATAGGGATGAGAAGTCCCATTATGATAGCTACTGCAACTATCGCCGCGGCGCTGGGGTTTATCGCTCGGTTGCTGCCATAAGCGCGGTCTATTATTCGTGCGTTGCTCTCGGCCGTAGCACCCATCAGCGCATTCTCCTCGAGTTTCGTAAGGAGGTAGATGTATAGCTCCTCCTTCACCTTCTGCTGACGCGCCTTCGAGAGTAGCTCCTTCTCCTTTGTGGGTGAACTCTGTATGCGCTTGTCGGCTATAAGTTGCTCGTGCGAAAGTTGCTCAATCTGTAACTTAAGTCCCTCGATATGAGACTCTAACGAGGATATTATGGCGTTGCGAACAACCGTAATCTGGTTCGAGAGGTCAATAATCATCGGGTTCGTCTCGCTCGAAGCACCCAGCAGCCGCTGGTAGTATAGAAGGTTGGTGTTGTACTGCTCAATCTGCGTTGCGAGGGTTGGCGAGGCTCCGCTCATCGAGACTGTCGATGCGGGAATCAGCGAGTGGTTGCTATCGTGGAGATAACTCAATATATACTCCGCCATCTTGAGGTTTGCTTCGAGTGAGAGCCTATCCTCCTTTAGGCGCTTGGCCTCCTCGGCACTCAGCGATGCCTCCTTCTCAAGGCTGTAGAGCCTATTCTCGCGCTTGAACGAGGCTATGTCGCCATCGGCAATATTCAGCTCCTCGCCGAGGGTTACCAGACGCTCGCTGATGAAATCTTCGGTAAGGTTCGATATCGCCTGCTTGTCGCTAATGGCATCGACGTTGTAGACATCTATAATTCCGTTTATGATGTTCTCGGCACGTAGCGCTACGGGGTCCGCGAGCGAGAGCGTAATTACAGAGGCTTGCTTATTGGAAATCTCACACCGTAGGCGCTCGCGATACTCTTCAACTACCTCATTCATAGGGAGTTTCTTGACCGTTATCTCTGTGCCATTATGCTTGTCGAAGTAGGGTGTGGCAATGGTCGTTATCTCGCCCAGAGGTGTCGATATTGTATCCCCGAGCGCGGCTCTTACCTCAAAGCCATCATACCCTTCGAACTCGGAGAGTATAACCTCCTCGCCCTCGATGCGGTACTTAAATCGCGCACCTTCCGAGGGTGTGGCATTTATGAGCGAAACGATGACGGGCATACGGCCATAGAGATCTATGGTGCGTAGTCCCTGTGTGGTGAGGTAGCGCGTCGTAAGGTCGTACTTCTTGGCCACCTGCTCCATAATATGCCGCGATTTGAAGATGTGTAGCTCGTTATCCACCGAGCGGCCTCCCACACCTCCGATGATATCGTCGAATGCCGTAACATCACTACCCGAACCTTTACGAGAGTCCTTTACAAGCACCGTCGCCGAGCGCTCATAGAGAGGTGTGCGGCAAGCGAGGTAGAGAAGGGCGATGCCGATGCAGAGTGCTAACGATAGCAGAAACCAATACCAATTCGCAAGGGCGAGGTGTAGAGCGTCGTGTATCGTGAATTTGTTTGTAGATTCCATACCGTGCGGCTACTTTAGGAGGGTTACAAGGAAGGTGGCAACCGATATTGCTGTTGTGGTGAGCGATACCCAGAACGAGCGGTTTTGGTTTATCTCCGCCGTGGCGGCCCTATACTTATTGGGACTTACGATGATAATGTCGTTCTGCTCGATGTAGTAGCAGGTGGAGCGTAGAGTCTCCTCGCTGCGTAGGTCGATGCGTGTGATATAGTTTTTGCCACCCCGTTCGCGTACTACGGCAACATTCGAGCGATTGCCATAGATGGTCATATCTCCCGCCAAGGCGAGGGCCTCGAGGAGCGTTAGTTGGTCCTTGGGAATGACGTAGCGCCCAGGTCTGTTCACCTCGCCCATAACCGATATCATAAGCTCGGCAAAGCGCACGCTGACGTGAGGGTCTTGGATATACCCTTCATCGCGAATCTTTGCCTCGATAGCGCTCTCAAGTTGCTGGCGTGTAAGGCCTTGGCACTGAATCTTGCCAATAATAGGAAGGGTGACGAATCCCTCGGCGTCGATGGTTAGAATCTGCAGATTCCCTTCCGAGGGTGTTCCCGTTGTTGCTCCGCCCGATAGCGAGTTATAGCTTGTCGAGGAGTTAAACTGTGCGGCAAGTTCGGGGTTTTTGCTATTTACCACCACGCGAATCTGGTCGTGGGGTTTTAGGCGTATAAGGTAGCTCTCGGGGAGTTCGACCATCTCTCCATCCTCCATATCCTGAAGGTAGAGGACGTTGCGCTGTGCGTTACACCCCACAGCAAGCCACATAGCCATAATCGCAGTAAAATAAAAAAGTCTCATCGGCAACTAACTCTTTAATGATTTTAGTGCCGATGAGCAAAGATTGTGCTACGCCGATGTGGCGGAGTACCCCAAAAGGGTTATTTTGTAGCGAGGAAGGTGGCGTTATAATATTCACTGCACCCCCCCCAGCCTCGATGTCGATGTTTAGTTGTTGTCGAGCCACTCCAAAAAGTCGGAGGTGCGACTGCGGCTCACCACAACCTCATCCTCGGTATGAGGGTTCAGTTGTAGCTTTAGGCGCGTACCCAGATGCTTCGAGATATTCTCAATCGAGTTTATCGAGACGATGTAGCTACGCGAGATGCGGAAGAAGATTTTAGGGTCGAGCATCTCCTGCACCGTATCCAGCGAGTAGTCCAGAAGTCGGCGTGTGCCATTGCGATTTACGGCATAGGTACTCTTATCCTCCGAGTAGCAGTAGGCGATATCCTCCACTGGGATGATGATTATCTTCTCGCCCATCTTCACGATAAAGCGCTTCTTGTACTCCTTGTCTTTCGTTGCGTTAGCCTTCGACACGATGTCGAGGAGTCTCTCAAGGTTGGGGGCTGATTGCTGCTCGATGCGCTCCTTGCATCGCGCCCACGCACGGCGGATGTCGCTCTCGGTGATAGGCTTAAGCAGATAGTCGAGAGTCTTTACGCGGAAGGCATTTACGGCATAGTTGTCGTAGGCCGTAGTGATGATTACCTGTGCGTTAATCTCCACCTTATCGAAGATGTCGAACGAGATGCCGTCCGAGAGCTCCACGTCGAGGAATATGACGTCGGCACCGTGAGGATTCTCCTCGAGCCACTTGATGGTCGAACGTACGGAGGTGAGTGTCGTAACAATCTGGCTATTGTCGCAACACTTCTCTATGAGTTTTTTGAGGTTTACTTGTGCGGGGATTTCATCCTCTACAATTAGTACCTTTATCATACTATTGGGAGTTTTACTATAAATTCACTTTCGCTCTTCTCGACGATGATGTCGTGGTTCGCAACATCGCGATATTGCTGACGTATGCTCTCCAAGCCCAGATGTGTCGAGGGTTGTCCGTGGGTGCGTGGTTGTAGGTTGTTGCGCACCACAAGGAGGTTCGACTCCGTGGTGATGCTCACACGCAGAGGCATCTCGCTACTTACGATATTGTGCTTCGCGGCATTCTCCACAAGCATCTGCAACGAGCAGGGGACAACATAGTCGCTCATATATTGCTGCTCTACGCATATCTCAAATACCATTCCTTCGGCAAAGCGCTCCTTAAGAAGGTCGATATACTTCATCGTGAACTCCAGCTCGTCGGCAACCTTCACAAGACTCTTCTGGTCGTTGTTGAGCATATATCTATATATGTCGGCAAACTTGTGGATGAAGGCACTCGCGCGCTCGGTCTGATGCTCCTGAACCAGATAGTCGAGGATGCCCAGCGAGTTGAAGAGGAAGTGGGGTGTTATCTGCTGCTTAAGACGCTCGTAGCGATATTGGCTGAGGTGCTTCTGCTCGCGCTCCTCACGCAGTTCCCTCTGGGAGGTGATGTAGAGCGTTGCGATGTAGCATAGCGTCAATACTATTAGGTCTATGAGTAGCGATGCTGATAGTGCGCGAATGAAGGCTTCGATGCCCGAAAGAGGGTGGTTGAGGCTCGGAATATCGAAGTAGACGATGGCCGTGGTGAGTAGCGATATGACAACTACAAACACCGCAATCTTGAGAATTTGAAGACGTTGGTGGTGCTGCTGCACATCGCGCTTGGGTGTTAGGCGGCGCGAGATCGCAATGTTGCTGGCAAGAATTAGAAGCAGCGCCCAACTGTTGCTCGTAATGGCGATGATGTTGTCCAGAAGCATACCATCGGAGAAGATTTCCGCGCGGTCCATCAGTACGTAAACCAAACGTAGCACAAGAATCGACAGCGCCACGCCAATGATTTTTGTAGATGAGAAAGTGAAATTTATGTCACGGTTTTGAAGGCGCTCCGCCTTGCGTGTGATGTAGTCGGTTGTAAGTCCAAGGGTGGTGGTTACAAGAAACGTTGCAACAGCCGATGCAAGTGTCGCGTTGTTGAGAATCGCCATCAATGGCTCTTGTAGCCAAGTGCCTATAACATAGCCAAGTAGCGTTACGACCATCGTCATAATTGCCATAATCTCCACACGCACGTTGTTGCGCATAGCCACGATAATGACCATCGTAATGGTGAGGATTGTAAGCAGAATATCGTCGTAATATTCCAGCACACGACTCACTATCGCAACACCAAAATGGAGCGCTGCGAATAGCATAATTATGACAATATTGTTTATGTTGCGAATATTTATCATACTTTGCAAATTTAAAAATAAAAACTCAAATTTCAAAATTTTGCGAGCGCTGAAATTTTTTATTGCTAATCGGTGCAAATAATGTGCTGCTTTATATGCGAAAAATAGATGAGTAAATGTTCTAAAAGTAATTTTACTTTTGGCTCCGATTTTCTGCCAATTTTTCTGCTGCTGGAGTGGGTAAATTGTGGAATTTTTTGCCTATATCAGTCGTCGAAATAGGGCGGATGTCGGTGCTGCGAGTAGTGCATATTTTGCCCCGATTTTAACGCTTCGAGGTCATCTCTCTTTAGAGGGGTAACGTAGCGAATTCAGGTTTTGTGTCGCTTGTACACCAAGTTCGGAGATACCAAAAAATAACCATTCATTCCAAAAATATTGCAATTCGTCACTCTATTATGTCATTTTGTCTGTGAACATTTGGAATATTGGTAAATTTTCGTAAAATTTGTAGTGTAAATGTTGTGTAGTTTTTAAAAATTTTAAATAACATAACTCGCAACTGTTATAACTGATTGAAATTTCGAACAAAACAAATATTAAATTTTTATGCAAAAACCTAATCTTTCATTCTGGCAGATGTGGAATCTCAGTTTCGGATTCTTCGGCGTGCAGATTGCCTATGCTCTGCAGAGCGCAAACATCAGCCGTATCTTCGCAACGTTGGGTGCAGATCCTCACACGTTGAGCTTTTTCTGGGTTTTGCCTCCATTGATGGGTATGATTGTTCAGCCTATCGTGGGCGCAATGAGCGATAAGACTTGGTGCAAGTGGGGCCGTCGTAAGCCATACCTCTACATCGGTGCTTTGGTTGCTATCATCGTTATGGCGTTGTTGCCAAATTCGGGTAGCTTCGAGATGACCGTTAAGGCGGCGTTGGCATTCGGTGCTATTATGCTGATGTTGCTCGACACGTCAATCAATATGGCTATGCAGCCATTCAAGATGATGGTCGGCGATATGGTCAACGAGGAGCAGAAGACAAAGGCATACTCTATCCAGAGTTTGTTGTGCAACGCAGGTTCGTTGGTGGGTTACTTGTTCCCATACTTCTTCACTTGGATTGGTGTTCGCAACGTTGCTCCAGAGGGCGTGGTGCCAGACTCTGTGACGTGGTCGTTCTACATCGGCGCTGCAATTCTCATCTTCTGTGTGCTCTACACTGGTGCGAAGGTTAAGGAGTGGAATCCTGAGGATTACGCGAAGTATAACGGCATCAAGCAGGAGGAGAAGGGCGAGAAGGAGAATATCTTCCAGCTTTTGGTCAAGGCTCCAAAGGCATTCTGGCAGATTGGTCTTGTGCAGTTCTTCTCGTGGTTTGCATTCCTCTATATGTGGACCTATACCACAGGAGGTATCGCCGAGACTGTATGGGGTACTACAAACCCTGCTACCGAGGGCTATCAGGCTGCGGGTGACTGGACCGGTGTTCTCTTTGCGGTGCAGGCCGTAGGCTCAATCTTGTGGGCTATGATTTTGCCACAGTTTAAGAGCGCGAAGGTGGGCTACTCATTGAGCCTTGTGTTGGGTGCCGTAGGTTTTATCTCTACCTACTTCATCCACGACCAGTATATGCTCTTCGTGTCGTTCTTGCTCGTAGGTTGTGCGTGGGCTGCAATGTTGGCAATGCCATTTGCACTCCTCACAAACTCACTCTCGGGTAAGGCTATGGGTACTTACCTCGGCTTGTTTAACTGCACTATCTGCTTGCCACAGATTGTGGCATCGTTGGTTGGTGGTCTTATCCTCGGCATTGTCGGTGGTGAGGTTGTTGACGGCGTGCAGACAGGACAGATTGCTATGCTTGTAGTAGCAGGTGTTGCGTTGTTGCTCGGTGCAGTTGCCGTGTTCGGCATCTCGACAAAGCGCGCGGAGTAACGCTTTTTTAAGGTTGAAACTTAAGAAACACACATATTCATTCACTAATTTATTAACTAACACTAAAACACTATGAGAAAATTCTTAACTATGTGTTTGGGTTTGGCCATTATCGCAATGGCTATTCCTGCCCAAGTGTTTGCCCAATCGGGTAAATACGAGGTCAAAGGTGTGGTAGTTGATACTACCGGAACGCCGGTTATCGGAGCTACTGTTTTGGAGCAGGGCACGACAAACGGTATCACCACCGATGTTAACGGTCAGTTCGTACTGAAGGTTAACAGTGACCAGTCAATTGTAACTATCAGCTACATTGGCTACCTCACAAAGGCACTCGTTGCTAACTCACCAGAGTTGCTGAACGTAGTTCTTGAGGAGGATTCTGCTATGATTGATGACGTTGTTGTCATCGGTTATGGTACTGTAAAGAAGGACGACCTTACAGGTTCTATCTCTACAGTTAAGGCAGACCAGACTAACAAGGGTCTTGCAACATCTCCAACCGACTTGCTTCGTGGTAAGAGTGCGGGTGTTGTTATCACCTCTGGCGATGGTGCTCCAGGTTCTGCAGCACAGATTCGTATCCGTGGTGGTTCGTCACTCAACGCCTCTAACGACCCATTGGTAGTTGTTGATGGTCTTCCTATCTCAAACTCAGGTATCAGCGGTACTTCAAATGCTTTGGCATCTATCAACCCATCAGATATCGAGTCATTCACCGTATTGAAGGATGCATCTGCTACTGCTATCTACGGTTCGCGTGCGTCTAACGGTGTCATCATCATCACTACAAAGAAGGGTTCGAAGTACGACACTGGCGCTCCACACGTATCTGTAGACTTCACAGCATCGTTGAGCCAGAACGCTCGCTATGTAGACGTTATGACAGGTGACCAGATGCGTCAGACTTTGGAGTGGTACTACGGTACACAGGATACTGATGCTTACCGTTCTGCTACAAAGTATACAGATGCTAATGGTAACTACATCAACACTGACTGGCAGCGTGAGATTTATCAGCTTGCACAGTCTTACGAGGGTAACGTAGCACTTTCAGGTAACATCAAGATGGGTGATAAGAACAATCTCCCATACCGTGTTTCTTATGGTTACTTGAATCAGGACGGTACTTTGAAGACATCTAATATGTCTCGTCACACAATGTCTGTGAACCTTAACCCACAGCTCTTGAACAACCACCTTACTATTAGCCTTAACGGTAAGGGTATGATTATGGATACACGCTTTGCTAACACTGGCGCTGTATCACAGGCTGTTCAGTTCGACCCAACTAAGCCAGTATATCTCTCTGATGAGGAGGGTGGTATCAATGGCTACTACACTTGGCGTGGTGTTGATGGTAACCACAACACAATGGCTAACCAGAACCCTGTAGCGTTGCTTAACGATAAGTATGACGTATCTAACGCTAAGCGTTTCGTAGGTAACGCATCGTTCGATTACAAGATTCACGGTTTGGAGAGCCTTCGCTTCAACCTCAACCTCGGTGTTGACGTATCGAAGTCAAACGGTTCAGTAGACGTAGCTCCAGGTGTTGAGCAGTCACGTCACGCTACTGCAGAGGCAGGTTCAGGTTCTCACACCGACTACTCACAGTTGCGTCGCGACCAGACTTTGGAGGCTTACGTAGCATACGCTGAGAAGTGGGGTGACCACCAGTTCGATATTATGGCTGGTTACTCTTGGCAGTGGTACTACACTCAGTCTTACAACGCTACAAACCGTGTAGCTGACGTAAGCAAGTGGAAGGTTGACAGCGGCGAGCCTTACATCGCTTTGGAGCCAACAGCTAATAACTACTACCTCTCAGAGCCTAAGATTTCAAAGAGCGAGTACTTCCTCGTATCATTCTTCGGTCGTGCTAACTACTCTTACGCAAACCGTTACTCTATCACCGCTACTCTTCGTGCCGATGGTACATCACGTTTTGCTAACAACAAGTGGGGTATCTTCCCATCAGTAGCGTTGGCTTGGAACATTAAGAATGAGTCATTCTTGGAGGATGTTGACGCAGTATCTGCAATGAAGCTTCGTTTGAGCTACGGTCAGACTGGTCAGCAGGATGTAGGTGGCGTATACGACGCACTTCCTACCTATTATCATAATACTCTCGGTTCTTACTACCCATTCGGTGGTTATACCGACGAGACAGGTCTTGTTCACCCAATTAAGCCAGTAGGTTACAACGCCGACCTTAAGTGGGAGACAACTACTACTTACAACGCAGGTCTTGACTTCGGTTTCTTGGATAACCGTATCACAATGAGCGCCGACTTCTACTATCGCGCTACAAAGGACTTGTTGAACTTTACTCCAGTTCCTGCGGGTGCTAACCTCACCAACTACCTCAACGCAAACATCGGTGACTTGAAGAATATCGGTGTTGAGTATGAGATTAACGCTGTTGCTATCCAGACTAAGGATTGGTACTGGAACATCGGTGCTAACGTAGCTTGGAACAAGAACGAGATTACTCGTCTTACTAACGACGACGAGGCTGAGGGTTACTACGGTGTTGATACTGGTGGTTACTCAGGTGGTGTTGGTGGTACTTGCCAGGTTCACCAGACAGGTCAGCCTACACACTCATTCTACGTATATCAGCAGATTTACGACGAGAATGGTCGTCCTATCGAGGGCTTGTACGTAGACCGCAATGGTGATGGTACTGTTAACGAGCAGGATAAGTATGTTTACAAGAAGGCTGCGCCAGATGTAACTATCGGCTTCAACACACAGCTCTCTTGGAAGGCTCTTACATTGGCTGTATCGGCTCACGCAAACATTGGTAACTATGTTTACGATAACATCTCTTCAAATGGCGAGTTGTTGACCGATCTTTGGACTAATAACTTCACAAACAACCGTGTTGTTACTGCTCCTATGACAAACTTCCGTTCATCTGGTCAGTATCTCTCTGACTACTATGTACGCAACGCATCGTTCTTGAAGCTCGATAACATCACTTTGAGCTATCGCTTCAACCTTGGCAATGCAAGCAACCGTGACCTTACACTCGACTTGTTCGGTACTGTATCGAACGTAGCGACATTTACAGGTTATAAGGGTATCGATCCTGAGATCGCTGGTGGTATTGACAACAATATGTATCCACGTCCTCGTACCTATATCCTCGGTTTGAAGTTTAATTTCTAATCGCCTAAAATCGACTAAGTATTATGAAAAATATCAAGATTTTGATGATGTCTTTCGCCGCAGTGGCAACGCTCGGCCTTAGCTCGTGTGTTCAGGACTTGGAGACTACGCCAATCGATCCAAACATTGAGCTTCCAGGAGACGTATTGAAGGATGAGGCGGCTTTCGAGGCTTTGTTGGCAAAGTGCTATCAGGGACTTGCTTGTTCGTCATCGGATGGTGCTAACGCTGGCCCAGATATCAACGGTGTTGATGGTGGTTTCGGTCAGTACCTTCGTGCTTACTTTAACTTGCAGTGTTTGACCACTGACGAGGCTGTATGTTGCTGGAACGATACTGGTTTGCCAGATATGCACAATATGAACTGGCAGGCTTCAAACCAGTTTATCGTAGCGATGTACTATCGTATTTTCTATCAGGTGAGCCTTTGTAACGAGCTTATCCGTCAGGTGAATGCTAACCCTGCGGGCGTAGTATTCCAGAACAAGGGCGCTCTTATCGCCGAGGCTCGCGCATTACGTGCTTTGTCTTACTACCACGCTATTGATATGTTCGGTAACGTTCCTTTCGCTACTGAGCACGACTCTGTAGGTGCTGTAGGTCCACGTCAGATTATGCGTCCAGAGCTCTTCGAGTATATCGAGAAGGAGTGTAAGGAGCTTATCGAGGGTAACGACCTCGCTGCTGAGGGTACAAACGTATATGGCCGTTGCGACAAGGGCTTCGTGAAGATGATTCTTGCGAAGTTGTATCTCAACGCAGAGGTTTACGTAGGTCAGGATCGCTATGCTGAGGCTGCTGCTCTTTGCGAGGACTTGGTAGGTAAGTACACTTTGGCTGAGAACTTTGCTGATTTGTTCGCTGCTGATAACGACCGTTTCGCTGTAGGTACACAGGAGATTATCTTCGCTGTTCCTCACGATGGTATCAACACAACATCTTATGGTGGTACAAACTTCCTTATCTTCGCTGGTACAGGTGGTGATATGAACGCAGCTGCCGCAGGTATCTCATCTGGTTGGGGTGGTTTGTCTGTTACAAAGCAGGTTGCAGAGCGCTACGCCGATGGTGATGCTCGTGCTATGTTCTTCACAGATTACGGTACTGCAATCGCTGACCGCGAGGTATTTACTTCAGGTGGTTACAAGTCTGTTAAGTTCCGTAACGTTAATAGTGATGGTTCAGCTGCTCAGACCACAGGTTTCGTAGATACAGACTTCCCATTGTTCCGTGTTGCTGATGCTCACCTTATGCTTGCCGAGTGTGCTGCACGTGGTAAGGCTGACAACGCAAAGGGCCTTGCATCGTTGAACGCTGTTCGTGAGCGTGCAGGTTTGGATGCGGTATCTTCTTTCACTGCTCAGGATGTTCTCGACGAGCGTTCACGTGAGCTTTTGTGGGAGGGCCACCGTCGTTCTGACCTTATCCGTTTCGGTCAGTTTACTACCGATGCTTACCTTTGGGAGTTCAAGGGTGCTGTTTACGAGGGTGTAGCAGTTGCTGACTATCGTAACCTCTTCCCATTGCCACCAGCAGATGTTAATGCAAATGGCAAGTTGGATCAGAACCCAGGTTACGCATCTGCAAAATAGTTTGTCGTCTAACGAATAAAACTAACAAGAAATGAAAAAGTTATTATATAGCATTTTGGCTCTTGCGGGTGTGGTTGCCACATCGTGTACGCAGGAGCACGTTGAGGTGCAGTATATCCCTGGTAATGTCGTAGCTCCAACGCTCGGCACTATCGAGGGTTGCGACCTCTCTGAGGGCGGCAACGACATCGTTGTTGAGTTTACCGAGGCAGACTTTGGTGTTGCTACCGCAAAGGCTCATAACCTCTACATCTCAAAGTCGGAGGATATGGCCGATATGAAGAAGGCAAAGGCTTCGTTCGAGGGTAACACTATCACTCTTAAACAGGCCGACCTTAACGTCGTAGCTTTGGACTTTGCCGAGGCTGGCGCAGAGTTGGATATGTACTTTGCAGTTGTTGCTAACCTTATTACAGATAAGGGTGCTACAGTAGCAGGCACAGAGACTTACTCAAACATCGTTAAGGCTACCTTCAAGTCATACGTAGCTGACGTTCTTCCTACCGAGAAGTTCGATAAGGTTTGGGTTATCGGTAACTACTGCGGTTGGTCACACGACAAGACACAGTTCCTCTTCGACTACGCTGCATCTGGCACTACATACGCTGGTATTGTAGACTTCGCAGATGCTGATGGCGTATCTATGGCTGCTGATGGCTTCAAGCTTACTGCATCGGCAGGCTGGGATGATGGTAACTACGGTGAGGAGACCAAGGCCGAGGAGGCTGACGAGCCTTCATCTATTCAGCTTATCGATGGCGGTGGTTCACAGGATATCAAGCGTTACGCTAAGCGTTTCTATGGCTTCGAGTTCGACAAGACCACTTTGGTATTGAAGAAGTCTTGGGGTGCTGACCAGATTGGTATCATCGGCTTGAATGGCGACTGGAATACTGATATCGTTATGGAGTACAACGCTAAGTGGACTCGCTTCTATGCTGATATCGAGGCTGCTGATGCTACAGAGATGAAGTTCCGTGCTGATGCTGGTTGGGACCTCAACTGGGGTGCTAACTGCGCTCAGGGTGGTGACAATATCGCTGTTGCTGCTGGTAAGTATCGTGTATACTTCAACCCTGTAACTGGCCTTATCGAGTTCAACGCAAAGAACTACGGCACAACTGAGGATACTGCTGCTAATGGTGGTGGTACAACTCCAGAGCCAGAGCCACAGCCAGGTATTGAGGAGAACCGTTGGGGCGTTGTAGGTACTATCAACAGCTGGGGTGGTACTCCTGATCTCTATATGAGCGAGGTAGGCGAGAACCTCTACGTTCGTAAGGGTGTTACTGTTACTGAGGCTGATCAGTTCAAGGTACGCTTCAACAATGGCTGGGATATCAACTATGGTGCTGCTGGCGATGTTGAGCCTTTCGCAGTTACCGTAGGCGAGGAGATGACACTTATTTCAGGTGGTAAGAACCTCTCTGCTCCTGCTGGCACATACGACATCTACTTCAACATCGTTGACTTCAAGATGTGGGTAATGCCAGAGGGCGAGACTCCTGGTGGCGTTGAGGTTAAGTCATACAAGATCTATGGTGATGTATCAGCTACTGGCTGGACAAACTGCAACGCTTGGATTTGGGATGATGGTGGTGCTAACTACACTGGTGGTAATTGGCCTGGTCAGGCACTCGCTACTGAGACTGTTGATGGCAAGGAGTACTACGTATTCGACATCACTGAGATGATGGGTAAGACCGTTAACGTTATCTTCAACAACGGCTCTGAGCAGACTGTAGATATCAAGGCAGTTGAGTTGAACGACAATGTTGTTATCACTCTTACCGAGAAGGGTGGCGACGGCAAGTGGGCTGCTACCGTAAATGGTGAGGCACCAGTAGAGCCAGAGAAGCCAGCCGAGACTACATATGGTCTTATCGGTGAATTCAATGGTTGGGGTAGTGACGTTGACCTCGTAGCACGTGGCGACGGTTGGTATGTAACCGAGGCTCTTGAGATCGCAGCAGAGGGTAAGCTTCTTATCCGCTTGAATGATGCTTGGGATGAGAAGTTCGGTAACGACGGCTCGAAGCTCTCTCTTGGTGAGAATACTTTGACTTACGGTGGTGCTGATATGTGGATCGACGCTGGTACTTACGACTTCTACTTCAACCCAACAACTTCAAAGTTGTTCCTTGTTGTAGCAGGTGGTGAGGATCCAACAGCAGGCGTATCTGACGTTTGGACTATCAAGGGTGACGTTAACGGTACACAGTGGGGTACAGACGTTCCAACCGAGGCTGTTGGTAACTTGTACGTTGCAAAGAACGTATCATTCCAGGACTCATACGGAGAGGGTTACAACTTCAAGGTACTTGAGAACGGTACTTGGTATGGCGCTGCAGATGGCATTAACTCTGTAGGTGAGGTTATCGCAATCTCTACAGGTGGTGGTAACATCCGTATGGACGTAGATCCTAATTCATCATACGATATCTATATCGATGGTGCTAACAAGAAGGTTTGCGTTGTAGAGGCTGGCGAGACTCCAGTATTCTAATTCCTTTAAATATCACGTGCGCCTGCGTGCGCACGTGATATCCCTTAGGTTGGGTGGTTTTGACCGACTGCCCAACCCCTAATTTAAAGAGTGCTACTATGAAAAAACTTACGTGGGTGCTGATGTTTGTCGCTGTCGTAGCCTTGGTGGCGTGTGGCGACAAGGATAACTTTGTGATTCCCGAGGATCCTAATAAGGAGCAACCAACTCCAGAACCAGAACCAGAGCCAACTCCTGATGTTGAGGTGTTCTACAAGGGTACGACTATGTCGTTTGCAAACTATATGCTTGACTTTGGCTTGGTGTACCGCGAGGGTGGCGAGGTGACAAATCCTTATACCTCGGTCAAGAATCACGGTGCAAACATCGTGCGCTTGCAGCTCGACCGCGTGGCATTTAACGAGATTAATGGTGTCACTATCGACTGGCAGCAGTGGGAGCGTGTGGTTAAGGATGCGAAGATGGCAAAGGCCGAGGGGCTCGACATTATGCTTACGCTAAAGCCCGACTACGATAAATATACCTCTACCTCGGCTACGCATAACAACATCCCCGAGGAGTGGAAGTCGAAGAACGAGGTGGAGATTGGTGGTGAACTCTATAATTGGGTTTATAGCTCCCTTATGGCGCTCCACAACGAGGGCATAGACCCCAAGATTGTGGCGGTGGGTAACGAGGTGAACATCGGCTTCTTGCTCAATGGCTCGCACGACGCAGCACGCACAGCGCGTCTTCTAAATTATGGCCATAATGCGGTGCGTAAGTATGCGCAGGAGTGTGGCGTCGAGGTGCTTTCGGCGCTCCATATCGCTAACCCATCGAAGATTGGCTATGTGGATACATACCAGCAGGCGGGTTGCACGAACTACGATATCATCGCACTGTCGTGGTATCCAGGTACCAACATTGGCCACTCGATGGGCTCGTACGCTAACTTCGAGACGCTGGGTAAGGCGATGATAGAGAAGTATGGCAAACGAATTATGATTCTTGAGACCGCGCACTCGTTTACTACGGGTACCGTAGCGGGAAAGTGGATGGGCGATTGGTGTGACAACTCCTACAACTATCCCGATTGGAACGACGCTACGAATGCTACAAACTACACTCCACAGCGTCAGCGTGAGTGGCTCTTGGCGTTGGCAAAGGATGTTAAGGCTGGAGGTGGCATAGGTGTCATCACGTGGGGTACGGAGTCGCTGCCCGACTTGCTGGAGGGTAAGCAGCAGGGCCACGGCTTGGGATTGTACACCTATCCTGCGGCGTGGGGCTATGGGTCTACGTGGGAGAATAACTCCTACTGGGACTTTACCAATGAGAATAACCTCCACGAGGGTATCGACTGGATGGGCGATTTGTAGCCTATGGGGGTAACATTACGATGAAAACAAACTAAAAACATAAACAATATGAGAGTTACATCAATTTTTCGAGTAGCTGCCGCTGCGGTACTATCATTCGTGATGGTGTCGTGTGCGAGTGGCGAGGTCAAGTTCAATCTTGACGCTATTGCTCCTGTAATGCCTATGGGCGTTATGAAGGGCGAGACTACACACTATCTTACCGACTACTACCCACAGTGGGTTGGTGCTGACAACGTTACAACCGAGGATGAGCGCCTTGTGCTTCAGAATCTTAGCGGCGACTGGTCGGAGTTCGCGGTAGCAACCGAGGCCGAGGTTTTGGTATCTACTGTTGAGGTATGGCACGATGGCGAGCCACTCTCTATCGTGACACTTGGCGGTAATCGCGATAAGGATAGCTATATGTCAAGCTATAGCGCGGATGAGGGTTGTGTTCGAGTTGCTGTTAATAAGCCTGTTGTTGAGGCTTTGGCAATGTGGCAGAATCGTGTTATTGAGGATGTTGTGGTAGATGGCGGTGTGATTATTGTCTTTATCCCAGAGTGCGCAAAGGAGTATGAGCGCTCTGTAATCCGCGTATATGCAGCATCTGCAGATGGCCGCTTCAACGATGTGTTGATTCCTTTGGAGCGCGGTGAGGTTGTTACATCAGCCGAGGATATTCGTCGTACAGACCACCAGTCACAGATTTTGTACTCGTTGATGATTGACCGTTTCAACAATGGTAACACCGCTAACGACTGGAAGATTAACTCTCCAGAGGTGTTGGATAAGGTTGACTATCAGGGTGGTGACCTTGCAGGTATCACAGCAAAAATCAACGATGGCTTCTTTGAGGATTTGGGTATTACAACAATCTGGATTTCGCCTATCACGCAGAACCCTTACGATGCGTGGGGCCAGAATGTAAACCCAGATACGAAGTTCTCGGGCTACCACGGCTACTGGCCTATATATAGCACTGTCGTGGATAAGCGCTTCGGTACCGAGGATGAGCTTCGCGAGATGCTTGCTACGGCTCACGACAATGAGTTCAACGTGATTCTCGACTATGTTGCTAACCACCTTCATATCAACTCTCCAGTTCTTCAGGAGCATCCTGATTGGACCACACAGCTTATCTTGCCTGATGGCCGTGAGAATATCGGTTTGTGGGATGAGCAGCGTCTTACAACGTGGTTCGATAAGCATATCCCAACACTCGACTTGGAGCGTGAGGAGGTGTGCGAGCCTATGACCGACTCGGCATTACACTGGGTTAAGAATTTCGACTTCGATGGCTACCGTCACGATGCGTGCAAGCATATTCCATTGAACTACTGGCGTATGCTTACTCATAAGATGAAGTCGGCGATGCCAGAGCGTAATATGTGGCAGATTGGCGAGACCTATGGCTCTGTGGAGCTTATCGGCTCGTATGTTAAGAGTGGTATGATCGACTCGCAGTTCGACTTCAACCTCTATCACAACTCACGCGACGTTATCGTAGATGAGAGCCGTTCGATGCGTACTATCGCTGCTACCGTTGAGGAGTCGGAGGCTGCTTATGGCTCACACCACACTATGGGTAACATCACAGGTAACCACGATAAGCCACGTTTCATCTCATTGGCTGGTGGCGATATGCCTCTTTGGGGTATCGACGATAAGGCCGAGGGTTGGCACCGCGAGGTTGTGGTTGGCGATATGGATAAGGGCCACGCAGGCTTGCAGTTGTTGAAGGCTATCATAACTACCGTTCCTGGTGTTCCTTGTATCTATCAGGGTGATGAGTATGGTGTTCCAGGTGCTAACGACCCTGATAACCGCGATATGATGACCTTCGAGTGCAGCAACGACCATCAGGTGAAGGAGTTTGCGCAGACACAGGCATTGTTGAAGTATCGCCGCTCGTCTATGCCATTGATGTATGGTGATTTCCGTACGTTGTATGTCGACGATGAGGCTTGGGTATTCGTACGTCACTATATGGGCGAATATGTCGTTGTGGCGTTGAACGTTCGTGGCGCAGAGAAGAGCATTCAGGTTACACTTCCAGAGTTTATGGAGGCTGAGAGCGTGAACGTAGCGATTGCTACCGAGGGCGGTAATGCGCAGATGGTAGAGCGTAACACTATCGAGGTTACAATTCCTGCGTACGGCTATGTAATTGCAAACAAATAAATTAAATCTAAATAATATGAAGAAGTTTTTATTGTTCGTCGCAGCTATCGCGACATTCGTAAGCTGCTGCAACTGCCCAAAGCAGGAGGCACAGCGTGAGTTCAACAAGTTTAACTCGGTAGTTTATGAGCTTAACATCCGTCAGGCAACCGTTGAGGGTACCTTCGCCGCTGCGGAGAAGTATCTTCCAGAGTTGAAGGATATGGGTGTTGATATCTTGTGGCTTATGCCTGTAAGCCCTATCGGTATCGAGGAGCGTAAGGGTTCACTTGGCTCATACTACTCAATCATCGACTACAAGGCTATCAACCCTGAGTTTGGTACTATGGAGGATTTCGACCACTTCCTTGCTACGGCTCACGACCTCGGTATGAAGGTTATCATCGACTGGGTTGCTAACCACACATCACGCGATGCTAACTGGTGGAACGAGGGTAAGAAGGATTGGTACGTTATGGACGACTCTACAGGCCTTCCTATCGTGGAGTACGACTGGACAGATATCGCGAAGCTCAACTATGATAATGAGGAGATGCGCCTTGCTATGCTCGACGCGTTGAAGTTCTGGATTGAGAAGGGCGTGGATGGCTACCGTTGCGATGTTGCTATGAACGTTCCTGGTAATTTTTGGGCAAACGCTTGGAAGGAGATTCGCAAGATTAACCCTGACGTATACCTATTGGCCGAGGGTGAGGAGCAGTGGTTGCACCGCTGTGGCTTCGAGGCTACTTACGCTTGGGAGCTTCACCACATCTTCAACGCTATGGCAAAGGGTGGTAGCGAGACTAAGAACGTAGCAGGTGATGGCACTATCAAGACCGATGCAAAGAGCGTTAAGGATTTGAAGGAGTATCTCGTACGCGACGATGAGAAGTATCCTGCACCTGCAATGCGTCTTATGTTTACCTCTAACCACGACGAGAACTCTTGGGCTGGTACCGAGATGGAGCGTATGGGCGATGCTCACAAGACCTTCGCAGCTCTTACATTCGTACTTCCAAAGTCACAGCCACTTATCTACACAGGTCAGGAGATTGGTCTCGACCGCCGCTTGGCATTCTTCGAGAAGGACTCTATCGAGGAGCTTGTAGATTTGGAGTATGGTAAGGAGTACCGCGAGTTCTATAAGAACCTCTGCGCATTCCGTCACGATAACTCTGCTCTTGCAGCTGGTAAGGATGTAGCTCCTATGACTATCATCGAGGAGGCTCCAGAGGCAGTATTGGCATTCACACGCCAGAACGAGGAGAACTACGTATTCTGCGTATTCAACTTCTCTGCAGAGCCACAGACTTTCGTAGTTGCGGAGGCTGTAGCAGGTGAGTATCGCTGCGCTTGTGGCAAGGATGTTACTTTGGAGGCTGGTGAGTCTTTGGAGTTGGCACCTTGGCAGTTCTACCTTTTGGCGAAGTAAACCTATCCCTAATACAACATCTGGTAGGGTAGTCCCTGCCAGATGTTTTTATATGTGATTATATGTATAAGAATCCTGAATGGAGTTATTCTGCGGTACTTTATGAGTTGAACGTTAGGCAGTTCACCCCCGAGGGTACGTTCAATGCCGCTATCGAGCGCCTTCCATTCCTCCGCGCCATAGGCATCGACGCTATCTGGCTTATGCCTATCTACCCAATCGGCGAAGAGGGACGCAAAGGCACGCTCGGCTCCTACTACTCTATCAAAGATTATACGGCTGTAAACTCGGAGTTTGGTACGTCGGATGATTTTCGCGCTTTTGTCTCTGCTGCCCACGCTATGGGTATCCGCGTGTTGCTTGACTGGGTTGCTAACCATACGGCACGTGATGCAAGGTGGATTAGCGAGAAGCCCGCAGATTGGTACGAACGTGATGAGAATGGCGAGGCGAAGGTGCCTTGGGATTGGACCGATACTGCGAAGCTAAACTATGCAAACCACGATGTATGGCGTGGCCAGATAGATGCTATGCGCTACTGGGTTGAGGAGTTTGGCGTTGATGGCTTCCGTTGCGATATGGCGATGTTGGTGCCTATTGAGTTCTGGCAGGAGGTATCTGCGGAGCTGCATAGCATCAAGGAGGATATCTTTATGCTTGCCGAGGCCGAGGAGGATAACCTCTTCGATATGGCCTTCAATATGAGCTATCAGTGGAACGTGCATCACATTATGGTCGATATCGCGAAGGGTGCTCGCCGCGTGTGGGACTTGCGAAATGCTATCCACGCGGAGCGTGCGCGTTATCCTCGCGAGGCTATGCGTATGAGCTTCACGTCGAACCACGACGAAAATTCGTGGAGTGGCTCAGAGCAGTCGCGTTTCGGTCGTGCGCTGGAGGTTATGACCGCTATGACATTCCTTATGCCTTCGACAATGCCGCTTATCTACACAGGTCAGGAGGTGGGCTACGACCACTCGTTTGAGTTCTTCGAGCGCGATGCGATACCTCAGGAGCGATATACCGAGACCTACGCCACGAAGCTATACCGAAGCCTTTGCGCCCTAAAGCATAGGGAGCGAGCGTTGGCGGCGGGAGAGCGTGGCGGCGAGATGATAGAGATTGAGAATAACGCCAAGGATTGTATGATGACCTTCGTGAGGGAGGTAGATGGTAGCCGTGTTGTGGCTATCGTAAACCTCTCGCCATATACTATTCACGCCGACTTCCGCACGGGAATCTACGCAGGAGTCTATAAGAATGCTATCTCGGGTGAGCGCGTTGAGTTATCGGACCACGTCGAGCGTGATATAGAGCCTTGGAGCTATCAGATATTGGTGAAGTAAGAATTATTGAAAATTGTGAGATATGAGACGACTATTTAGTGTTGTTATGCTTCTCTGCGTTGCCGTTACGGCGATGGCTGCGAAGCCAAAGTTTGAGATTAAGCACGTTGAGCCACTATCGTGGTGGGTGGGTATGAACACCCCATTGCAGCTTATGGTCAATGGCGATGGTATCTCGGCATATGATGTGGAGATTCTGCCAGAGGCTTGTGGCGTGGAGGTTACGGCAGTGCATAAGGCCGATAGCCCTAACTATCTCTTTGTGGATGTTGCGGTGGCAGTAGATGCCAAGGCGGGAACATATACGTTGCGCTTCAGCGATGGCAAGCGCAACTACGATTATGAGTATGAGATTGCCGAGCGTAAGGAGGGTTCACGTGAGCGTACAAGTTTTACCACGGCAGATATGGTCTACCTCATTATGCCTGACCGCTTTGCTAATGGTAATCCTGATAACGACTCTACGGAGGATACCGCCGAGAAGGCACAGCGCTCTATTCCTGGTCGCCGTCACGGTGGAGATTTGCAAGGTATGATTGACCATCTGGACTATATTGCCGACCTCGGTGCTACGGCTATCTGGTCTACGCCGCTTCTACTCGATAACGAGAATGGTGCTTCGTATCACGGCTACTCGTGCAGCGACTACTACCTTATCGACCCACGCTACGGCTCTAACGAGTTGTTCAAGAGTTACGTCGAGGAGTGTCACAAGCGCGACTTGAAGGTTATTATGGATATCGTGCCTAACCATAGCTCAACGTCGCATTGGTGGTACGACGACCAGCCTTTCGAGGATTGGACACACCAGTGGTCGAAGTATACGCAGTCGAATTGGACCTTCTCAACGAATATGGATTTCAACGCCTCGGCAGCCGACTTGTATCAGATGGAGAGTGGATGGTTCGACCGCTCGATGGCAGATATGAACCTTGATAACCCATTCCTGTTGAACTACTTCAAGCAGTGGGCAGTGTGGTGGATAGAGTATTCGGGTTTGGATGGCTTCCGCGTGGATACCTACCCATATAACGAGAAGATGCCTATGAGCCAGTGGTGCGAGGCTGTTATGGCGGAGTATCCAAACTTTAATATCGTTGGCGAGGTGTGGACATCCTCTATCCCACAGCTGGCATATTGGCAGGGTGGTAACGCAAATAAAGATGGCTTCGACTCACACCTTAAGTCTATTATGGACTTCCCGCTTCACGATGCTATCCGCGCTGCGATGACCGAGTCTGGCTCGCGTGTAGAGTGGGGCAAGGGTATGATACGCATCTACGATGTTTTGTCGCACGACTTCGTGTACCACGACCTTCAGAATATGATGATTATGGCTGCAAACCACGACACCGACCGTATTGGCGATGTCTGCGAGGGTGATAGCCGTAAGATGAAGATTGTGCATACGCTTCTTGCAACGCTTCGTGGTATGCCACAGATTCTCTATGGTGATGAGCTTATGTTCCGCTCTACGGACCGCACAAAGGGCCATCCAACACTCCGTGTTGACTTCCCTGGAGGCTGGCAGGGCGATAAGCAGAATCTCTTCGATAAGTCGCAGCACGTAGGCTCGCAGAAGGAGGTCTTCGACTTCACACGCACGATTATGAATTGGCGTAAGACAAAGGATGTTATCCACAATGGTAGTACTATGCACTTTGTTGACCGCGATAACACCTATGCCTATTTCCGCTATAACGACGAGGAGGTTGTCTTTGTCTACATCAACAATACCGATGCGGAGCGAGAGATTCCTTGGTCGCGTTACGCCGAGATTGCTGCCGAATTGAACGAGGGACGCGATGTTATCTCGGGCGAGGTTGTGAAGATGCAGGGTAAGAAGGTTGCGCCGATGTCCACTCTCATTGTGGAGTTTAAGCGATAGGCGACAAACCTACGGATAAAGAAGTGGTGATGAAATAATCACCACTTTTTTTTGTTTCTGCGGATAAAAATTCTTACATTTGTACTACGAAGAACTTAAAACTTGAGAGTGATATGAAGAGATTTTTATTGATTTTTGCCGCTTTAATGTCTGTTATGGTGGCATCGGCACAGGAGCCAGAGAAGACCTTGGCGCAGGCACAGATTGAGTATGACCGTATTGTTGCTGAGAGTAAGACTGCTATTGCGGAGGTGCGTAGTGAGGAGCGTCGTATCACTGATGCAGCGAAGGACCGCATCGACTTGGCAAAGAAGGAGTTTGATGCCATTAAGGAGGAGTATAAGTTGGCTATCGAGCAGCAGAAGCGTATTGTGAAGGAGGCTAAGGCCAAGTACGATAATGGCAATATAGCATACAAGCAGCAGATGGCACAGTATAAGCAGGAGATGGCCTCGGCAAAGGCAAAGACAAAGTCCGTAGAGGCAGAGTATAAGAGTATGGAGGCAAAGGCAAAGGCCGAGATAGCTCGCATCAAGGCCGAGGAGCATAGCGAGGAGAAGGAGCGTAAGAAGTAACCTTGTACGGGAGAAGAAAATATGGTGTTGCTTACTGTAAGCAACACCATATTTTTTGCGTTAAGCTCGCCTCTTGTGGTTCGTGCGATAGATTTGATAGCTATTCACAAAGTTCTGCCATACGATATATGCCGTAGGTGCGATTGAGGCGATAGGGTTAAGGAAGTTGAGCGTCATCCATATCGCCAAAATCGTATTCTTCTGACCTACGGACTGTCCTCCCGCTACGACATCTCCCAATGCGTGACCAAGCATATGTCCCACCTTAAACTGCACGAGGCATAGCACCAGAGCAACCAGCGCCAACTCCACCTCCACGATGATGTCAGCATCCGTGTCGATGATAAATGCCGTTGTGCGGCCCATTACCAATACCAGCGATATTAGCCAAAGGTAGAACGACAACGAGGAGCGTGCTGCAACCCACTCCGCCGCGCGACGCCATACGAAGCGAAGCACCTGTGCTACCAAAAATGGCGCGATAAGCGTAGGTGCCACGCGGCCAATGATGCCCAAAAACGTGCAGGTGCCATTACCAAATGCGTGGAGGATAAATGGCGCAACGATTGCCGTTACGAGATTGCATAAAAGGCTGTAAGTCACCATCGTAGTGACGTTCGCGCCGAGCATTCCGCCAATGACCACCGCAGCCATAGCAATAGGCGCAAGGACACATATCATAGCGCCCTGACCTACCGTGTCGCCGAGTAGCAACGTAACGATGTAATATACCACGATGGAGCCGAGAAACTGAATAAGAAGCATCCATAAGTGGATGATACTTAGACGCATATCGCGAATCTCAATGCGACAGAAGGTGATAAAGAGCATCGCTGCGATAAGCACCGGCGTAAGCATATTATTTGTCGCCGTCTCCACAACTGCCAAAGGTCGACAGAGCAACGCTCCAACAACCATCGCCAGAGGCATAACAATACTCTTTATGTCGTGTTTCGAAAGTGCCATAACTATTTATTATTAAGGAAATTAAGTGCTGATTCCATAAATTTTGCTCGTTGCTTCTCGTCCTTGATTGTCTCAATCGGGAAGCCTACGACGATGCTGCGATACGCACCCTCGTATGCCACCGCTGCCGACTCCTGCGAGTGGGTGTAGCGGAGTATGGTGAAGGCCTTTTTGTCGGCTGGCTGCACCACCTCGGGCGACTCTACGGGGTATATCTCCTCCGAAGGCTCGGTGTTGAATGCGAAGGCTAACTTCTTGCGCGATAGGCGCGAAGGGGCGCTGCGCACCTCGCCATTTCGTGATGCCATACCACCGCCAAAGCGCACCTTGAGGACCTTCTCGGCAAAGTCGCGGTCCTCCTGTGTGGCAATCGGCGAGTACCACAACTCTTGGAGTGTGTAGCTGCCGCTAAGCATCAGCGCACCGCCATTTAGGGTGTAGTCACGAAGCGTATGTTGTAGCTCTGCGGGAAGCACCTCGAAGTGGTATCCCGACGTGCCGCGACCTATCTTCGTAGCACGCTGCTTGCCCAAGATAAGGTCTACGATAGGGTAGCGCTCGAGGGATATACGATGCTCTGTCACAGCCTTTTGCGATGCCGAGGTGTAGGAGTATCCCGCCTCGGCGATATCCTTACCGTGTAGCGCTGGGTAGTCGAACGTATTACCCGCTAAGACACGTGTCTCGTAGTCGTTATACGAGGTGCCGAGGGCGTGGTTGTCGTTCTCCGATTTCGAGAGCGCGCGGTCGAAAATCACCTGCTCGCCAATAAACGAGATATCCTGAATGTACGCCACGCCACTGTCGTAGTGGTTGAAGAAACCCGCTATCGAATCGCCCTGCTGGCTCATAGGCGCAGAGACACGGTCGAAGCCATTGATAATCATCACCGTACCCTTGCTATTCTTGGCAACGTAGGCCGAGAGAGTCTCCGAGTCGAAGCTCTCGCCACCCTCGTTCACTGCCGTAATGCGGAAGCCATAGCGCTTGCCTGTCTCGAGGGTTAGGGTTGTCGAGGTTGCATCGATACGCACTCCGCAGTCGAAGCCCGCATCGCCAACGCGCGTGTATAAGATATAGTAGTCGGGGGCTGCCGAAGGCTCCAACGTGTCAATCGTAGCGCTCCAACTAAGCTCCGCTTTGTTGCCGTCAAGCTCTATTGCAAAGCTATTTATGGGGAGTGGCTGCACGATGTATGGAGTGTCGTATTGGCTTGATAGATAGCGCAGTATGCCCTTGTATATCGCGCGGCTTACGTCGAAGCGGAACGAAGGGTCAAGGCCATAGCGCATATCGGCAAAGTTCTGGTGAGAGAGGAGTTCGAGGAGCATCGTTGGACAAGCACCCATACGTGCCTCGTAGTAGGCTCTATCCCACATACCACGACGCACCCAATTAGGCTCATACTTGGCGCGAATATCATCTACTATCTGGCTCATTACCAAGTCGGTAAGGTCACGGGAACGGAGGCGTGAGGCGTTGTTCGAGAACTTACCCTTGCCCTCCTTCGTACAGTAGATTCCCAGCGTGCCGATAACGTCATCGTTGAGGCGTACGCCAGCATCGGAGTGGAATGCCAAAGCGAGGTCTACAGGGATATTTTTACCCTCCTTGCGCTTAAGCCTCTCGCTGCCACCCATCAGTGCATTTATCCAATGCGAGCGCGACATATAATCCTCCTTGTAGTCATCCTTATTCTGCTTCGCGGCATATACATCGGTTGAGAATCCCGACCACTGCAACCAATATCGCGCACCCTCGGTGAAGCGAGGATAGCCACTTACCGACTCCTCATACTCCTCGCCCTCGGTGCGGAATTCTGCCTCGACGCTACGGCGTATGTTACCCATTCCGCCACCAATCTTTACCGCATCTGCCGAGACCACGCCGCGCTGCGTAGAGCTATTGCTAAGGCTCACAAGACGTGTGTGGTTACCCTCCTCGAAGTAGAAATCTCCAAGGCATACCCACATCGAGCCACCCATCTTCTGGTTGACGTGAAACTCCCTGTCGCCACCCGACGAGTGAACGATGTATTGAGCATCCGTTACGGAGTTTTTCGTAGAGGTGTAGGCAACGTAAACGCTATATATTCCCGCCTTCTCGATTTTACCACCCCAATGCGCCCAACTTGCTGATTGTGTGGCGGGTACTGCGGTAGCAATACGCGATGTACCATCATCAAAGGGGTTCTCGCCCGTGGCGTAACTCTCCTGAATATGAGCAAATCCAACACCGCCCTCGCGCCACTTCTCGGTGCCATTCTCCTCACGGTAATGGGTGTTGTCGATGCCCTTGTCGTTGTCGGCTATAAGTTCGATACTCTGCACACTTCGCTCACGTGGTAGAAGCACCGTAGCTCCCGCACGCTCCAACATCGGAACGAGGTAGGGAAGAACGTAACTCTGCGTATAGAGATCCTCGACCGTTTCCCATAGACGTGAGCGTTGCCACACCCACATATTGCTACTCTGGTTGAAGTATCTGCCGTGGCTCTGCCATAGCGCGATATGGCGATTTAGAAGTCCCTGCGATGGCTCCGAGATGTTGCTGCGGCGTGTGATAAGAGGCTCTGGGGAGCTATTTGTGAAGCTACGCTCATCCTTGCCCTTGCGGTAGTATTGCGGAACGAGGTTGTCGATAAGCTCGCCCTTGGCGTAGATGAGAATCGTGTGGTTGCGATACTCCTTGGGGAGTTGCTCGCGCACCGCATCGTAGAATTTTTTGAGGTTGTCGGGGCGCATAGGGTAGTAGGCTAACTCGACCGAGGTGTGTACCTCTACGACGTGAGATTTGCCCTTTTCGCGCAGACGCACGCTCTCTACCTTGACGTAGCTACCCGCCACCTCCTTTAGGGTTATCTCTCTAAGTGCCACGCAGATAGAGTCGCTAACGCTGCGTGGTAGTTTGCCCTGTGCCGAGGCCGAGGGTAGCGCAATGGAGATTACGCCCACGAGCGTGATGATATATCGAATGAATAGTTGCATAATAATTTGGTCTAAATTGAGGCTTCAAAGGTAGCGAAAAATGGTGGAACGATACTACGATTGCGAAAATTTTATTATCTTTACCGCGTTATTTATTTAAATGAAATAGAAGTATGAAATGTGCTATTATAGGCTACGGAAAGATGGGACGCGAGATTGAGCGTATATTGGTGGAGCGTGGCCACAACGTGGAGTTGGTGATTGATGAGGCGAATGCTGCGGAGTTAACAGCCGAGAATATCGCAAAGGTGGATGTGGCGTTCGAGTTCACAACGCCTGAGACAGGTGCGGATAATGTTGCGAAGGTGCTTAACGCTGGAGGTAAGGTTGTGTGTGGCACTACGGGCTGGCTCGCACGCTTTGGCGAGATGAAGGAGCTTACCGCAGCGAAGGGTGGTGCGCTCTTCTACGCCTCGAACTTCTCGATTGGTGTGAATATGATGTTCCGCCTCAATCGCCGTCTTGCCGAGTTGATGAATCCATATTCGCAGTATGACGTGCGTATCGAGGAGACTCACCATATGTGGAAGAAGGATGCGCCAAGTGGTACGGCTATCACACTTGCCGAGGGCGTTATCGAGAATCTCGACCGTAAGTCGTCGTGGGTGAATAACACACCATCCTCGGCCGAGGAGTTGGAGATTGAGTCGTTCCGCGAGGGTATGGTGCCAGGTATCCACACCGTTACCTACACATCGCAGGATGATTTTATTGAGTTGAAGCACTCAATTACTAACCGCCGAGCATTGGCTATGGGTGCGGTGCTTGCAGGTGAGTATCTCTCGAAGGTCGCAGAGGGCGGAGTTTATAGTATGGATAACTTGTTGTAGTAGAGTTCTATGAGTAAGATTATTGCTGCGCTAAAGCAGTTTTTTGCAAGTCCGTGGGTTATGGCCGCTATTGTGGCTGTTATCGTTACGCTCTTTGCCTTGTGGTATGGTGCGTGGTGGTCGCTCTTTGTGGCGCTGCCTATCGTCTACGACTACTACATCGGAGGTAATATCAAGAGGTTTCACGCCAAGATGTATGAGAAGCATCGCTGGTATCAGATACTCTGGGCGGTGTGGTGCGCTGCGGTATTCGCACTTGTTGTGGGTGTTATCATACATATGCTCCTCTTCCGCTGGGAGAAGCCATTCCTTCTCACCTTTGGTGTAGTTATGGCCGTGGCACTATGGTCGGAGTTGAAGAATCAGTCGAAGATATATCTTTGGATTTACGGCTGGGTACACGCCATACTCTTTGCTACGGTTGTGGCAACGCTTATCCAGTTGTATTGGTTTCAGATGTTTGTCATCCCTACGGGTTCGATGGAGAGTACGCTCTTGGCGGGTGACTACATCCTCGTGAATAAGGTGTCGTATGGCCCACGTGTGCCTATGACTCCGCTCTCGTTCCCCTTCGTGCATAACACAATGCCTATGAATCCCGAGAAGGCGTCGTTCTCTACGGCGTGGGAGAGGAAGTATCGTCGCTTGGCGGCGTGTGGCAAGGTGGAGCGCGATGATGTTGTGGTCTTCAACTTCCCAGAGGGCGATACTGTGGTGTTGGAGATGGCAGCAATGAGCTACTATGAGTTGTTGCGCGACGAGCGATTGGGTAAGAGTGTCGAGGAGCGTCGCAGAAACATCGCCGATAACTTTACACTTGCCGTACGACCTTTGGATAAGAAGGAGAACTACATCAAGCGCTGCGTGGGTATCCCTGGCGATACGTTGCAGATTATTGATGGCGCGGTGTACCATAACGGACAGAAGGAGAGCTTCGTGCCAAAGCGTCAGTATATCTACTACAACGAGCTTACAGCCAAGCCTTTGAAGGTGGGTATAGATGCTTCGACGGGAGAGTATATGGAGCTTCCTGTTACAGATGATGAGTTGGCACAGTATGCCGATTCGACACGTTATAGCCTTAAGAAGATTGGCGGTGCGGTGTCGGGAAGTGCGCTTATCCCACATACTACGCCTAAGCGTGGTCAGCGCTGGACGATTGACGATATGGGCCCTATCTGGGTGCCACAGGCGGGTGCTACGATAGAACTTAACGATGAGAATATGGCGATGTATGAGCGTTGTATCGCGGTCTACGAGGGACACGCCGTGGAGCGCCGTGGAGAGGAGGTATATATCGATGGCGAGCTTGCTACGACCTACACCTTCGAGCAGGACTACTACTTTATGATGGGTGATAACCGTCACGGCTCGCTCGACTCTCGCTTCTGGGGCTTTGTGCCGGAGGATCATATCGTTGGTAAGGCTTCGTATATCTGGTTCTCGGTCGATCCTGCGAAGGGTGGTGTGCGCTGGAACCGTATCTTTAGTTCCATTAAGTAACCTCAAAAAGAGATTTTATCGTGGCTACGGATAGCTATAAGACTATTGCGCAACCTGCCGAGACTACCTACCGACAGCTAAGTAGTAAGTTCTTGGTCTATGCCTACCCTGTGGAGAGCGAGGAGGAGATCAAGACACACCTCGATGCTCTGCGCAAGAGGTGGTTCGATGCTACGCACCACTGCTATGCTTGGCGTTTAGGTCCTCAGGGAGAGCATTTTCGTGCTAATGACGATGGCGAGCCATCCTCTACTGCGGGAAAGCCTATCCTTGGACAGTTGCTCTCGCAGGAGGTTACCAACTGCTTGGTCGTTGTGGTGCGTTACTTTGGCGGTACGAAACTCGGTGTTCCTGGCCTTATAGCGGCGTATAAGGAGTCTACGGCACAGGTTTTGGCCGAGTGTGAGATTGTGGAGCGTACGGTGGATGTACGTATCTCGGTGGCCTTCTCCTATGTCGTTATGAACGACGTGATGCGCATTGTGAAGGATATGCAACCGCGGGTGCTTGGTCAGGAGTTTGATAACCTCTGCACTATGACACTCTCGATTCGTCAGGGTGACTCGGAGCAGTTGATAGGTCGTCTGGAGAAGGTTGAAGGTGCTACGGTTGAGGTGCTGGAGTAAATGATTTGAAGTTTTGGATAACAAGATAAAGATAAAGGGTGCGAGGGTGCATAACCTCAAGAGTGTGGATGTTGAGATTCCGCACTCTCAATTCGTTGTGGTTACGGGCCTTTCAGGTTCGGGAAAGTCAACACTCGCATTCGATACAATTTTTGCCGAGGGACAGCGTCGCTATGTCGAGAGCCTCTCGGCCTATGCGCGTCAGTTCTTGGGACGTGTCGAGAAGCCGGATGTCGACCTTATAGAGGGCGTTGCGCCAGCTATTGCTATCGAGCAGAAGGTAATCTCGAAAAACCCTCGCTCGACGGTGGGTACTACGACGGAGATTTACGACTACCTGAAGCTCCTCTTTGCCCGTATCGGCAAGACCTACTCGCCAAAGACGGGTATGGAGATTCGCTGCTATGAGGTTGAGGATGTGGTAAATCACGTCGCCGAGATGGCAGAGGAGAGTCGCGTTGTTGTCGCAGCGCCACTGCTGCTGAAGCACTCCGAGGGTATTGTCGAGCGTATGCTCACGCTGATTGAGGATGGTGTCAACCGCGTGCGCTACCGCGATGAGATGATGCTTGTCGAGGAGTTCCTGCCTCGTGTGTCGGATGATATGGCACTTGAGGATGTTATGATTGTTGTCGACCGCGTGGTGTTGCGCCACGATAGCGACACTATTTCGCGCTTGACCGATTCCGTAGCACGTGCTATGGGCTATGGCGCGGGTGTGGTGCATATCATTACCGATAGGGTTGAGAGCTTCTCGTCGCGCTACGATGAGGATGGCGTGACCTATGAGCGACCTACCGAACACCTCTTCTCGTTTAATAACCCACTTGGTGCTTGCCCCGTCTGTGAGGGCTATGGCAAGGTTACGGGCATTGACGAGAATCTGGTAATTCCAGATAAGTCGAAGAGTATATATGACGGTGCTGTGGCGTGCTGGAATGGTGCTACGATGGGACGCTGGAAGAGCGAGTTGATTCTGGCATCGTCGAAGTGTGGCTTCCCGATACATACCCCTTACCACGCTCTTAGCGATGAGCATAGGGAGATGCTGTGGCGTGGTAACGAGCATTTCTATGGCATTGACGACTTCTTCGCCTATGTCGATATGCAGCGACATAAGGTTCAATATAGAGTTCTGAAGGCGAGATATATGGGTAAGACGCTCTGCCCAGAGTGTCACGGCGCACGTCTACGTAAGGAGGTGCTTTATGTCAAGGTTGGAGGTAAGAATATCGCCGAGATTGTGGCTATGACCATTGGCGAGTTGGTGGAGTTCTTCAGCAATTTGAGGCTCGATGAACACGACTCAAAAACTGCAGAGCGTGTGTTGGTGGAGATTCGCAACCGCCTAAACTACCTTATGGAGGTGGGACTTCACTACCTAACCCTCGACCGTTTGTCAGTTACGTTGTCGGGTGGTGAGTCGCAGCGTATAAACCTCTCTACGTCGCTGGGTAGCAACCTCGTAGGCTCGATGTATATCCTCGATGAGCCAAGTATTGGTCTGCATCCGAGGGATACGAATCGCCTTATCGGAGTCTTGAAGCAGCTTCGAGATTTGGATAATACGGTTATCGTTGTGGAGCACGAGGAGGAGGTTATGCGTGCTGCCGACTGGATAGTGGATATGGGCCCAGAGGCGGGTATTGGCGGTGGCGAGGTGGTCTATAATGGCCCTGCCGAGGGTATCGTAGATGCCGAGAAGTCGCTTACGGCAGACTACCTTACGGGACGCCGCACGATTGATATTCCAAAGCGCAGACGTGCCTCATCGGGTGTGGTGCGTGTGCGTGGCGCAAGACATAACAACCTCAAAAATATCGACGTGGAGATTCCTATCGGAGTCCTCACGTGTATCACAGGTGTGTCAGGTTCGGGAAAGTCGTCGCTTGCCGATGATGTGCTGTTCCCAGCACTAAAGCGTAAACTCTCGGAGACTACGCTCACGCCAGGCGACCACGATGGCATAGATGTCGACACGCATCTGTTGCAGGGCGTGGAGATGGTGTCGCAGTCGCCAATTGGCAAGTCTACGCGCTCCAACCCCGTAACCTACATCAAGGCCTATGATGAGATTCGTAAGCTCTTTGCCGACCAGCCTTACTCGAAGCATAATGGCATCGGCGCTGCGTCGTTCTCGTTCAACGTGCCTGGAGGCCGCTGTGAGGAGTGTGAGGGCGAGGGTGTTATCAAGGTGAGTATGCAGTTTATGGCCGATGTGGAGTTGCAGTGTGAGGCGTGTGGTGGTATGCGCTTTAAGTCTGAGATTCTGGATGTTAAGTATCGCGATAAGAATATCTACGATATCCTGAATATGTCGGTTGACGAGGCTGTGGAGTTCTTCTCGGCTGACTCGTCGAATACGACGTGTAAGCGTATCGTGGAGCGCATCCGCACGTTGCAGCAGGTGGGCCTCGGATATGTCAAACTCGGACAGTCATCATCGACACTCTCAGGTGGTGAGTCGCAGCGTGTTAAGCTCGCCTCGTTCCTCACGAAGGAGCGCAGTGAGGAGCGTATAATGTTTATCTTCGATGAGCCTACAACGGGCCTTCACTTCCACGATATCCGCCGACTCTTGGGAGCGTTCGATGCCCTTATCGAACGTGGTCATACGGTGGTGGTTGTGGAGCATAATATGGATGTGATAAAGAGCGCCGATTGGGTTGTTGACCTTGGCCCAGAGGCGGGTAAGGAGGGAGGTCGTGTGGTTGTCGCAGGCACACCAGAGATGGTCGTAGAGTGCAAGGAGAGCTATACGGGACAGTTCCTAAAACAACATATGGAGTAATGGCAGAGTTCGAAACATATACACTTTCAAATGGTATTCGTGGTATTCACCGTCAGGTACGTAGCGGTGTGGCACACTGTGCGTTGGTGGTGAATGCTGGTTGTCGTGATGAGCTGAAGGGTGAGTATGGCATCGCGCACTTTGCCGAACACGCACTCTTCAAGGGTACGGAGCGCCGTAGGGCCTATCAGGTAAACTGCCGCTTGGAGAACCTCGGTGGCGAGCTGAATGCCTACACCACAAAGGAGGATACTACGCTCCACGCAACGGTCCTAAGGCGTGATTTTCAGCGTGCTGTGGAGCTTATTGCAGATGTTATCTTTCGCTCGTCGTTCCCCGATAAGGAGCTTCGTAAGGAGCGTGAGGTTATTGCCGACGAGATAAACTCATATAAGGACTCCCCTTCGGAGCGTATCTACGATGACTTCGAGGATTTGATATTTCGAGGCTCGGAGTTGGGACATAATATCCTCGGCTCGAAGGCCTCTATCGCACGTTTCGATAGCGCGGCGCTGCACCGATTTGTGGAGCGCACCTATACCACCGACCAGATGGTATTCTCGTCGATAGGTAACTTCTCGGTGGCTACGGCACGTGCTGTTGCGGAGCGATATCTCGGCTGTGTAGCGCCTACCGAGCGCGGTTTTGTGCGTCAGCAGCCGTTGGCGTATGAGCCTTTCGATGTGCATCTTGCACGCCATACGCATCAGGCGCACGGCATCATCGGCACGCGAGGTTATAGTATCTCGGATGAGCGACGTTTGCCGTTGGCGCTGTTGGTGAATATCTTGGGTGGTCCTTCGGCTAACTCACTTTTAAACATTGAGTTACGTGAGAAGCGAGGCTTGTCGTATAATGTCGAAGCTACCTACACGCCATACTCCGATTGTGGTATTGTGGGCATCTACTTCTCGTCCGACCACGATAATATGTCGCAGTGCGTGGAGCTTATCGAGCAGAAGGTTGCGATGCTTGCCAAGGAGGTTATCTCGCCACGCCGTCTGGCTATTGCGAAGCGTCAGTTTGTGGCGCAGATGGCAATATCTATGGAGTCGAACGAGGGTTATATGCTTGGTGCGGGAAAGAGTTATCTTCTCTACAAGGATATCGATACTCTGGAGGAGGCTTATAAGAAGGTTATGGGTATCACCGCCGAGCAGATTATGGCTGTTGCGGAGGATAGCTTGGGACATCTGTCGCGTCTTGTTTACGGAAAATAAATATTCTAAAAATGAATAACTTAGAGCAATATATCTTGGATAATACGAAGCCCGAGGAGGCGCTTATGCACCAACTCGAGCGCGAGACATACCTGCGTGTTATTAACCCGCGTATGATATCGGGCCATCTTCAGGGTAAACTCTTGGAGATGCTGGTGCGTATGATGCGCCCAAAGCGAGTGTTGGAGATTGGAACTTTCACAGGTTACTCGGGACTCAGTATCGCGCGTGGCTTGGAGGATGGTGCGTATCTCGATACTATCGAGGTGGATGATGAGTTGGAGGATATAGCAGCTAAATATTTCGAGAAGTCGGAGTATGGTCACCGCATCCGCCAGCATATCGGCTCGGCGTTGGATGTAGTGCCTACGTTGGGCGAGGTTTACGATATGGTGTTTATCGACGGCGATAAGCGCGAGTATCCTGCCTACTATAATATGCTGATGGATGGAGGCTATGTCCGCAGTGGCTCTATAATGTTGGCTGACAACATTTTGTGGTATGGTAAGGTTGCCGAGCCTATTGCACGTACCGACCACCATACGCAGGCTATCGTGGAGTTTAACCGTATGGTTGTGCAGGATGATAGGGTAGATAACGTCATCGTTCCAATCCGTGACGGAATCAATATGATAAGGGTAAAATAAAAAAAAGAGGCCGCATAAAACGGTCTCTTTTTTTTGTTTGTGAGGGGAGGATTATTTCTCCCTCTTTGGAAGTAGCTCGGTGAGTGAGCCAAGCGCACCAACAAGGTTGCTCGCCTCGAAAGGTAGGAATACGGTCTTTGCCTGCTCGCCCGCGCCAATCTCCTTCAATGTCTCGACATACTTCATAAGAAGCATATATGTCGCTGGGTCGGTCTTCGACTCGGCAATCGCCTCGGCAACCTTGCGGATAGCCTCTGCCTCTGCCGAAGCCTGCAAAATCTTGGCATCTGCCTCACCCTGCGCACGAAGAATCTGTGTCTGACGCTCCGCCTCCGCCTGGTTAATCTGCGACTCCTTCTCACCCTCCGACTGGAGAATCATAGCCTCCTTATGTCCCTTAGCCTCAAGGACTTTAGCACGACGCTCACGCTCTGCCTGCATCTGCTGCTCCATAGCGCGACGTACCGACTCTGGAGGTGTGATATCCTGCAACTCCACGCGGTTAACCTTTACGCCCCATTTGTTTGTAGCCTCGTCCAAAACGATGCGTAGCTTCGAGTTGATGGTATCGCGCGATGTGAGAGTCTCGTCCAACTCCAACTCACCAATCACGTTGCGGAGTGTTGTCTGCGTAAGTTTCTCGATGGCGTTAGGGAGGTTGTCAATCTCGTAAACTGACTTTACGGGGTCCACAATCTGGAAGTAGAGCAACGCATTGATAGTCGTAGTAACATTATCCTTCGTAATCACGCTCTGCTTGTCGAAATCGTAGACCTGCTCACGGAGGTCGATGCGCGATGTGGCGCGCATAACAACGCTCTTCGAGCCATCGGCATACTTAATCTCGTCGCGCTGCACAACCTCGCGTGCGCGGTCGATGATAGGGAATATGAAGTTGATACCCGACTGCAACGTTCTGTCGTAGCGTCCTAAGCGCTCAACAACACGGGTCTCCGACTGCGGAACGATTTTGAAACCCTTCAAAACGTATATCACCGCAATGGCTGCAATGATAAGAAAAACAATTAATGTAGAGTCCATAGTTTATAGTTTTTTAACGGTTAGTACTACGCTGTCTATTGCCACCACCTCGACCTTTGTACCCTTCGTAAGAGTCTCACCATCAGCGGTTATAGCGCGCCAGTCGACGCCCTCAATCATCACTCTGCCACCTTCGAGGTCGCCATCTACCTCCTCGCACACTACGCCACGCTTGCCAATCATAGCCGAGGCGTTTGTAGCCACCTTCTCGCCACCTTTGTAGAAGGCGCGCTTTAGCAGTGGGCGAACACCCGCGAGGGCGATAATAGTAACGATGGCAAAGGTGAGAAACTGCATCTCTAACGATGCGTCACACGCCGCCGCGATAGCCGCACCTCCAGCGCCTATCGAGAGGCAGATAACCGCGAATCCTGCGGTGAAAAGCTCCACGATGAAGAGTATCAACGCTGCGATAATCCAATAAAGCCAAATTTCCATATTGTTAAGTTTTAGTATTATAGACGCACTTGGGGTTTAATTTCTATCAAAGGTAATAAACAAATAACATCTTTACAAACTATTCTGCAAAAAAAACAGAAAGTTAAGCTCTGTTGAAGCTATCTACTCTAACCTATAACGAACATCCCGACTACGATATTCGCAGTCGGGATGTGTAACTAAAAGTAATTTAACGTAGATATCCTATTAATAATGTTTTATAGCATCAGATTCATTATATCCGGCCTCTATAAACAATTTCACCACCTCTTCGTATGTCAATCTGTCAGCCATTGCCTCGTCTATATTCTTATTGTCTGAATTAGAGTAAGATAGTACTTTACCAGAGTTGTGCAAAATAATGAATTTATCATCCTTGTAATATAGTATCTCCATTAATACAGAGTTGTTTGCGACATCTATGAAAGAGTTCTTTTCTCTGTCATAAACACATTGTCTCTCTACATAGTATTTAATTCCAGTCTCTGCAAGAAACTCCATCCAATCAGAGCCATCATCAAAGCTTCCCTCGTAATATAGATACTTAAATGTTTCACCATCATATACAAATGGTTTGTGTGGACTACCTAATCCTATGAACTTCCTATAATTAACCCATTCTCCATCACGTTTGATATATGCGGTATCAAAAAGTATCACACCAGAAGATAGCGACTTAAGCATCTTGTCATCATCAAAATCTTTTTGATTTTCTATCATCTCATTTATAGTTTCGATACTTATATCTTCTCCCAAATCAATAATGTTATTCTCCTTAAAACAAGAAACCAAACAAATTATACTCGCTAAAAGTAAAATAGTCTTTTTCATAATATTGAATATTTAAAAGTTAATAATTCTCAGAAAAAGTCGATTTTTACGCTTCATTGCAAATATAACATATATTTGTTAAAATAAAAAATAAAAATTGATAAATAAAAAATATTTTTTGCCGTACGAAAAAATATCACCGTAGGTGATTATAAATTCAAAAAAAGTTCCTATATTTGTATGATTTACATAACCGTTAAAACAAACTTAAAACTTCGAAATATGATTCGTCACATCGTAATGTGGAAGTTCCGCCGCGATTTGGAGGAGACACCACAGCAGATTGCAGCAGAGATGAAGAGCCGTTTGGAGGGCTTGAATGGTAAGATTGAGGGCCTTTTGCGCGCCGAGGTGGGTATCAACCTCAAGGAGAGTGCATCGTCGTTCGATGCTGTGCTTACTGCCGATTTCCCATCGTGGGAGGCTATGGAGGCGTATAAGGTAAACCCTCTCCACGTCGTAATCAGCGACTACTGCAAGAGCCGCCGCCTGGAGCGTGTCGATGTAGACTATCAGATTGATTAGTCGAGAGTCATAGCAAACGAGAAAGAGAAAATACAAAATAATAACAAACAATAATTAAAACTTAAAACTATTATGCAGAAGAGAATTGTAGAGTGTGTACCTAACTTCTCGGAGGGTCGCAACTTGGAGACTATTAAGCAGATTACAGATGTTATCGAGGCATCGAAGGGTGTTAAACTTTTGGATGTTGACCCAGGTGAGGCAACAAACCGTACTGTTGTAACCTTCGTAGGTGAGCCAGAGGCAGTATGTAACGCTGCGGTAGCGGCTATCAAGCGTGCTACGGAGCTTATCGATATGCGTCAGCATAAGGGTGCTCATCCACGTATGGGTGCTTGCGACGTATGTCCTCTTATCCCAGTTTCAGGCATCACTTTGGAGGAGTGTGCAGAGTTGGCACGCGCACTTGCAAAGCGTATCTCGGAGGAGCTTGGCGTACCTACATATTGCTACGAGGCTGCTGCATTCACTCCAGAGCGTCGTAACTTGGCAGTTTGCCGCGCTGGTGAGTATGAGGCATTGCCAGAGAAGATGACCGACGAGAAGCGTAAGCCAGACTTTGGCGCTCGCCCATTCGACGAGGCTGTTGCAAAGAGTGGTGCTACGGCGGTTGGCGCTCGTGACTTCTTGGTAGCGGTAAACTACAACCTCAATACCACATCTACACGTCGTGCTAACGCCATTGCGTTTGACGTTCGTGAGAAGGGCCGTCCTATGCGTGAGGGTAATCCTATCACAGGTAAGATTATTAAGGACGAGAAGGGTAATCCTGTAATGAAGCCAGGTACGTTGAAGGCTTGTAAGGCTATCGGCTGGTTCATCGAGGAGTATGGCATCGCACAGGTGTCTATGAATATGACTAACCTTGCTGTAACGCCTTTGCACGTAGCCTTCGACGAGGTATGTCGCGCTGCGGAGGCTCGTGGTGTTCGCGTTACAGGTGCCGAGATCGTAGGTCTTGTTCCAAAGAGCGTATTGTTGGATGCTGGTCGTCACTTCTTGCGCAAGCAGAACCGTTCAACAGGTCTTCCAGAGCGTGAGTTGGTACGTATCGCTATCGAGTCTATGGGCTTGTCGAACTTGAAGCCATTCAAGCCAGAGGAGAAGGTTATCGAGTATATGCTCGAGGCTGAGGAGATGAAGGGCGTTAAGAAGTTGGTAGATATGACCTGCACAGGCTTTGCCGAGGAGACAGCAAGCGAGTCTCCAGCACCTGGTGGTGGCTCTATCTCTGCATATATGGGTGCTTTGGCTGCTGCGCTCGGTACTATGGTTGCTAACCTCTCGTCACACAAGGCTGGTTGGGATGACCGTTGGGAGTTCTTCTCTGATTGGGCAGATAACGGTATGGCTGTTATGAACGAGTTGCTCTACTTGGTAGACGAGGATACTGCGGCGTTCAACAAGATTATGGACGTATTCGGTATGCCAAAGGGTACTGAGGAGGAGAAGGCTGCACGTGCCGAGGCTATGGAGGTTGCAACGCTCTACGCTACACAGGTGCCACTTCGCACTATGAAGGCTGCATACAAGGCATTCGACGTTGTTCGTGCTATGGCCGAGGAGGGTAACCCTAACTCTGTGTCTGATGCTGGTGTAGGTGCTTTGGCTGCTCGCTCTGCAGTTATGGGTGCTTGCCTCAATGTTAAGATTAACGCAGCAGGCTTGAAGGATCGTGCTATGGCCGAGGCTTTGGTTAACGAGGCTATGGAGATTCAGGCAGCAGCACAGAAGGCCGAGGCTGAGATTTTGGCAGTTGTAGAGAGCAAGATTCAGTAATTTCGCCCACAACACATTTACTACTATGACAGATTTTCAGAAAGATATATTGGCAGGTATTCCTGATCCACTACCAGCGCCACGCCCTTATGACCCTGCGGCAAACCACGCCCCAAAGCGTAAGGATATCCTCACCGACGAGGAGAAGAAGCTCGCGTTGGCAAATGCTTTGCGCTACTTCCCAGAGAAGTATCACGCCGAGTTGGCTCCAGAGTTCTTGGAGGAGTTGAAAACGTATGGCCGTATCTATATGTATCGCCTACGCCCAGAGTATGAGATGTATGCTCGCTCGATTGACGAGTATCCAGCACGCTCACGTCAGGCTGCAGCGATTATGCTTATGATTCAGAATAACCTCGATAAGGCTGTTGCGCAGCATCCACACGAGCTTATCACCTATGGTGGTAACGGTGCGGTATTCCAGAACTGGGCGCAGTATCGCTTGGCTATGAAGTACCTCGCGGAGATGACCGACGAGCAGACTTTGGTTATGTACTCTGGTCACCCACTCGGCCTCTTCCCATCGCATAAGGATGCTCCACGTGTTATTGTTACCAACGGTATGGTTATCCCTAACCACTCATCACAGGATGATTGGGAGCGCTTCAACGCTATGGGTGTATCGCAGTATGGTCAGATGACCGCTGGCTCGTATATGTACATTGGCCCACAGGGTATCGTTCACGGTACTACAATTACCGTTATGAACGCTGCACGTAAGCGTATGAAGGATGGCCAGAAGGATTTGCGTGGTATGTTGTTCGTAACCGCAGGTCTTGGTGGTATGTCGGGCGCACAGCCAAAGGCGGGTAACATCTCTGGTGTTGTGAGCATCACCGCCGAGATTAACATCGCTGCTGCCGAGAAGCGTCACGCACAGGGCTGGGTAGATGAGCTATACTCATCACTCGACGAGCTTATCCCACGTGTTCGCAAGGCTGTGGAGAATAAGGAGGTTATCTCGTTTGCATACGTAGGTAACGTTGTAGACCTCTGGGAGCGTCTTGCCGAGGAGGATATCAACGTAGACCTCGGCTCTGACCAGACATCGTTGCATAACCCTTGGGCTGGTGGTTACTACCCTGTGGGTTACTCTTACGAGGAGTCTAACCGTATGATGGCCGAGGAGCCAGAGCGTTTCCACGAGTGTGTACGCGAGTCGTTGCGTCGCCACGTTGCTGCGGTTAATAAGTTGGCAGCTCGCGGTATGTACTTCTTCGACTATGGTAACGCATTCTTGTTGGAGGCATCACGTGCTGGTGCGGATGTTATGGGCGAGAATGGCCGTTTCCGCTACCCATCATACGTTCAGGATATTATGGGCCCTATGTTCTTCGACTATGGCTTTGGCCCATTCCGTTGGGTATGTACATCGGGCAAGGAGGAGGATCTCGAGATTACAGACCGCCTCGCAGCAGAGGTTTTGGAGGAGATGCTCAAGGAGTCACCACGTGAGATTCAGGGCCAGATGGAGGATAACCTTCACTGGATTCGTGAGGCGAAGCAGAATAAACTTGTTGTAGGCTCACAGGCTCGTATCCTCTATGCCGATTCAGAGGGCCGTACACGTATCGCTCTTGCCTTCAACGAGGCTATCAAGCGTGGCGAGTTGTCGGCTCCAGTAGTTCTTGGCCGTGACCACCACGATGTATCAGGTACCGACTCTCCATATCGTGAGACTTCGAACATTTATGATGGCTCGTCGTTCTGTGCTGATATGGCTGTTCACAACGTTATCGGTGACTCATTCCGCGGTGCTACGTGGGTATCTATCCACAACGGTGGCGGTGTAGGCTGGGGCGAGGTTATGAACGGTGGCTTCGGTATGGTTATCGACGGCTCGGAGGACTCTGCACGCCACATCGAGGAGATGTTGTTGTGGGATGTGAACAATGGTATCGCACGCCGCAGCTGGGCGCGTAACGAGGGTGCTATGTTTGCTATCAAGCGCCAGATGGAGCGCACTCCACTCCTTAAGGTTACGCTTCCAAACTTGGCAGATATGAGCCTTATCGAGAAGATTTTTAACGAGAATAAGTAATGTTAAAAACGAACGTTTATGATTCATTATATTAGTGCTGAGCGCCTTACTATAGCACGCGTTGAGGAGATTTTGACCAAGGGTTATAAGTTGGCATTGAGCGACGATGCGAAGGCTCGTATCATCAAGTGCCGCGAGTATCTCGACCAGAAGACAAAGACTGTAGGTCGTCCTATCTATGGCGTTACCACAGGCTTCGGTTCGTTGTGTAACATCTCTGTTGAGGAGGAGGGCTTGTCGCAGTTGCAGAAGAACTTGATGATGTCGCACGCCTGCGGTACAGGTCAGCGTGTGCCTTCGGAGATTGCTCGTCTTATGATTTTGCTTAAGGTGCAGTCGCTCTCTTATGGCCACTCTGGTGTTCAGCTTATCACCGTTGAGCGCCTCATCGATATGTTCAACAACAGCATCATCCCTGTGGTATATGAGCAGGGCTCGTTGGGTGCTTCGGGTGACCTTTCGCCTTTGGCACATATGTGCTTGCCACTCTTGGGCTTGGGCCACGTGGAGATTGACGGCGAGGTTGTTGAGGGTAGCGTGATGATGGAGAAGATGGGCTGGAAGCCTATCACACTCTGCTCGAAGGAGGGTCTTGCACTCCTCAATGGTACACAGTTTATGTCGGCTTATGGCGTTTACTCGTTGATTAACGCGCAGCGCCTCAGCCGTTGGGCAGACCACATCGGTGCTATGTCGTTGGATGCTTTCGATGGCCGTATGGAGCCATTTGAACATAACGTACACGCTATTCGTCCTCATAACGGTCAGATTGAGACTGCTAAGAACTTCCGCGAGATTTTGGCGGGTAGCCCTCTCGGCTCTCGTCCAAAGAAGCACGTTCAGGACCCTTACTCGTTCCGTTGTATCCCACAGGTACACGGTGCATCGAAGGATACTATCGCCTACGTAGCATCTGTCCTCGAGACTGAGATTAACTCTGCTACCGATAACCCAACTATCTTCCCAGATACCGACGAGGTAATCTCTGCGGGTAACTTCCACGGTCAGCCTATTGCTGTAGCTATGGACTTCTTGGCGATTGCTGTTGCCGAGCTTGGTAATATCTCGGAGCGTCGTACCTATAAGCTTATCTCGGGTGCTCGCGAGTTGCCTAACTTCCTTGTTGCTAACCCAGGTCTTAACTCTGGCTTTATGATTCCACAGTACACTGCTGCATCTATCGTGAGCCAGTCAAAGGGCTTGTGCTGGCCAGCATCGTGCGACTCTATCCCTTCGTCACAGGGTCAGGAGGATCACGTAAGTATGGGCTCTAACGCCGCTACAAAGCTCTGGAAGGTTGTGCAGAATACCGAGCGTGTACTCGCTATCGAGCTTATGAACTCGGCACAGGCTTTGGAGTTCCGTCACCGCAACGATTTGCGCTCTTCGGAGGTAGTTGAGGCTATGTTCGAGGCTTATCGTAAGGTTGTGCCATTCGTGGACAACGATACGGTGATGTATCCACATATCGCAACATCTGTAAAGTTCCTAAACGATTATGAACTTGCTCGTTAAAAACATCGGTACGCTCGTAGGTATCGACGAGAGTGGCCGTGTGAAGGTCGAGGGTAAGGCAATGGCCGAAATTGCCACTCTTGAGAATGCGTGGTTGCTTACTGATGGTGAGCGTATTAAGGATTACGGAACTATGGAAACGCTACCCAGCGTCGAGGATTGCGAAATCCTCGATGCCGAGGGTGGCTGGCTCTTCCCTTCGTTCTGCGACTCTCATACACATATAGTCTATGCTGGTAGCCGCGAGCAGGAGTTCCTCGATAAGATTAATGGTCTCTCGTACGAGGAGATTGCCAAGCGTGGCGGTGGTATCCTAAACTCTGCGGACCGCCTTCACGACACCTCGGAGGATGAGCTTTATCGCCAGGCTATGGAGCGCATCAACGAGATTATCGCGATGGGTACGGGCCTTGTGGAGATAAAGTCGGGCTATGGCCTTACGTTGGAGGATGAGCTTAAGATTTTGCGTGTCATCAAGCGTATCCGCGAGACATCGCCTGTTGCGGTACGTGCTACGTTCCTTGGCGCACACGCCGTAGGTCGTGCATATAAGGGCCGTCAGGCGGAGTATGTAGACCACGTCTGCAACGATATGATTCCTGCCGTTGCTGCGGAGGGCCTCGCAGATTTTGTTGATGTATTCTGCGATAAGGGTTTCTTCACGGTTGAGGAGACCGCGAAGATTATGAAGAGAGGTGCGGAGTATGGTCTTCGTGCGAAGATTCACGCCAATGAGTTGGCCGTATCGGGTGGCGTTGAGGTTGGCGTTGAGCATAAGGCCTTGTCTGTTGACCATCTTGAGAGTATGGGTGACGAACAGGTCGAGGCGTTGCGTGGCACCGAGACTATGCCTACGATGTTGCCTGGTTGTGCCTTCTTCCTCGGCATTACCTATCCTCCTGCACGTAAGATGATTGACGCTGGTTTGGCCGTTGCGTTGGCTTCGGATTTCAACCCTGGTACAGCGCCTTCGGGTAATATGCGTTTCGTGGTGTCGTTGGCATCTATCAAGATGAAGATGACACCTGCCGAGGCTCTCAATGCTGCTACTATGAACTCTGCGGCGGCAATGGGCGAGAGCAAGGATTATGGCTCGATTACACGTGGTAAGGTGGCGAACTTCTACATCACCAAGCCGCTTCCATCGTTGGCATATCTTCCTTATGCGCACCAGACCCCTGTGATTCGAAAGGTTGTACTCAAGGGCGCACCAGTAAACATTTAAATTTTTAGGCTATGAAGAAGTATTTGAAATCTTTGGCAGTAGTGCTTATGGCTATGACAATGGTGGGATGCTGCGGTGAGAACTGCGGCGAGGCTTGCTCGAAGGAGGAGGCTGTGAAGGAGGTTATTATGACTCGTCGCTCGATTCGCGACTACAAGGAGGAGCCAGTATGCAGAGAGCAGATGGCAAAGGTCTTGGAGGCAGGTATCTATGCGCCAAGTGCTATGAACTTGCAGACGTGGGCAGTGCGAGTAGTTGATAATAAGGAGTTTATCGACGGTGTTACGGCTATTGCTGTTGCGCAGAATCCAAAGATTGCCGAGCAGCCAGGCTTCCGCAATATCTTCCGTAATGCTCCTACTGTGGCGTTCGTAGCGTGTCCCGAGGAGAGTTATAGTGGCGAGTATGACTGCGGTCTTTTGTCACAGAATATGATGCTCGAGGCGTGGAGTATGGGCATTGGCTCGTGCTGCTTGGGTAGCGTAGTTCCCGTTATGAATTGCGAGGCGGCAAAGCCATATTTGGAGCGTTTGCAGTTGCCTGAGGGTTATAAACTTTTGGTGGGTATCGCCTTTGGCTATCCTGCGCAGGAGATTCCCGTAGCCCCAGAGCGTGATGCTTCGAAGGCATACTACGTGGAGTAGACCTTGGCCTATTTTACTACCTCACATAGAGGCGATGATGGAGTGTTCCGTCGTCGCCTCTTTTGTTTGTGCTGATAGGAGTGTGACTGACGATTTTATCTTATGGCTCGCATTATTGATGATATTTTGTGTAATTTAGTTTTTTTTTTGTACCTTTGTCCGATTATTTCTCATAATCACACTAAAGTGTGGTGGAGGGGTAAAGTAGATGTGTGAAGTTATAAATGAAAAAACCATAAAGTTACTATGTTCTCGGAACTTATTTCATTGGAGTGTTACAATAGCTTCTTGGTGGCTATGGCTATCGTGGCGGTATTTGTCTTCGTCGCGCTCTTCTTCGTGGAGGCGGGATATGGCTATCTCTTTAATCCGAAGTTCGGCTTTCCTGTTCCAAATAAGGTGGGCTGGGTGATTATGGAGTGTCCGGTGTTCTTCGCTATGGCGGCACTATGGGCTATGTCCGATTACGCTATGGAGGCGGCTCCGTTGGTGTTGTTTCTAATCTTTGAGTTGCACTACTTCCAGCGCTCGTTCATCTTCCCGATGCTTATGCGTGGTAACTCGAAGATGCCCGTAGGTATTGTTGCTATGGGTGCGTTGTTCAACACCCTAAATGCTGTTATGCAGGGTGGCTGGATTTTCTATTACGCTCCACAGATGGGTTACTACGATGGCTGGATGTCGAAGCCATACATCTATATCGGCATTGCGGTGTTCCTCTTTGGTTTTATCACAAACCTCCACTCGGACTATGTGATTCGCCATCTCCGCAAGCCAGGCGACACGAAGCACTACATCCCAAAGGGTGGTATGTTCAAGTACGTCTCGTCGGCCAACTACTTCGGTGAGTTTATGGAGTGGGTAGGTTTCGCTATCGCATCGTGGTCGTGGGCAGGTGTTGTCTTTGCGATGTGGACCTTCGCAAACCTCGGCCCTCGCTCGGCATCGTTGTATAAGCGCTATGAGCGTGAGTTTGGTGAGGAGTTCACCTCGCTCAAGCGCAAGAGAATCATACCATTTATTTGGTAATCAATTAACAGACACAAACTTTTGAAAGATATGGACGAAAAGAAGAGACTTCAGGAATCTAAACTTTTTACACCCTATAAACTTGGAAGCGTTACGCTTCGCAACCGTGTAATACGTTCGGCAGCGTTCGAGTCAATGGGTAAGGATTTCGCTCCTACACAGGCTCTTAAGGATTATCACGTTAGCGTTGCTCGTGGTGGTGTAGGTATGACTACCGTAGCCTACGCCTCTATCAACCGCAGCGGTATCTCATTCAACAAGCAGTTGTGGCTTCGTGATGAGATTGTGCCACAGCTTCGTGACCTTACCGATGCCGTTCACGCCGAGGGTGCTGCCGTAGGTATTCAGCTTGGCCATTGCGGAAATATGACTCACTGGTCTACTGCTGGCAGTTTCCCTGTATCGGCATCTAATGGCTTCAACCTCTACTCGCCAACGTTCCATCGCCGTATGCGTAAGAGTGAGATTATTGAGTTTGCCAAGGACTTCGGTAAGGCTGTGGAGACGGCATATAACGCAGGTTTCGACTCTGTGGAGGTTCACGCAGGACACGGATATCTCATCTCGCAGTTCCTCTCGCCATATACCAACCATCGCCGCGATGAGTATGGTGGCTCGTTGGAGAATCGTATGCGCTTTATGAACCACTGCTTGGAGGAGGTTTGTGAGGCTGCACGTAAGCGCGGTATGGGCGTGTTGGTGAAGCATAATATGGAGGATGGCTTCAAGCGCGGTATCCAGATTCCAGAGTCTATCGAGATTGCAAAGCAGATTGAGACATTCGGCGTAGATGGCATCGTACTCTCGTCAGGTTTCGTGTCGAAGGCTCCTATGGCTGTTATGCGTGGCCGTATCCCAACAAAGACTATGGGTTACTATATGGGCTGGAACGAGTGGTTGCAGAAGATTGTCGTGTCGCTCTTTGGTCAGTGGCTCATCAAGCAGTATGACTTCGAGGAGTGCTACTTCTTGGAGAATGCAAAGAAGTTCCGCGAGGCGTTGAAGGGTCCATTGGTTTACGTCGGAGGCTTGGTATCACGCGAGGGTATCGAGAAGGTGTTGGACGAGGGCTTTGAGCTTGTGCAGATGGCGCGTGCCTTGGTTAACGACCCAGCGTTTGTGAATAAACTTCAGGCGGGCGATATGTCGACACGTAGTGGCTGTGACCACCGCGACTACTGTATGGCACGTATGTACTCGGTAGATATGCAGTGCTGCCACAACTGCACGGAGCATATCCCAGAGCGCTTGTGGAAGGAGATTAACAAAATTAAGTAGGCTATGTGTTGTCGTCGTAATTTGGGTGAGGTGCCACGTGGTAAGGCGTGGGCATTGGTCACAGGCGCGGCGCTGGGCATCGGCCGTCAGTATGCCGAGCAGTTGGCAGCGTTGGGATATAACCTCTTGATGGTTGACATCTTGGAGGAGGTGAAGACCGAGGCTGTGGTAATCTCGGAGCAGCATAAGGTGCGTTGCGATGCCAAGGTTATGGACTTGGCTACGGCATCGGCAGCACGTGAGCTTCACGCGTGGAGCGTTGCGGAGGGTTATATCTTTGACGTTGTTATCAACAATGCGGGTATGTTCTCGTTCTGCGATATCTTGAATACTCCTGTGGAGCGCCTCGAGCGTATCATCCTGTTGCACGACTTAACGCTTACCACGATGTGTCGCTTGTATGGCGAGGATATGATTAAGCGCGGTAAGGGTAAGTTGCTCAATATGTCGTCATACTCAATCTGGATGCCATTCCCAGGTTTGGCATCATATAGCGCCTCGAAGGCCTATGTTAAGAGTTTTACCGAGGCATTTGCCAAGGAACTTCGTGGCACGGGCGTTACGGCTACGGCTATCTGCCCTGCAGGTATTGCGACAGATTTGTACGGCTTGTCGAAGAAGTTGCAGCGTTTTGGCGTGAAGATAGGTGCGTTGATGACTCCAAAGAGTTGCGCACGTCGTGGCCTTAGGGCGATGTTCAAGGGACGTAAAGTGGTGGTGCCAGATTGGTGGTTCCGTTTGTTGATACCTATCTGTAGCTACTTGCCGGGCTTCCTTATCCGCCCATTGCGAAACTTTACGATGAAGTGGCAGAAATAATAAAAAAGAATCTATATGCGTAGTGACGAGCAGAAGATAACCTCTACGGAGTATGCACAGACGCCAGCACCAAAGCGTAAGTGGGGTGTTGGACGTATTCTATGTGTGACACTATTGGCGCTATTGTCGCTGATAATCCTCGCCGTAGCCTCGGTCATAATATGGCTTGGCCCTATTGTCGAGGAGTTTGTCGAGACTCACGCCAAGGAGCTTACGGGACGTAACATCACGATGGACAACCTCTCTATCAAGCTCTTTGAGGGTAGCCTTGGTGTCGATAACCTCGTTATGTATGAGGCGGATGACGTTGCGGAGTTTGTGCGTTTCGGACGTGTGGAGGCGGAGATTGAGCTTATGGAGTTGCTCGATAACACCATCCACATATCGCGATTCTGGGTTCGTGAGCCAGAGGTTGCGGTGGTGCAGAGCCCCGAGGCCTTTAATTTCGATTCGTTGATTGAATATCTCGTTACAACGTACGTTAGCGACGAGGTTGAGGAGTCTACGGGTGAGCCTTGGAATGTTGTTATCGAGAATATCTCGTTGGAAGAGGGTAAGGTTGCTTACTGTGATACGGAGCATGAGCAGGAGTGGCGACTCTCGGCATTGGCGCTCTCTACGCCACGCCTCTACCTCGATGATGCTATGACTACGGTTGCAGCCGCTATGACCATCAACGAGGCGGGAACACTCGAAGGCGATTTGAGCGTAAATTGCTCGACACTCGACTTCTTGTTCGATGGCGCGATTGCGGGCTTCAACATTGCTGATACCTATAATTATATAAAGCCTGTTGTCAACCTTCAGAGCCTCGATGGCGCTATCTCGGCAGATTGCCGCTTGGAGGGTAACGTTATGGAGATTCTGGCAATGGAGATTACGGGCGATATCTCGGCTTCGAACTTGGCGGTACTTGGTCCTGATGGTGGTAACCTGTTCAGTGCTAAGTCGCTTGCTGCGTCGCTTGATAGACTTAATGTCGAGCAGCAGGTATATCATCTTCGCTCACTCACTGCCGATGGCTACTCTACACAGTTCCGCTTGGAGAAGGATGGCACGACGAATTTCGACCTGCTCTTCTATGGCGAGCCAGAGATTTCGGTGGAGAGCTCGGCGGAGGCTTTGGGCGACGATATGTATGATGTTAAGGAGCGTGTGACAATCACAACCTCTGAAGACGAGGCTCCGTTCGCTGATTTCGACCTTGTTATTGGCAATCTTAACCTTCGTGGTGGCGAGGTGTTGTATGCCGATAATACGATGCACGAACCTTTTGAGTATCAGGTCCGTGGCCTCTCAATCAGCAGCAAAAACCTAACGCTCGACGATAAGAATAAGCTCACAATCCGCTGCCAGCTTCCAAAGCAGGGTACGGCGATGATTATGTGGGAGGGCTCGCTCGATGATTTCTACAACCAGAGCCTTCTTGCAACGTTGTCGAATGTTGATATTCAGAGCCTTTCGACCTATGTGGAGCATTATACAGCCTTCCCCGTAACGTCGGGTAACCTTACCTTCCGCTCGCAGAACGAGGTGTCGAATGGTAAGCTCAGCGGCGTTAACCAGCTCGGAACATATAACTTCAATGTTGGCGATAAGGATAAGAGTATCGAGGCGGAGTATAAGCTCCCCGTTAAGTTAGGTATCTACGTCCTTACCGACAGAGAGAAGCATATCGATGTGGAGCTTCCTATCTCGGGCGATATCACCTCTCCAGAGTTCTCACTGCGTAAGGTTATCTGGCAGGCTATTGGTAATGTGCTGCTTAAGGTCGTAGCATCACCATTCGAGTGGATGTCGAAGGATAAGCAGGATGCCTTCCGTAGTTTCGATATCGACCTCTTGGCCCAGGGCCTCGACTCGGAGCATTATGCGCGTATCGACACTATGGTAAACACCCTAAAGCAGGATACAACCCTCGCGGTACGCCTCAAGCCACGTATCAACTACAAGCGTGCTGTGCGTGAGTTCGCGGATATGCGCCTTAAGATGGCATACTACAACGCTACCGAGGGTAAGGAGAGTGGCTTTGTCGATATGTTGGACTTCGCGCGTATCAATGAGATGAAACTCTCGGGTAGCGAGATTAGAGACTTTGCCGACTCGTTGCTTATCGAGAGTGGCATCAACCCTGCGAATATGACTACTCACGCCAAGGCCGTGGCGCTCTATGGCGATAAGATTGATGGTCAGTTGTTGGCGGTTATCAATATGCGTAATCAGACTATCGCGCGCTACGTTGCGTTCCAGCATAAGGATTTGCCAGCCGAGAAGTTTACCGTTGTGCCTGTCACAATCGAGGATATCAAGAACTATTCGGGTAAGGATATCTACTCCGTATCGCTTGTTGTAGGCGAGGAGGAGGTCGAGGTTAAGTCCGACGAGGAGGAGACCGCAGAGGAGCCTACGGAGGAGAGTGCCGAGGAGCCTACCGAGGAGGTTGCGGAGGAGCCTACCGATGGTGCAACAGAGATTAAAAACGAAGAGTAACAATATAATCCAATAATTTTTTTAAAAACAAACTATGAAAAAACTATTTGTATTCCTTGCAGGTGCTGCTGTAGCGCTCTCTGCAACATCTTGCGCCAGCCTTGGCGGCAAGAACATCGACTCATTGTCTTACGCCGTAGGTGCAGATATGGGTCAGAGCCTCGTATTTGGTATGAAGGATTTCAACCTCGATAACGATATCGTTGTTGAGAACATCAAGTCTTTCTACAAGGATGGTGACATCCTCGGTGAGGATATCAAGGCAGTTCGTGAGAAGATGATGGAGTTCCAGTACACTCTTCTTATGCCTTATATGAACGCAAAGCGTATGAACGACTTTGTTAAGACTGATTGCCCTGACACTCTTCCTGCACTCCCAGAGCTCTACAACGAGACATTCACACGTGAGCTCGTATCGGAGATGATGGGTAAGAATATGGGTGCTGCTATCAAGTCACTTCAGGAGGAGGTTAATATGCGCGACGTTCTTCGTGCTATCGACGACGTTAAGACTCTTAACGGTCCAGAGGAGGCTGACTCATTGCTTCGTATGACTGGCGAGCAGATTCGCAACACATTCACACAGTACTCACAGCGTATGCAGGCTAAGGCACAGGCAGAGCGCGAGAAGGCTATGGCTGAGAACGCTGAGGCTTCAGCAAAGTGGCTTGCAGAGGTTGAGACTATGGAGGGTGTAAAGAAGACCGAGTCTGGTATCCTCTACCGCATCGACCGTGAGGGTAGCGAGGTTATGGCTACTGAGGACACTGACGTAGTACTTGTAAACTACGAGGGTAAGACATCTGACGGCGAGGTATTCGACTCAAGCTATGAGCGTGGTGAGCCTATCTCATTCCCACTCAACCGCGTTATCAAGGGTTGGACAGAGGGTATGAAGCTCGTAGGTGTAGGTGGTCAGATTACACTTTGGATTCCATCGGAGCTTGCTTATGGCGAGCGTGGTGCTGGTGCAAACATCGGCCCTAACCAGGCGTTGGAGTTCAAGGTTGAGCTTCTCGAGGTTAACCCTACAGAGGAGTAAGAGTTCCGGAAACGTAGTAATAAAAGCGGGTGTTCGTTGATTCGAACACCCGCCTCTTTTTTTTATCCCAACGCCACGTCGAGAATCATCATTATCACAAATCCTATGGCGAAGGCTATCGTTCCGATATCGGAGTGCTTGCCTTGTTGTGTCTCTGGGATAAGCTCCTCGACAACAACATAGAGCATCGCACCAGCCGCAAAACTCAATAGATAGGGTAGCGCGGGCGCAATATGCTCATAGAGGGCAATCATCGCCAAGGCCGACAGAGGCTCAACGATGCCCGACAATGCGCCCCAGCCAAAGGCCCTGCGACGACTCATACCATCACCACGTAGCGGCAACGATATTATAGCACCCTCGGGGATATTCTGTATCGCCATACCGAGTGCCAGAGCCATAGCCGATGCCAGCGTAATGCCCATATCTCCCGCCAATGCTCCCGCCACAACAGCACCTACGGCCATACCCTCGGGAATGTTATGGAGCGTCACGGCGAGCATCAACATCTGGCGCTTACCAAGTGACGAGCGCAGTCCCTCGCGCGTCTCCGTACCAGGGTGCTGATGAGGCACAAGGCTATCCAAAGTCAATAGGAACAACATACCGAGTATTATACCCACCGCAGCAGGCATCCAACTCATCTTACCCAGACCTTCGGATAGTTCCAACGAGGGTATGATAAGCGACCATACGGATGCTGCAACCATAACTCCCGCGGCGAAGCCCAGTAGGGCATTGTGTAGGCGTGAGGATACCGAGCGACGCGCAAAAAACACCATCGATGCGCCTATCACCGTACCCACGAACGGGAGTAGAACTATTGCTAAGATATTCATATTATGAGTGTTATAGCAAAGTTAATGCCTAAAAAAAGCCTCCCCTCAAATGTGAAGGGAGGTATTTATCGGTTGTAGATGTCGGATTGCCCGAAATCTACTAATAGTTCTCAGCCTTAAGCTCGAAGTAAGCCTGTGGGTGAACACATACTGGACATACCTCTGGAGCCTTCTTACCTACGTGGATGTGACCACAGTTGCCGCACTGCCAGATCATATCGCCATCGCGAGAGAATACCAAGCCGCCCTCGACGTTAGCCAACAACTTACGGTAGCGCTCCTCGTGCTCCTTCTCAATCTTACCCACCTGCTCGAAGAGGAATGCGATGTGGTCGAAGCCCTCCTCGCGAGCATCAACGGCCATCTGTGCGTACATATCTGTCCACTCGTAGTTCTCACCCTCGGCAGCTGCACGGAGGTTCTCAGCTGTAGAACCGATGCCCTGAAGAAGCTTGAACCAAATCTCTGCGTGCTCCTTCTCGTTTGCTGCAGTCTCCTCGAAAATCTTTGCTATCTGCACGTAGCCATCCTTCTTTGCCTTCGATGCGAAGTAGGTATATTTGTTGCGAGCCTGGCTCTCACCTGCGAATGCCTCCCACAAGTTCTGCTCTGTCTTAGTTCCTTTCAAATCTTTCATACTCTTTTAAGTTTTTTAGGTTTATTATTGGTTTATTTTCTTTTCCTGATGCAAAGATAATATTTATTTTGCTCTCTGCAATAGTTTTTTGATTGTATTATTTTATAACTGCATAAGTTTCTCTTATATGCATTCAATTTCCTATAATATATATTATATATAGTGTATAGCTAAAATGTTGTAAAGTTAGCCTTGTGATATGCTTTTGCACCAAAATTGCAGATTGAGTGCTAAACAATCAAAAAACATTGTGTTTATGCAGAGTGAAAATAAATCTACAGGGTTCAAGCTCAGCGTTATGACGCTGGCTATTATGAACATTACGGCGGTGGTGAGCCTTAGAGGCTTAGCTACCGAGGCTATTTATGGTATTCAGTCGGCATTCTACTACCTCTTTGCCGCCATAGTCTTTCTTGTTCCTACGGCGATGGTGGCTGCCGAGTTGGCGGCTCTGTTCTCGCAGAAGCAGGGTGGTGTATTCCGCTGGGTTGGCGAGGCTTTTGGTGCGAGGGTAGGCTTCCTGGCGATATGGTTGCAGTGGATACAGTCGACGATATGGTATCCTACGGTGTTGACCTTCGGAGCTGTAAGTATCGCCTTCATAGGTTTTAATCCTACGGCCGACGCGGCACTCGCGTCGAATCGTCTCTTCACTCTTGTAGTGGTGTTGGCGATATATTGGATAGCGACCTTTATCTCGTTGCGCGGTCTTGGCTGGGTAGGTAAGGTGAGTAAGTGGGGCGGTATCATCGGTACGATTATCCCTGCGGCGTTGCTCATCATCTTGGCGATTGTCTACCTTGCTATGGGTGGCACGAATAACCTTAATATGGAGACAAGCTTCTTCCCCGACCTCACGAACTTCGATAACTTGGTCTTGGCAAGCTCCATCTTCCTCTTCTACGCTGGTATGGAGATGATGGGTATTCACGTTATGGAGGTCGAGAATCCGAAGCGTAACTACCCGCGTGCTATCATCATCGGCTCGTTGGTTACGGTGTTGATATTCATCCTCGGCACCTTCTCGTTGGGCATCATCGTTCCGCAGAAGGATATTAGCCTTACGCAGACGCTGCTCATAGGTTTCGACAACTACTTCCACTTCTTGAAGATGTCGTGGATGGGACCTATAGTTGCTATTGCCTTGGTATTCGGTGTGTTGGCGGGTGTGTTGACGTGGGTAGCAGGTCCTTCGAAGGGTATCTTCGCCGTAGGCCGCGCGGGTTATCTGCCACCATTCTTCCAGAAGACGAATAAGGAGGGTGTGCAGCGTAATATCCTCCTTGTGCAGGGTGTCATCGTAACGATTCTCGGTCTGTTGTTTGTCGTTATGCCTTCGGTGCAATCCTTCTACCAGATCCTCTCGCAGCTCACCGTATTGCTATACCTTATAGTATATATGTTGATGTTTGCCGCAGCCATCACGCTACGCTATCGACTTCCAAAGATGGAGCGTCCATTCCGCCTCGGTGCGAAGGGCAACGGCCTGATATGGATATTGGCAGGCTTGGGCTTCTGTGGCTCGTTGCTCGCCTTTGTCCTTAGCTTCATCCCGCCATCGCAGATTGCCACGGGAAGCACCACGGTATGGTTCTCGGTGTTGATTATTGGAGCGTTGTTGTTTGTGGTGCTGCCATTCATCATCTATGCTCTTCGCAAGCCATCGTGGAAGGCACCCGATGCCGACTTCGAGAAGTTCGAATGGGAGAATGTCAAGCAATAGGCTCGCTGTTATAGATTAAAGAGAGAGTAATCACTTTGGAGCGTACGAAGTGTTGTAACATCATAACTTTTTCGTATCTTTGGCATCATAAGATGCTTCTACTACAAGAGCGTACTATCATTTTGAAGCGTACGAAGTGTTGTAACATAATAACTTTTTCGTATCTTTGCAAGGATGAAACTTATTGCAAAGATAGTGAAATGGTCACTGCGTGGGATAGCCTCGATTGTTGTCGTGGCTATCCTTGCTGTGCTTGTCACATCCTTTACGCCGATATATAACTTCTCCGAGCCGCAGCCCTTCGCTGGCGAGGATATCTACAACCCTTACCAAGCGGTGGATAGCACTACCGAGTGGCGCAGAGCAAATTTCCATACCCACACAAAGGTGGAGGGCCTACTCAACGAGTGTGATTATTGGCCTAAGGAGGTTATCGCGGAGTTTAAAAAGTATGGCTACGATGTTGTCACCTTCTCGAATCACAATGAGATTACGACCATCGAGGCTACAGAGGAGTGTGGCGTAAGGGCCTACGAGCACGGCTACAACATCCTAAAAAATCATAACCTTGTATTTGGTGCCGAGAGCGAGATGCGCTACGATATGCTCCTTCCGCTCTTCACCTCGCAGCGACAGTTTATCCTCAATCTTCTGGCGCGTGATGCCGCGATGGTGCAGATGAACCACCCGTTGCGTACTATCGCCACGTCGGATAGAGATATGCGCCTACTATCGGGCTATGAACTTCTGGAGCTGGATAGTGGCCGAAGCACCGAGAATGAGTATTGGGACGAGGCGCTTACGGCGGGACGTTATGTCCTTGGTGTGGCGAATGACGATATGCACTATCCCGACCGCTCGAATCGTATTGCTGTGCGTTGTAACTTCGTGGCAATGAGTGATATGAGTTACGAGAGTTTGATGTCGGCACTCCGCGAGGGATGCTTCTATGCGATGCGTGTTCCTGATTATGGGCGTGGCGATTGGCAGCAGAAGATGGCGCGAAATGCTACGTTGCCACACATCGAGGATATCGGCCTTCGTGGCTCGGAGATTTACGTCACACTCTCCCAAGAGGCTGATTCCATAAAGTTTACAGGCTCGAAGCATCGCACGCTACACCTTGCGGTTGGAAGCTCGGAGGCCTCGATGATGCTCCCCGCAGAGGAGCCTTATGCGCGTATAACTGCCTACTTCCCTTCGGGCGAGGTAATCTATACAAACCCCTTCGCACGCTACGATGCCACGGCGATGCCGATGCCACAAAACGAGGCGGAGCATAGCGTAAATATCCTTTATACGCTGCTCTTTAATCTCACCCTCGTGGCTATTATCGTGGGCGTAGTAGTCACCTATCGCAAACTCTTAAAACTGATACGATGAAGAGTCGACTCAATAACCCCGCGAGGCTCTCGGCGTTTGCCTTTGTCCTTAGCCTCTTTACTCTTGTAGCCTTCCATAAGCCCCTTCTGGAGCTTGTTTTGGAGTGTGTGGAGCGCGATGCAAATGGCTATCTGCTGATTGCCTCCATAGCGCTTCTTACGTTGGTCGTAAACTTTATGGTCTACTACCTTCTTCTGTTCCTTGGTCGTGTGGTAGGTAAGGTGATTATTGCTCTGTCGCTTCTTGCCAATGCTACGGCGCTCTACTTCGTGAATACCTACGAGGTGCTTCTTACGCGCGATATGGTGGGCAACCTCTTTAATACCAACCTCTCGGAGGCTTCGGGATACCTCTCCTTTACGCCCTTTATCTACGTGGCGCTGCTGGGCGTTGTGCCTTGCATCTACCTCTTTTGGCGTAGGGTGGAGTATGGCTCGTGGCGTAGGGCGCTTATAAATGTAGGTGTGTCGATTGCCGTCGTAGCCCTTGTTGGTGTTACGAATATGGGTAACGTACTGTGGATAGACCACAATGCCCCACGTGTGGGAAGCCTCTTTATGCCGTGGTCATACATCGCCAATACGGTGCGTCACTTCCACCATCAGGCGATGATAAACCGTGAGGAGATAGCGCTTCCCGATGCCGAAATTTTGGACTCGGAGCGCGAGGTGTGTGTGCTTGTAATCGGCGAGTCGGCACGTCAGGCGAACTTCTCGCTCTATGGCTATGAGCGCGATACAAACCCGCTACTTAAGGGGGATAGCGTTACGGTATATGATGCCGTAGCCTCAGCAACCTCCACAACTGTAGCCGTTAAGGCTATCCTCGACCATAAGCCTACGGGCAAGCTCTATGAGATTCTTCCGAACTATCTTGCGCGTAATGGCGTGGAGGTTATCTGGCGCTCTACGAACTTTGGCGAGCCACCGCTCCATATCGCAAATAAGAGTAACCACGCCGCACTTCGCGACCGTTATGCTGATGCTGATGCGCGCTATGATGGGCTACTTCTTGCGGGACTAAAGGAGGAGATAGAGGCGGCAACAGCAGATAAACTCCTTGTCATCCTTCACACAAGCACCAGCCACGGCCCTACATATTTTAAGAAATATCCTGCGGAGTTTGAGCGTTTTACACCCGTATGTACAAGCGTGGAGATGTCGAAGGCCGACCACCAGGAGTTGGTGAATGCCTACGATAACACCATCCTCTACACCGACTTTTTGCTCCACTCCCTAATCGAGATACTCCGCGATGTGGAGCGCTCCTCGGCGATGATATACATCTCGGACCACGGCGAGAGCCTCGGCGAGGGAAATATCTATATGCACGGTATGGTCTCAGCGTCGATGGCACCGCGCGAGCAGCTCGACATTCCGTTTATCGTATGGAAGAGCGACAACGACCATAAATTGAAGGAGATTTCGGAGGTGGGACACTACCACATCTTCCATAGCGTTATGGATTATCTCGACCTTCGTAGCGAGATTTACGACGAGGAGAAGAGTATTTTTGAGTAAAGATAAGTATAACCAAAAAAATGATAACTGATGAAACTAAAGTACAATATTGACGATAGATTGCCCTTTGGCCAGCTGATGCTCTACGCTATGCAGTGGCTTATCTTGTCTATTGCCGTGGTCTCTACGAGTGTGTTTGTGGCGCAGGGAACGCCCGCCGAGAAGCTCTTCTATGCCCAGAAGCTATTTATCGTGATGGGTGTTACGGGGCTTATTCAGGTGTTGTGGGGACATAGACTACCTATTGTCGTAGGCCCTGCGGCAGTGCTCCTTGTTGGTGTTATCTCGTCGCTGGGTGCTGGAGCTTCAACGTCGGGAATATACACGTCGATAGCCATAGGTGGCGTGCTTGTGACGCTGCTTACGTTTGGAGGTATGATGCAGCGCATACAGCGCCTCTTCACGCCACGTATCGTGGTGGTGATATTGATGCTTATCGCCCTCACCCTCGCACCCGTTATTAAGAACCTTATCTTCGTGGCAAATCCTAACGAAGGCGAGCATCTCTTTGGCTTGGTGTTTACTATTGTAGGGTGCTTAAGTATGGTGGTGCTTAACCGTACATTGAAGGGTGTTGCCAAGAGCCTTGTTATTCCTATTGCCCTTGTTGCGGGTAGTGCGCTCTACTATTTGTTGTTTCCTATGTCCGAGCCATCGGGTAGTGCAGCAACGCTCCGAGGTCTGCTCCTCGCTGAGTTTACGTTCGACTGGAGCCTTATCGTAGCCTTTGTGATATGCTACATCGCACTGCTCATTAACGATATCGGCTCGATAGAGGCTATTGGTGCGATGCTCGGCGTTGAGGGTATGGATAGACGCCTGAAGCGTGGCGTGCGTGTCTCGGGTGTTATGAACATTGTGGCGGGTTCGATGGGTGTTCTCGGCCCTGTGAACTACTCGATGAGTCCAGGTGTTATCGCCTCTACGGGTAATGCATCGCGCTGGGCGTTGGTCCCTGCAACGCTGATGTTGATACTCTTTGCGCTCTTCCCCGATGTGATATATCTACTCACGAATATCCCTAATCCTGTTATTGGCGTGATTCTACTTTTCCTTATGGGCACGCAGCTTGCAGCAGGTCTTGAGATGGTACACCAGACTCACTCGGTGCAGAACTTTGCCGATGGTCTTACGATAGGTCTTCCGCTTATGATGGCGATGTTATTTCAGCTTATGCCGCGCGGAATTTTGCCTTCGGTTATCGAGCCGTTGGTGGGTAATGGCTTCGCGATGGGTGTGATTATGGTCATCATTATGGAGCATATTATCAATAGAAGTGCAAAAAAAGAGGCATAAACGCGAAATTTTCATATTCTGTTGATAAATTTCTTGCAGAATTCAGAGCGTTATGTCATAAAAATAATTACTTTTGTAGGCGTAAAATTATGCCACGAAGCGAAGGTGGCTTAAAAGGTGGCTTTAAATATAGATACTATGAGTAACACATTGGTTGTTGTAGGTGCCCAGTGGGGCGACGAAGGTAAGGGTAAGATTACCGATTTCTATGCTGGTGATGCAGATGTTGTAGTACGTCATCAGGGTGGTAACAACGCAGGTCACACCATTGTTTTCGATGGTAAGAAGTTCGCGTTGCAGTCTATTCCTTCGGGTGTCTTCAACCCACATATCATCAACGTTATGGCAAACGGTATGGTTATCAATCCCGTATCGTTGCTCGAGGAGTTGGACCGTCTTCACAAGGCTGGCATCACCGACTATAAGCTCTTTATCTCGGACCGTGCAGCTTGTGTTATGCCTTACCACGCTATGCTCGATGGCGCGTATGAGGCTCTCAAGGGTGGCCGACAGATTGGTACTACAAAGAAGGGTATCGGCCCAGCATATACCGATAAGTATAGCCGCGTAGGTATCCGTATGGGTGACCTCTTGGATAAGGAGTACTTCGCAGAGCGTCTTAAGGATGCCCTCGCGCAGAAGAATATTGAGTTGACCGCACTCGGTATGGAGCCTTGCAACTTCGAGGAGATTTACGAGCAGTACTTGGCTCTCGGCGAGCAGCTCCGTCCTATGATTTGCGATACATCGGTGCTTCTTAACCGCCTTGTTGAGGAGGGTAAGAAGGTGCTCTTCGAGGGCGCACAGGGTGTTATGCTCTGCATCGACCACGGTACATACCCATTCGTAACATCATCAAGCCCTACGGCAGCAAGCGTTCCTGTGAACACAGGTCTTGCACCTCGCTATGTGAACAACGTTATGGGTGTTGCGAAGGCTTATACCACACGTGTTGGTGAGGGTCCATTCCCAACAGAGTTGTTCGACGAGCGTGCGGAGTATATCCGCGAGCGTGGCCACGAGTATGGTACAGTAACTGGCCGTCCACGTCGTGTGGGTTGGCTCGATGCTGTGGTTCTTAACCACGTACGTCGCATCAGCGGTGTTAACTACCTCTCGCTTATGCTCTTCGATGTTCTCTCAGGTCTTGAGAAGCTTCGCATCTGCACAGGTTACAAGCTCGATGGCAAGTCTATCGACTACGTTCCATCTACTATCGCACAGCTCGAGCGCGTGGAGGCAGAGTATATTGAGGTTGATGGCTGGAACGAGGATATCACAAATATCAAGTCTTACGATGAGCTTCCAGCAAATGCTAAGGCTTATATCGCTAAGGTCGAGGAGCTTACACGTACTGAGGTAGCAGTGGTATCGGTAGGTCCAGACCGTGAGCAGACTATCATCCGCAAGAATATCTTCTAATATATTATAGAGGGGACGAGCCAGAGTTCGCAGCCAATATAAGAGGCGGCTTTTGCGGTTCGTATAAAAGGAAAGCAGGGTAGCACAAAGGTGCTGCCCTGTTTTTTTTGCGATTTTTCAAGAAAAAATAGATTTTGACACAACCTGTCAAAATAGGGTAGTTACTTTGCATCGTGAATAGAGAACTAACGATTAAAACAACTACGACTATGGGACTTAATTATGCAATTGATTGCTTGGCTTGCGGAGCGCATAGCGAGTATCGCACAACGACAAATTATAGAGTGGGAATGGAGCTTCGTCTTGCGGAGCATATCGATACGGAGTGTGCTATACGTTGCCCTGTGTGTCGTGCGAAGTTGAACAATAGCGAAGCGGAATTTCGACAGCAGGTCAAGATAAGCCTCGGCGAGTAACGAGAGATAGTTTTTCCTTATCGCGTTATAGGTAAAAAGTATCGGCTATATTTCCGAATTTCAGAAAAAAAGAGTAACTTTGAGAGTGTTTTTAAAGTATACCGATAATTAAAACGAAATATTATGAGCGATATCAAGATAGGGGATATGGTCCCTGCATTTACAAGTGTTACACACGAGGGTACGACCTTCACACTCGATAACCTAAAAGGCTCGCCTACGGTACTATACTTCTACCCGAAGGATAACACATCGGGCTGCACGCTCGAGGCAAAGAGTTTGAGTGATGGCAAGGAGGAGTTGAAGCGCCGTGGATATAAGATTATTGGCGTAAGTCCCGACTCTGTAAAGTCGCACCAGGGCTTCTGCACGAAGCACGAACTTAATTTCACCCTCCTCTCGGATGCTGACCACTCGCTCTCGGAGGCTATGGGCGTATGGCGATTGAAGAAGATGTGTGGCAGAGAGTATATGGGTATCGTGCGCACTACGTTCCTCTTGGATGCGGAGGCTCGCGTAACACACATCATCTCGAAGGTCGACACCAAGGACTCGTATGGTCAGATTTTGAAGCTCTTGGGCGAGTAGTTAACGAACGAAGAAAATAATAAAATATAATAAGTTATGTCAGAGAAAGTACAGGTAAGTGCCGAGAAATTGAAGGTTTTGTCGGCCGTAATGGACAAGATTGAGAAGGACTTTGGTAAGGGTTCTATTATGCGTATGTCGAGCGAGACTGTTGCCGACGTGCCAGTGATTCCTACTGGCTCTATCACGCTCGATATGGCGTTGGGCGTAGGTGGCTATCCTAAGGGCCGTGTTATTGAGATTTTCGGTCCAGAGTCATCAGGTAAGACAACACTCGCTATTCACGCTATCGCCGAGGCGCAGAAGGCTGGTGGTATCGCAGCGTTCATCGATGCGGAGCACGCCTTCGATCCTTACTATGCGCAGAAGTTGGGCGTGGATGTAGATAATCTGCTTGTGTCGCAGCCAGATAATGGTGAGCAGGCGTTGGAGATTGCCGACTCGTTGATTCGCTCGAGCGCTATTGACATTATCATCATCGACTCTGTTGCGGCTCTTACGCCAAAGGCGGAGATTGAGGGTGATATGGGTGACTCGAAGATGGGCCTTCAGGCACGCCTTATGTCACAGGCATTGCGTAAGTTAACTGCCTCTATCTCAAAGACCAAGACCGTATGTATCTTCATCAACCAGCTTCGTGATAAGATTGGTGTGGTGTATGGCAACCCAGAGACTACAACAGGTGGTAATGCCTTGAAGTTCTATGCATCGGTACGTATTGATATTCGCCGCGCTTCGGTTATTAAGGATGGCGAGGAGCAGCTCGGAACACGTACCAAGGTGAAGGTTGTGAAGAACAAGGTGGCACCTCCATTCAAGAAGGCGGAGTTCGATATTATGTTCGGCGAGGGTATCTCAAAGCTTGGCGAGATTATCGACCTTGGCGTGGACTTTGACATCATCAAGAAGGCAGGTTCGTGGTTCTCGTATGGCGATAAGAAGATTGGCCAGGGACGTGACGCTGTGAAGGAGGCGTTGCGCAACGATCCAGCGTTGATGGAGGAGATTGAACTTAAGGTGCGTGCTGCAATGGCCGAGACCGAGCGATAGTTCTTAAGGTTGCTAAATAGTTAGTAATCAGCGGAGTTAAGTTCCGATTTTCTAAACCCAAACACGGCTACCTATTAGGTAGTCGTGATTTGGCGTATTATAGATATAGCAAATGATGTAAGGTTATGTTTGAGTATTCACCTGCAGATGAGCTTTTGATAGAAGAGAAGTGGCGCGAGCTTGAGGAGGCGTGTCGCAAGGCTAAGGTGTGCCGCAGGGAGGATGATTGGCAGTTTATAAAGCGAGCCTTCTTCCTTGCCAAGGAGGCGCATAAGGGTGTGCGTCGTCGTTCGGGCGAGCCTTATGTCATTCATCCTATCGAGGTTGCGCTGATTGCCGTAAGGGAGATTGGTCTGGGTAAGAAGAGCATCGTTGCGGCATTGCTGCACGATGTTGTCGAAGATACAGAGTACACGTTGGAGGATATCTCGCGTATCTTCACGCCCAAGATTGCCTCGATGGTCGATGGTCTTACGAAGATGTCGGGAGTGTTTAATGCCGATAGTTCGGAGCAGGCGGAGTATTTCCGTAAGGTGCTTCTCACACTATCGGACGATGTGCGCGTTATCATCATCAAGATTGCCGACCGACTCCATAATATGCGTACGCTGGGGGCTATGCCTCACCATAAGCAGATAAAAATCACCAGCGAGACCATCTATCTCTTTGTGCCTCTGGCACATCGTCTGGGCCTTCACGCCATCAAGAGCGAGTTGGAGAACCTCTGTATGATGTATCGTTTCCCGGAGGAGTACGAGGAGATAAAGCGTAAAATCGACGAGACGGAGACCGAGCGTCAGGCATATATCGAGAAGTTTATGAAGCCTATCCGCGAGGTGCTGGATAGAAATAAGTTCCAATATGAGATGACTGCTCGCGTGAAGAGCATCTACTCCATATGGAACAAGATGCGCCGTAAGCAGATACCTTTCGAGGAGGTCTACGACCTCTTTGCGATACGTATCGTCTTTAAGACGCTGCCCTTCCCATCCGAGAAGACGCAGTGCTGGCAGATATACTCTTGTGTTACGGATATCTACAAGCCGCACCCCGACCGTCTTCGCGACTGGATTAGTATGCCGAAGTCGAATGGCTATGAGGCACTCCACTCTACGGTTATGGGCCCCGATGGTATCTGGGTAGAGGTGCAGGTGCGTACCGAGCGTATGGATGATATCGCCGAGCGCGGTTTCGCAGCGCATTGGAAGTATAAGCATCAGTCTATCGCACAGGAGGAGGATGGCTTGGATAAGTGGCTTCGTAAGGTGCGCGATGCACTGAATAGCCCTACCGAAAGCGCTCACGAGTTCCTCGATAACTTCAAGTTGAGCCTATATAAGAGCGATATCGTGGTCTTCACGCCTAAGGGCGAGGCGCACTCGATGCCTTATGGCGCTACGGTTCTGGACTTTGCCTATGAGATTCACTCGAAGATTGGTAACCACGCTATTGGCGCGAAGGTCAACCATCGCATTCAGCCCGTTACGGCGCGACTAAATTCTGGTGATCAGGTGGAGGTTATCACCGCCGAGAGTGCAAAGCCGAAGCCCGAGTGGCTCGATATTGTCATTACGAGTAAGGCGCGACAGACTATTCAGGATTACCTCAAGGGCGAGCGTATCGACAACATCGAGTATGGTCTTCAGCATCTCGAGGAGTCACTTGCGGAGCATAACGTCACGCTCAACGGCCGTGTGTTGCGTAAGCTGATGGCGGCGTATGAGTGCCGAAATAAGGATGAACTTTATAGCAAGATTGGTGCGGGAATCATCTCGCTTGAGAACCTTGAGCAGCTGCTTAAGGAGAACTCGTCGCGCAAGATTTTGAAGTTCTGGAAGCTCCTTCTTCCCGGTAGCGAGGAGCAGGAGGATGGCGACCTTGATATAGATGATGAGGCTACGACGCTCGACGATACTGCCGCCGAGCAGCCGCAGGATGGCGAGCCTCACTTTGAGATGGCAAGCTGCTGCGAGCCTATCCCTGGCGATAGGGTTGTCGGCTATCGTGATCCGCAGTCGGGACATATCATCGTTCATAAGTCGTCGTGCGACACGCTGATAAAACTTGCTGCGCAGTATGGCGATCGTATCATCAAGGAGCAGGATATGAAGTGGTCGCAGCAGAAGGCGGTGTCGTATCTCGCCTCTGTGGAGATTTATGGAATCGACCGTCCGAGCATCATCCTCGATTTAACGAAAGTTATCACAGCAGACTTCAGCATAAATATGCGCGCTATCAGTGTACAGTCGCACGATGGAATCTTCGAGGGAACCATTAGCCTCTATGTTCAGGATATCGTGAGCCTAAATCTGCTGCTCGACAATATCCGTAAGATTAAGGGCATCGAGCGTGTGAAGCGATTGATTAGCGAGTAGGGTATTCGAAGGATTACTCTCTTCAATAAGGTAGCAATACTTCGCTGCGAGGACTTATCTAATTAAATAAAAAACTCTGCTTGCGTTTGTCTGCTAACTGCTCCCAAATTTTTCGCAGATGTGGTAGATGTCCAGCGTAAGAGATAATATGTAAACGTTAGGGTAGCGGAGTGCTACTTCTTAAATAAGATAATTTTAGACTAATTTTCAGACTTAATTATGGCAACAATTTTTTCACGTATTGTAGCAGGTGAGATTCCCTGTTATAAGGTAGCAGAGAACGACAAGTTCTTCGCATTCCTCGACATCGCACCTTTGGCAAAGGGACATACTTTGGTAATTCCAAAGCGCGAGGTAGACTACTTTTTCGACTTGGAGGATGATGAGCTTCAGGAGATGATTGTTTTCGCGAAGAGTATTGCGAAGAAAATTCAGGCAACTACGCAATGTAAAAAGGTTGCAACGGTGGTTCTTGGCCTCGAAGTGCCACACGCGCACATCCATTTGGTGCCTATGAACACCGAAAATGATGTAGATTTTAAGCGCGAGAAGCTCTCTTTGACTCCAGAAGAGTTCGCAGAAATAGCAAAGTCTCTTCAGTAATTAACACTGTTGATAACTACGTAAGTAGTTGTATATTAGGGTGGTGTATTGTTATTAACAATGCGCCACCCATTCTTTTTTAACATAATCTTCTTGTTGATTATTTATCAACAATTTTCGCAAAGTTTCTGCTCGTTTACATCTTTTATTTATCAATTTTTTACAAGTGTAATTACAATTGTAAAACAATGACAATTGTTAAACGTTGTCAATAGTTACAATTGTAAGCATAATTTTAATTGTTTATAATTGTTAATAGTTATATTTGTCACAAAATTACAAGCCAGCTGAATACCTATAAAATCGAGTAAAATCACTGAATTAAAATACTAAACAATAATTTTTAATTGCTTGAAAATGAGTATATAAAGTAATCTTATATAATATTATTTATAGTTAAAAGAGCCTTTGTGGGCGTTTTAACCTATTTATAGTTTAATAGTGTAGTTAAAATTATGTAAACGCCTAAAATATAGCAAATAGCATATTTTATCCTCAATTAAAATATAGGTGAATTGAATTTTCGAATTTTACAATAATTGACTTTGTTACATTTGTCATAGTTGTTAACAATTACTAACATTTGACTTTTGTCACAAATATTTGGTTTACAAAAATAATATTTGTATATTTGTAAAAATTTACGAATATGAAGGAAAAACTTGAATTTATACGTCAAAAGGAGCAGATGAACGCCTCGGAGCTTGCGAAAAAATTGGGTGTCGAGGCCTCTGCTATTTCGCATATCAAATCGGGACGCAATAAACCGAGCTTCGATTTTGTCGTTAAGATTCTCGCTGCGTTCCCTCATATCAATCCAGATTGGCTGCTCCTCGATCGCGGTCCCTACTCTCGTGCCGACGCGTCGGACACTGTGCCATTGGCGAATGTTGCAGCTGCTGTCGCGCGTGAGGATATGTCCTCCCCTGCTGGCGAGGTGTCGCTCTTTGATGTGGCGGAAAATATCGCATCCTCGCAGAGTGTGCAGTCGGCTCAAAATTCTACGGAGTTAAATTTTCCACTGCCACAGAGATCGGGTAAAATAGTTGAGCGAATAATTGTGCTTTACTCCGATAAGTCCTTCGAAAGTTATAATCCATCAGGTCGATAAAAAGACCATATTATTAATATAGGCTACTCCATTACCTCGCTTCTTCTTTGAGGTATGTAGTAGCCTATTTCTTTTGCCTTTCTAATGTCGCGCGATGATATGAGAGGATGTTGTTGCTTTATGTGTCGTCTGGCACTGCGGATGTTGTCACTATAATAGCTCTTGTGTGGATGATAATACGTGCATTTAGGGAGTGTTAGTACACAATCGCGCAATAATAAAATATGCAGTAGATATGCTAAACAATGCATAACTACTGCATAATATCTTCGAAAATATTTCTCTGTTTTACGTTGACGTCAGGCTGAATCTTCGAATATCGCCACCGCGAATTCCAATATTAAAGCCACGCACTGCGCCGTTGCCAACTACTTTTTGAGGTTGTCGCGAAGCTTCTGAAGTTCGTACATTCTATCGCGATATCGCGCTGCATTTTGGAAGTCGAGAGTCTTCGCAGCACTCTCCATTTTGCTCTTCATTTCGGCAATCAAAGCGTCGATATTCTGCTCCAAAACGCTCTCCTCGGGAGCCTCTGTACTGTAACTGCTCAACCCTTCGGCGGCCATAGTGCCACCTCCGCCAATCTCGCTAAGGATGCTGTTAATGCTATCTCCTACGTCCTCAAATCGGCTCTCGGTGTGTGACCTATAGGATGTGCTACCACCTCTATTTCGGCGGCTCTCGTTGCCTCTCTCGCTTTCGGAAGTATCGCTTATCGTAAGCAGACTATTAGGCTCCGAACTACTCTTCTTGGCGCTGCGTGGTGTAACATTATTCTCGAAATTAAACTCCACTTGCTTTGCGCGACGGTGGATGCTCTGGCGTATTACCTCCCTCATCGAGTCGGTCATCTTGTCGGCATAAAGCACCGCGAGGCCCGTAATATGTCGCGCTGCACGTCCTATAACCTGTGTCAGCGAGCGCACGTTACGCAGGAAGCCCTCCTTGTCAGCATCGAGAATCATCACAAGACTTACCTCCGGAAGGTCGATACCCTCACGCAATAGGTTTACACCCACGATAACATCTATGCGTCCCTCGCGCAAATCCTCAAGAATCTTGATGCGGTCGAGGGTGTCGATGTCGGAGTGGATGTAGTTATTCTTGATGCCCACTCTATCGAGGTAGCGCGAAAGCTCCTCTGCCGAGCGTTTCGAGATGGTTGTGATAATCGCCTTCTCGTTGCGCTTTATGACGCTATTAAGCCTATCTATGATGTCATCTATCTGATTCTCCGTAGGGTGTATGATAATCGAAGGATCGACGATGTGCGTAGGGCGTATAAGCTGCTCTACGATAACGCCATTGCTCTCCTCTAACTCATACTCCGCAGGTGTAGCGCTCACGTATATGGTTGTTCGAGCGAGTCTTTCGAACTCGCAGAAGCGCAGAGGACGGTTATCCAGCGCTGCGGGAAGGCGGAAGCCATACTCCACGAGATTCTCCTTACGCGATCTGTCGCCACCAAACATACCGCGAATCTGTGGTACGGTAACGTGGCTCTCGTCGATGACTACGAGGAGGTCGCGGGGGAAGAAGTCGATAAGGCAGAAGGGGCGCGAGCCTGGTCTACGGCCATCGAGATATCGTGAGTAGTTCTCAATACCCGAACAGTAGCCCAACTCCTTAATCATCTCCAGGTCATACTCCACGCGCTGCTTGATGCGCTGTGCCTCTACGGGGCGCTGCTCCTTCTCGAAGTACTCTATCTGTTTGACGAGGTCATCCTGAATCTGGCTGATGGCCCTATTTATATGCTCACGTGTCGACACAAAGAGGTTGGCAGGGTAGAGTGTAACCTCCTGCAATGTATCCTGCTTCTTGCCCGTCTCGATGTCGAAGCTATATATCGCCTCAATCTCGTTGTCGTAGAAGAGAATCTTAAATCCCTGATTTCCGAACTCGCCGAACGATGCTACAATCTCTATTGTCTCGCCACGCACGCGGAATGTTGCGGGCTTTAGCTCCAATTCGGTGCGTGTGTAGAGCGCATCTACGAGCTTGCGGAGTAGTACGTTGCGCTGATGTGTCTCACCCACGCGGAGTGTGATTGCTGTGGCGTGGAAGTCATCTGGATTACCGCAACCATAGATACACGATACGCTCGACACCACAATCACATCCCTACGCCCCGAGAGCAGCGTTGCTACGGTCTTAAGACGCAAACGCTCAATCTCATCGTTAATCGAGAGGTCCTTCTCGATGTAGGTATCTGTCGCGGGGAGGTATGCCTCTGGCTGGTAGTAGTCGTAGTACGACACGAAATACTCCACAGCGTTATTCGGAAAGAAGCTCTGAAACTCCTTATATAGCTGTGCTGCGAGGGTTTTGTTGTGGCTTATGACAAGCGTAGGTCTCTCAATCTTGGCTATGGCGTTGGCAATGGTAAATGTCTTACCTGAGCCGGTGACACCAAGAAGCGTTGTGCCTTCGCTCTTATCCTCTACGACCGACTGCACAATCTTCTCTATCGCCTGGGGCTGATCTCCCGTAGGTGTGTATGCTGCAACAAGATTGAAATTCATACTACAAAAGTAGTCAAAAAATGTACAACAACAAAAAAAATAACCCCGAGAGTCACCTCCCGAGGTTATTGTAGTAGGGTGTTATCGATTACTTACCCGCAGAGCCGTAGCCCGAGAATGGGTGGATAGATACTATCCACGCATTGCCATAGCGAGTGTTGCCCGAGAGCTTGATGTGCGACTTGCCTTCGCCGATGCTCACGCTATACTCGTTCAAGAGTGGCTGCTTAGGCTCTGACATAAGGTCGTCAGAGTCGGTAATCCAGATGCGTGTGAGCAGGCCAGTGGCGTTGTCAATCTCATAGCCCCAGATTGTCACCGAGTGGTGCAACGATGCTATATTCTCGCTAAGAGCGATAGTCAAACTTGCCATACCGCGCTCGAAGGCCTCTACAACGAGATTTGAGACGTAAGCCAAACGCTCCTTACCCTGCAATGATGAGCCATCACCCCAGCGGTAGTAGTTGTTGTAGCAGTAGGTATACATCTCTGGATACTGGCTTGGGAAGATGTCGTGAGAGTAACCACGGTACATATATGGCTCGATGCTGCTCCATACGCTCTTATAGTAGCCACCCTCGGTCAAAGGATATGCCTGTGAGCCTGATGATGCATACTCGCCACCATAGAGCTTACCCTCGAAGTACCAAGGAATAGCCTCCTCTGGGTGGCCACCCTTATTGTTGTTCCACTCGTCGTGGTACACCTCCATAAGTGCCAACTCATATGGTGAGAATGAGCCATAAACCTTTGTACCAGGGCCGTTAGTAGCTGTTGAAGGTAGTGTGTTGCCCGCAGCAACATATCTATCCTGCCACCACTGAATCATATTTGCAGATGCCGCAGCCCAGCACATATTGATATCGCCATTGTCGCCAGCGCCCTTCTTGTTAACGTCGTACCAGCCCGATGTGAGTGTCACACCCTCGGCAAATACGATGCTGTTGCCACCCTCAACGGCTGTTGCGGTGATGGTAATCTCGTTCGACTTCAACTCGCCCTTTGTTGCGTAGATGATGTATGCGCCAGGGGTTGTAGTAGCGAACTTGTTGCCATTTACGATGCTGCCATTAGCGTAGATAGTACACTTGCTTGTTACGTTTGCACCATCCTGGGTTACGATAAGTGTTGTGCTTTCGATGCCGTTAGCCTTGATGGTGTCCACCGTAGCCTCGATAGTGATAGGCTTCTCCTCCTCTGGCTCTGTAGCCTTCGCAGTAACCTCTACCTCCTCGGATGTAGCCTCGCCATAGCCCTCGATGGTAGTCTTGGCGTAGAACTTATACTCGCCAGCCTCGGTGGTTGAGAATGTGTTGCCCTGAATAGGAGTTCTGTTCTCGGCATTGTAGATAGTGGCATCAACGGTGTTGCCCTCCCACTTTGCTGTGAAAGTAACCTTATCTGCGCCATCGGCGTTAATCTCGCTCTTATCGACCTCCAATACGAGAGTACCTGTCACAGGAGGCTCAGGCTTCTCGCTTGGCTCCGTAGCAGTGATGTTGATAACGTTCGATACCTCGTTAGAGTTGGTCGAGTATGCGATGAAACTATACTCGCCAGCATACTTGGTCTTGAAGGTGTTACCCTCGAGAGTCTCGTTAGTCTCGTAGAAGCGGATGTCGGCATCTACCACATTACCCTCTTTATCCGTAACGGTGAATGTTGCCATATCCTCGCCATTAGCCTCGATAGAGAGCTTGTCAGCGGTGATGGTAAGTGTCTGTGCTGGGTCCTTTGGTAGCTGCTCTTCGCAAGCCACGATACCGAGCAATGCCACTAATGCAAAAAGAATCTTCTTCATTCGTTATATAATTAAAATAAGGCGGAGGCGTTTCTGCCTCCACCTCAATAGGTTATTACTTAACTCGCTTAAGAACGATATCTGTTGTAGCGCAAGCCTTGAGCTGATAGTCGTTGAGGAATACCGATGGACGGTAAAGGCCATAGCCAAACTCCTCGCCTGACTGATAAGCACCGATAGTGAGTGTATCGCCACCATCAGAGATTGTTACAGGGAATGTAGCAGGAGCTGTGAACTGGTTATCGTAGTCGCAACCAAAGAAGTTGAGGTATCCAACAGCGTCCCAGTTGTATAGGTACTCGCCCTTTGATGAAGGAATGGTGAGAACATCACCCTCTGCAATCTCAATGAAGATCTTTGGACCATAGTCACGATAGATGAGGTTCTTGCCCTTAGCGTAGTAGTTTGCTCGTGCATCCAAGAGGTCTGCTGGAGAGTAGACAGGAAGTGCAGAGTATACGCCCTGTGCCGATACGATAAATGGGAAGCCGAGGATTACAAGACGGTTCTGGTCGCGGTAGTCGGTCTCGGTCTTTGCGTCAACGCCCTGTGCAATTGTCACAACATCGCTAACAGTAGCTGTAATGCCATTCTCCTGAATGAGGGTGTAGGTCATCTCCCACTGGCCAAGAAGCGATGTGAACAATGATGACTCTACGCGAGGTGCTGCAGCCTGCTTAGGAGTAGAGTGTGTTGTAGCCTTGAATGTCTCGGTATGCTCGGCGTTCTTAACGACAACCATTGCTGTGTACTCAACCTCTGGCCACAAGTCCTCCATCTTGATTGAAAGACCGGTGTTGTTGATAGCGTCGATATCCACAGCGCTAACCTCTGTACCGAAGTTGTTCACGATATACTGGTCCTCGAAGCCCTCTACGCGCTTCTCGTGTACGTCAGCCGTAGGGCGGAATACCACCTTAACGCTTGCGGCAATATCTGAGCGGATGTTGAGGTAGAGAGTGTTGTGAGGATTTACGTTATCCTCGGTTACTGAAAGCTCTACGGTTGGTGCAGCGAGCTGCTTTGAAGTAGTTGTGAACTCGATACGTGTGAGAGCCTCTGCACCCTTGTTATCAATAACTACGATGTGGCAGTAGTATGTGGTCTCTGGAGTAAGGCCGCCCCAAGTGTCGTAGTTGTCGTCTGTGAGGTGCCAAGAGCCAGCCGATGGGTTCTTCACCAATGTCTGAAGCATTGACTCGCCATAGCCACTAACGATACCATCAGACCAAACCTTGTCACGAACATATACGTAATACTCCGATACGGTGCTATCAGGCTCGGTCATAATCGTTACCGATGTTGAGCCAATCTCCATAAAGTTTGTTGTGATACCTGCCTCAGATACAGGCTTGCGGAGAGTCTTGAACTCCTGTGTGAAGATCTGGCCAGTGATGTTGTTGTTGCTGTCGCAGTTTGCAGCGATAACGTAGTACTCACTATCCTCACGCATACGCATCTTGCAGTTGCCATAATCAGCACCATCAATCCACTCAACTGTCAATGGACCTACATCTGGAATACCGATACCCGCAGTCTCGAAATAAGACTCTGGCGACTGACCATAGTACTCCAACGATGCCTTGTCGATACACTGGAAGAGAAGCTTACCAGGGAGGTTGATTGTGAAGGTAGCCTCGTTGTAGCCTACGTTGTCGATGGTAATAGGGTTTACCTTGCCATCATCAGGTGTTGTGAAGCTAATCTTCTGAGGCTCGCTCAACGTACCGCCATTTGTTGCGCGAAGAATCGCAAAGAGGGTGTATGTGGTGTTGTCGTTAAGGCCCTCGACGGTGATTGTCGCGCTGCTCTCCACGCTCTTTGTGTTGCGTGAGAAAATCTCGTCGATAGTAGGGTTCTTTGCACCCTCTGCCACTACGGCAAAACCGAGGTCACCAGCAACGTTTGTGCTAACCTCAAAGGTGAACGAGTTGTATGTTACCTCACCCGCGGTAAGGCTGATTTCTGGTTTTGTACCTGGGTTTGGCTTTGGATCTGGGCCGTCAGGACCCTTCTGGCAACCCACTGCACAAAGAACACTTGCGATAAGTGTCCATAAGAATAGTGACTTTCTCATTGTGTAGATTTAGTTTAAAGGTTTTATTAATATAAATATTCTCAAGTTTGCTGCGTGTGCGCATCTATGCACACTACGCCACAAATGTACTAATTTTATTCGTAACTACAAAATAAATTTTGTAAGTCATATTATTACGCAAAAAAAAGAGTGTAGCACGGCATTGCCATACTACACTCTATTTTGTTACCTCCTCTACCCCTAAAGTTTGTCGAGGAACGACTTATTAACGATAACCCTCACCTCGCGGTCGCGTACACGAATCTCAACGGGTGTGCCGCCATACAACTCGCCGTCAATCTCCAGTGGAATCTCGGGCGATGACTCGATACGGATTTTACGTCCCTGGGCGTGTGTGACGTGACCAATGGAGTAAATCGCACCGTTGAAGAGCCTACGAATGCGGAACACAACGTGCCACCAATGCACAGGGCGGATAAGTGTAACGTCGAGGAGTCCATCATCAGCCACCGCAGCGGGAAGCTGCTGGATACCACCTCCGTTGTACTTACCAACACCAATAGCAATGCTGAACAGAAGGTCGTTGTAGACCAATCTGTCGTCAATCCAAATCTTCACGCCCGTAGATTTGTGCGAGAAGAAGGAGCGCACCAAGCACCATAAGTATCCTCCTTTGCCGAGAATGCCCTTCGCCTTGCTCTGCAACGTGCGCTTGATAACTGCGGCATCGAAGCCCAAGCCCGCGACGTTTGCCATATGGCGCGTCTGTCGATACTTCGACTCCTCGTAGTCCACCTCCGCAACATCCTGTAAGAAGGTATAACCCTCCTTGATGGCGCGTATAGCCTCGGAGTAGCGCGTCGGGATGCCGAACATACGTATCCAGTCATTGCCCGTGCCTGCCGAGATTACTGCAATCGTAACCTCCTTTGGTTGAACGCTTTTCTGGATAAATAGTCCGTTGACTACCTCGTGCAGAGTGCCGTCGCCACCAACAACGATGATGTTGCGATAGCCCGCATTGATAGCCTGCACCGTAAGCGCCGTAGCGTGGTGCTTATGTTCGGTAAAAACCGCTTCGTGGCGAATGTCGTTATCGCGTAGGAGCTTTGAGATATGTGGGAAGTCGGTCAATCCCTTGCCTCCACCCGAGGTGGGATTGACCACGACAAACCACTTAACTTCGCTCGCTACGATAGGTTGTTCTACATCCATTTGGGGGTAGCGTTAGCAGTTATTATGCCTTCTTTGGAGCGTTACGCAAGGTGTTGAGCAAGAAGTCATAGAACTTCTCAACCGATGCGATGTTCACCTTCTCATCTGGAGAGTGTGGGTAGCAGATGGTAGGGCCGAACGAAATCATATCCATACCTGGATACTTCGCGCCGATGATACCACACTCCAAACCTGCGTGGATAGCAGTAACCGATGGCTTCACGCCGTAGAGCTTCTCGTAAGACTCAAGCATAGTGTGAAGGATAGGCGACTTCATATTTGGGTTCCAGCCGCTGTATGAGCCTGAAAGCTCAACGTCAGCACCTGCCAACTCGAATACTGAAGAGATAGCACCTGCCAACTCAGCCTTCTCAGTATCTACTGATGAGCGCAACAAGCACTTAACCTCGATAGTCGAGCCGTTAGATACTACGATAGCCAAGTTCGAAGATGTCTGCACCAAGTTCTCCATAGCGATAGACATACGCTGAACGCCGTTAGGACAACCACAGATAGCGCGAATCAACGAGTGTGACTCGAGGTGTGGGATGATAGCCTTAGGGCACTCCACGCGCTCTGCAAAAATCTCGATAGAGTCCTCGATACCCTCGAACTCCTTGATGATAACCTTCTCGTATGACTTAACGTTAGCCTCGAGGATAGCAGCCTCGGCCTCGCGTACTACAACTACTGCCCACGCCTCACGAGGAATAGCGTTACGCATATTACCGCCCTCTACTGCTGCAAGCTCCAAGCCGTATGACTCGGTCTCCTGACGCAACAAGCGGAACAACACCGTATTAGCATTTGCGCGCTGTGTGCCAATCTGAATACCAGAGTGACCACCCTTCAAGCCCTTAACAGTAATCTTGTATGCCGCGAACTTGCCCTCGAGTGGCTGCTCGCGGT
>JAFYRB010000086.1 GCA_017559615.1 Alistipes sp. | reverse complement strand
GTAGCGGTAGCGCTGAGCCTTGCAAAGGCGTACACCATCGATGATAGATGCGTGGTTGAGGGCATCAGAGATGATAGCGTCCTCAGCTGTGAACAATGGCTCGAAAACACCGCCATTAGCATCGAAGCAAGCAGCGTAGAGGATAGTATCCTCAGTGCCGAAGTAGTCAGCGATCGCCTTCTCAAGCTCCTTGTGCATATCCTGGCAGCCACAAATGAAGCGTACTGAAGACATACCGAAGCCACGCTCGTCCATAGCTTTCTTAGCTGCGTCGATAAGACGCTGGTTGTCTGAAAGACCGAGGTAGTTGTTAGCGCAGAAGTTCAATACAGGGCGGTTAGCAACATCAATCTCTGCACGCTGTGGAGACTCGATAATACGCTCTGTCTTGTACAAACCGGCAGCCTTAATCTCTGCCAACTCATTCTGCAAATACTGCTGAAATTTTCCGTACATTGTAGTAATAGTTTTAAATATTGTTGTTGTTAATGAATCTTTCTTACTTAGTACAATGACCACAATCAACTACAAAGATAGTTATTTTTTTTAATTAGTAGTGAGAAATGAGTAATTAGTAATAATTTTTGATGAGGTAATAAAGGCCTGATTGCATTATAAGCAAAGAGTAAGAAAAGGACAAAAGGACCATAAGTGTCCTAAAGAGATGATTTTCGTGTCCCCATTTTATGCTATTTGAATCGTTAACACGCTCTCTAAAAAGCCTCTGGCTTTACTAATTCCTCCCTACTCAATACTAAAATATAGCTACTAATGTTGTCCCTAAAATATAATTGTTAAGATGTAATCGATGGGGTTTATTGGAGATATAAGCTATCTCCTTAGTTATTCATAATTTTGGTCGGTGGTGAACATTTTATCTTATAGGTATTATTTCTAATACCCGCGCTGTGGTTGTGTGTGATTAGGGTAGGGTGTGTTTGTTATTGTAGGTATTATTTTAATACCCGCGTTTTGGTTGGTAGTGATGTGATTAGGGTGGGTCGTGTCTGTTGCTGTGGGTATTGTTTTTAATACCCGCGCGATGCTTGGAGCGTAAAGTGATTATGGGCGAGGTTTGGTTGTCACTGTGGGTATTGTTTCTAATACTCGCACTGTGCTTGTGTGTGATTAGGGTAGGGTGTGTCTGTTACTGTGGGTATTATTTTTAATACCCACGCTATGCATGGGGTGAAAGTGCTTAGGGTCGAGGTTGGGTTGTTACTACGGGTGTTATATATAATACCTGCATACTGGTTTATGTATAGTGGACCATAGAGATGTGGTATTGGCAATTAGGGTATTGTTTCTAATACTCGCACTGTGCTTGTGTGTGATTAGGGTGGGGCGTATCTGTTGTTGTGGGTATTATTTTTAATACCCACGCTATGGTTGGGGTGTAGTGTGATTAGAAAGGAATGTATTTGTCATTGTCGGTGTTATTTCTAATACCTGTGATGTGGTGGGCTGCTTCTATGGTGTATAGATGCATAGTAATCTTAGATGTGATTTGTATGGACCTTATACGTTGTGGGGATTATTTTTAATACCCGCGCTATGCTTGGAGCGTAAAGTGATTAGGGCGAGGTTTGGTTGTCACTGCGGGTATTATATTTAATACCCGCATATTGGTTTGTGTATAGTATACAAAAGATATAAGGTATAGCTAATTACTGGTATTGTTTCTAATACCTGCGGTGACGGTGGTGTGATATATGATGTTGAGTATATGTCTCTATAGAAGTTTTACGCTTGCAAGTCGAGAGGCAAGGTTGTGGAGGTAGTGTTCTATCTCGGCGCGGCGCTCTGGCGAAGGTCGCTTTGCACCATTAACATATTGTTGCATAAGAGTCTCGTTGACACCCATTGCTCGTGCAACCTGTCGTACATTAAGCTCTGGGAAAGCGTTGAATAGTTCGCCAATCGAGTTCTCCCCAGGCATCCATTTTGTGATATGCTTATCCATACTAGCGAATTTTATGTAAAGGTAATGATAAAATCTCTATCTACAATGTCTTGCGCGTATTATTTTTAATACCCGTGCTGTGGGTGGGGTAATCTGATAGGGGTGGGGTACAGTGATTATTATTTTTAATACCCGCAAAATGATTGGTGCAATTATGTGCTGAAATGGCTTAGTTTAGAACTCTCAATTTCTAAAACGAAGTGGTATATGTGTATTGTTTTAGTCTCCACGATAAGGCTTGTGTATAGTAGGCTAAAGTGGTGGAGGAATAGGTAATTGCTGGTATTATATTTAATACCCGTGCTATTGGTGGTGTGTCATATGTTAGTGGAGTGTGAGTTTATATTACTACGGGTATTAATTTTAATACCCGCGTTTTGGTTGGTGGTAATCAGATATGCGTGTAGGGCGTGTTTCTGTAGGTCTCTTTTTTAATACCCGCGAAGTAACAGAGTTGTGTCTTGATAGAGCGTTCTATCAAATCAATTTTGTGGGTATTAATTTTAATACCCGTGCTGTGTTAAGGAGGGGTGTGTTAATGGGACGGTGTGAGTATGTCGTCGTGGGTGTAATAGAGCTTGAAATCGTAGGGTTGCAAATAGCCTACTGCTAAAAGTGTATGGAAATTTACCGTAGCACGAGTATTAAAAATCGTACCTGTGCTATTGGTGGTGTGTCATAAGTTAGTGGAGTGTGAGTTTATATTACTGCGGGTATTATTTTTAATACCCGTGGGGGATAGGTATAATTAGGTGTGCTGAATGGCGGATTGTGAACTTCCGACAACCGACATCGTGTGGATGCCTACTATAGAGCGGGTATTATTTTTAATACCCGCGCGGTGTGGTGGGATTTGTGTGGGGCGCGGGTTCCTTGTTATGCATATTATCTCAAAACATTCTAACACGCCACTACGTTATGTACTCTACTAATTACTAATTAAAAGAAAAGCGCACTTGGTGAAAGTGCGCTTTTATAAATACGAAAGTCTTGTGAAAATATTTTGTCTGAATGCTATTTTATCTACAGAACGTTATTTATCGCACGACATAGTAGCGCTTGCTACAACTAATGCCATAAGGCAAATAAATAGTTTTTTCACAGTGTGTTATTTACTCTGCCTGTCGCTTAAGGATTTGGCGATAGTTCCATCCATCAAAGCTAATCCGATCGAGGACGAGATAGTCGTTGCTATAACCCGACACGCTCCATTCGTTTTTATAGTCGCCAGAGAGTTTAAGTCTGCCACCCTCGGCATCGTATGCCCAACTAAACTCGCGTGTTTCAGGCTCCATATAAGGTTCTTCGAATTCCGCATAGTATGTGCCCTTGCCATCTGCCGTAAAAGTATAATGTGAATATGTGCGACCCTCTGCGTAGTCAATGCCCCTAACAAGATAAGGTGTAGTGATATTAGCCCACTGCTCATCATATTTGAGTAGTGAGTCAGGTATCCACTTGCCCTGAAGCCCAGCAACGAGAGTCTCAGCATTAAAATTACTGCACTTAGACACAAGAGATTCAATAATAGCTGTCTCTGCCACATAGCCAGAATCTGACAAATAGTATAAAGGAGCATTGCACTCTCCTGGATTATTTGTAATTCTGCCCATTGTTACCTCGCAAGTAGCAACACCTCTGGCTTTGTCAAGACCCTTGAATCCAAATGTCATATCAAGAGTATATACATCCTCCCCATCAATGGTCTCTTTTTCTATCTTTGAGAACTCTACCCAACCTGATGTTGAGACAAAGTTATATATATCAGCTCTAAGTTCAATAAAGTTCGTATCGTTTATTGATGGGTTCTCTAGGACAACGCCATAGTATAGTTCGTTTTTGTTCGTTGTCTCTCCGAAATAGTATTTTGTACCCACAACGAGTGGTATATCAGCAGGAAAGTTAAAGCAGAAATCCACAAATGCAGAACGTTGATCGGCATTGTCATACTCCAATTCGCCACGTGTAAGTACAAACTGGATAGTACCACTCTGCTTCTGAATGATAGAAAACTTGTCGGTTGTTGGCTTCCACCATTCACCTAACTTGTCGGTGCTAAAGAGTGTTTTATTCCAACCCGCCTGCTCCGATGTTACATACATCTCGATATGTGATGATGCCGGCTTGCTAACTTGTTCATCTTGGGAAGGTGTTACCTTTTCATTGTTGTGTTTCTCGCACGACATAGTAGCGCTTGCTACAACTAATGCCATAAGGCAAACAAATAGTTTTTTCATAAGCTTTGAGTTGTCTGGTAAAACATCTATTATACACTATTATTTGCGCCGTTGTGCAATTAACGGCAACTCAAAGTTATGTAATTTTCAGATACTTCGCAAATCTTTTTTATATAATTTTTCGGGGGGGGGTAATTTGCAGATATACAGCAAATTAGCATTATAGCCATTTGGTTGATGTATCTCTTTTATTGGAGTGTCTCATAAAATATGTAGCTGTTTATCATTACTAATAAAAAAAGCGCACTCGGTGAAAGTGCGCTTTGGGTAACTCGTTGTGTGTTGCTATTTATTAAGGTAAATCTGAACCGTTACAGGCTCCTCGCCGAGGTCGACATTCATACGCTGAAGCTCGCCGTTGGCGTTATAGTAGCGGAGTTCGTAGGTGCGGTTCTTCTCTACGAGCACTGAGAACATATCGTTCATATCGCGGAGTGGGCCTGCCGTAAGACCGCCACCCATCTGCTCGGTGCCGTGGAAGATATCTACACCCATAGCCACGCGGTCCTCAGAGTGCTCGGTCTTGCCAAACTCCTTGTAGCCAGCAATCTTGATGAAGGTGTGTGTGCCAGCCTCGATATGGCGGGTGTACTGCTCGTAGGCAAGCCTCTTATAGCGCTCGGTAACATTCTCTGCACCAACGAATTTCGGAAGGTCATCGATAGCACAGTCCTCAACATCGCCATCTGCCCAAACCATAGGGAACCAGTCCTCTGCCTTGCCGAAGCGTGTGGCGTAGATAGCATATGTGCGGTTGTCGGCATCTGCCTTTGATGCGTCAGCCATAAACCATAGGTGGTCGAGCTTCGATGGGAAGTAGTACTCCGTAACTCTCCACTCGCCATCGAGCCAAACCTCGGTCCAGCTGTGGTTGCCACGGTTGTCGTGCCAAGAGGCAGTACCAGCAAAGCGGGCAGGGATACCTACAGCGCGGTAGGCATCAACAAGCAAAATAGCCAATCCTGTGCACGAAGCCATACCCTGGCGCATAGACTCCTTAGGGCTCTGGTTAGTCTTCTCACGCTTGGTGTTGTAGTCTACGCCAGTAAGGCGTGGGATATTGGCATTTACTGCACAGAGAGCCTCGTACATAGTAGCGCAGGTATCAACGGCTGGTGAGAACATATCGTATAGCTCCTTACGCCAAGCGTCGCGAACCTCATCTACAACGTGGTAGGGTAGCACCTCGTGAAGGTATACATCCTCAGGCAGTGACTTTGCCCAAGAGTACTTCGCGCGAGTGATATTTGCATATGTTACATTCTCCTTAAGTAGCTCAAGGTCCATACCCTCGCGGTCGAAGTCAGGCATATTCTTTAGCAGGAATGCCATATCGCGCTTCTCGGCATCAGGGGTCTGGTTAAGGAGTGCGCGTAGCTCCTCGCCACGCTCTGAAGCCTCAAAAATAGCTGTTAGCTTAGGGTCTGCATCGGCGAATGTGGTCTTAATTGCACCCTTTGAGTTGAGGTTGTAGGGTGTCGTCTCTGCTGGCCACAAGATAAAGGCGAGGGCAAGGGCTATGCCCGCCAATGTGTAGAGTAGTAGTCGTGTCTTCATTATCGGATAATTTTTAATATTTCAGTTACCTCTGCTGTGTCTACGGTGCGAATTGCGAATTCGTCTACAGCTGATGTGCCACCCATCGATATGCGAGGGTTGCGGTACTGCATACCTCCAGCCACCATAGTCTTGGCGCTAAAGTGCAGTGCATCAACGCCTAAGTCGGCAAGCTCCTTAGCGTTGGCTGCTACAACGCCGCTGCCCGCCATAATCTCGATGCGGCCACGGCTAATCTCTACAGCGCGGGCGATATTCTCCTTGCCCTCGATAGCTTTGTCGTAGCCACCCGAGGTGAGGATGCGCTTGCAGCCAGCCTCGATAACAGCCTCTACAGCAGCGATATAGTCCTCGGTCATATCTACAGCGCGGTGGAATGTTGTCTCCATATCTCCCGAAGCCTCAACAAGGGCGCGGGTGCGCTCTACATCTACCTTGCCATCAGCCGTAAGGATGCCGAATACTACGCCTGTAGCACCAGCCTTGCGTGCGTGCTCGATATCGCGGAGCATAGTCTGAAATTCATCGTCAGAGTATAGAAAGTCGCCACCGCGTGGGCGTATCATTACGCTGACATCCAAGCCTTTAATCTCTACAACACGCTCGATGGTTGCAAGTGATGGTGTCACGCCACCCTCGGCAGGTGAGGCGCATAGCTCTACGCGGTCGACACCCAACTTAGCTCCGATACGGCAAGCCTCTACGGAGTAGGCACAAAGTTCTGTTTTCATTATAGTAATTATTATTATAATTGTTCGCTATCAATAAGTTTGTTTAGTACGGCATATACGGTTAAACCCGCCACCGAACGAATACCTGTCTTATGCACAATATTCTTGCGGTGCGAGATAACGGTGTGGGGTGAGATTACAAGCTCCGAGGCGATCTCCTTGTTTGTCATACCGCGTGCCACCAAGACCAATACATCGCGCTCACGATCCGATAGCTCGTGGCTGTCGCTGTAGTCGCGCTCCTTAGGTGATACGATGGTGTCGCATACGATGTTCTCTATCTGCTCAGGTGTGCTGTGGGTCGTGATTATGGCGTTGAACTTGCGCAACACCTCCTCACTGCATATGACACTCTGTATGCCTATAACGGCAATATCGTCGAGCTCGTTGCACTCCTCCAACTGGCGGTAGAGGGCAACATCGGAAATCACGGCATCCACCTTTGCTGCGGTGACAAAAGGCATAACATCGGCTAAGGTGCTGTATATGCCCACCACATCGACCCTATTTGTACGCCCAAGTATCGTGGCTATGCCCTCGGCAATAATTACGGAACTCTCCACGATGGCTACTCGTTGTAGTTTCATAGCTTTGCCGTTTTAAGGTATTTGTCCACTAATGGCTTGAGGATATATCGCTCCACGTTGTTGTGTCGGCGTAGGTCGTCACGAAGGGCATAGATGTGCTCCAAGGTTATGATGCGTAGCTTTGTTGGGGCATCCTCAGGTAGACTCTTGAAGATAAGCGATGCTATGTCGTTCGATCTGTCGTCGATGTCGTCGTGAGGAAGGTCGAGCAGTGTGAGGTCTGCCTTGCTTACTGCGGCGTTGTCGATAACACTAAAGAGGTGCTCCTCCTCGGCGTGGAAGTGGTCGAGGATATACTTCATATAGTCGTCATAGAAACGGCGTAGCATACTGCGTGAGAGGTTGTCGCAATGCTCTAATATCTCCTGCAAGTGTGCCGAAGTGTGGGGTAGCATCTTCTCTGCATAGTAGCGATGCGATGCGCGTAGGTAGCCTATGACCTCGGGAAGCATCTCTACCGTAAGTCGCTCGGTTGAGGGCTGGAAGCTCTCCGATGCGTGTATCGAACATAGGATTAAGAATAGCTCTGTGTTGTAACCCTCGCGCTTGCACATCTGCTCCACCGAGATATCTCCAAATGGAAGACGGATGTCGAGACGCGAGAAAATAGATAACACTGATGGCGCAGCCTCCACAAGCTCGAAGATCTGCATCTCGGGCGAAAACATTGGGAGGTATGCTCTATTTAGACTCTTATTCATTGAGTATCAATATCGTTTGTTGCGGTTATACTTATATATAATTAGTCACTACAAAGATAACGATAATTTTTTATCCTTACAAATCCCTATTATAGGGGATATGTTGAGCGCCGATTTCCCTAAAAATAGTGATTGTACGCTTGGATATTTAGCTGCATCTTTGCACTATGAAAATTAGAGCCATACGCATCAGGTGATACGGGGCTCATAAATAAAGAAATCTTTTAGTTTTTATTGGGTGTTTCTCCGTTGGAGAGGGTCTGCTCGGCTTTGGTCGGGCAGACTTTTTTTAAAGTGAAAGGTGAAAACTGAAAAGTTAAAAGTAAGGTGCGCTTCGCGCGGAGGTTTGATTACTGTACCTAATACCAAAGGGCAAAAGGGGCCTAAAAGGTAAAATATAAAAAGGCATAGCCTTTAACTATTACTAATTACTCTCTACTCATTACTAAGTCTCCAAACCATAGTCTTATGCGACGCTGGCGCGTATGTAAGCCCTAAGTGTGTAAAAACAAAAGAAGCTGTCTAACAAGGCTACTTTGTCGTTACGCTCGCTCTCAAAATGCTCATTTACGCCGAGTAAACTCCGCTTTTTCGAGCTTCGCAAGCCTAAAATTAGCTCTTGTTATACAACTTCTAAATCAAACGAGGCTGTCAACAAAACTTGTTGGACAGCCTCTAGAGGTCTGAAGCGATGGATGATGCATTTTTTATATGTGGTTGATAATGAATCAATTGCACTATGCTTCAATGAGTTATATCCCAAATATCGGTCTCATTTGCTCTCATAAACTATATAATGATTCAGCATATGTTATAGATGGACAGCATAGACTATATGGTTATTCAGGTAGTAATTATGAGGGTAATAACTCTATTCCAGTAGTAGCATTTGTAGATCTCAAAAAAGATGTGCAACTCAAATT
>JAFYRB010000009.1 GCA_017559615.1 Alistipes sp. | reverse complement strand
TTACCAATACCCTGCAAGTTGCGTTTCGTGATCCATTCTTGATTGTTGGCTACTTGGTGTTGATGATTGGCATCTCGTGGCAGTTGTCGTTGTTTGCCGTTATCTTCTTGCCTATCGTGGGTGTGATTATAGGTAGCATCGTGAAGCGTCTGCGCCACCCCGCAAAGCGTGGTCAGGAGCGTATGGCAGACCTCGTATCGGTCCTCGATGAGTCGCTCTCGGGTATGAAGATTGTCAAGGGTTATAACGCTACGCAGTTCATTATCAACAAGTTCAAGAGCATAAATGCCGATATGGCACGTCTGCTCCTCTCTATGGCGCGTAAGCAGCAGTTGGCATCGCCTATGAGTGAGTTTTTGGGTATCACGGCTGTTGCTGTAATCCTTGTTTTCGGCGGTACACTGGTGACAAAGGGTATGGTTACGGGTGCTGGTTTCATAGCCTTTATCGCGGCATTCTCGCAGATTACACGCCCTCTGCGCTCGTTTATCGACCAGTTCGCAAATATCAACCAGGGTGTTGCGGCGGGAGAGCGAATCTTCCAGTTGATAGATACCCCTTCGGAGGTTACGGATAAGGCCGAAGCGCGTGAGTTTGAGGGACTTAAGGAGTCTATAGAGTTACGCGACGTATGCTTCTCGTATGATGGCGAGAGGGAGGTTATCAAGGATGTTACGATGCGTATTGGCAAGGGTGAGACTATCGCCTTGGTAGGTGCTTCGGGAGGTGGTAAGTCGACACTCTCGGAGCTTATACCGCGCTTCTACGACACCACGAAGGGCGATATCCTCTTCGATGGTGTGTCGGTTCGTGACCTTGCGCAGGAGAGCCTACGCGCGAAGATGAGCATCGTGTCGCAGGAGACCGTACTCTTCAACGACTCTATCGAGGGAAATATCCTTATGGGCCGCCCTGATGCTACGCACGACGAGGTTGTTGCGGCGTGTAAGGTTGCTAATGCTCACGACTTTATTATGGCCTCTGCGGAGGGCTACGACACCAATATTGGCGACCGCGGTACGAAACTTTCGGGCGGTCAGCGACAGAGGTTGAGCATCGCGCGTGCGGTGCTTAAAAACCCCGAGATATTGATTCTCGACGAGGCTACCTCGGCACTCGATACGGAGAGCGAAAAACTTGTGCAAGAGGCACTTACGAATCTTCTTAAGGGCCGTACCTCGATAGTTATCGCTCATCGCTTGTCGACCATCTATAATGCCGATAGAATCTATGTTATCGACCAGGGACGCATTGCCGAGGAGGGTACGCATAGCGAGTTGTTGGCGAAGAATGGTATCTATGCCCGTCTAATCGAAATGCAGAGTTTCTCGTGATAGTGGCACATCTGTGACGCTTCAGTCAACGCCACCAATGGGACGTACGTAAGTACTACCCATCGGTGGCTTTTTCGTGTCAGCGCCACATCTGCACCACTCTGACAAGAAATTGCCTCACACTTCCGAAGGTCTTTTTCTCTTTCCCTCGCGCGCCTTTCGAAGCTCTTTCTCTCTTTCTCGCGCGCCTTTCGAAGCTCTTTCTCGCGCTTTCTCGCGCTACCCAGCGTTTTTTTCTTTTTCTCTTTCCCTCGCACTCCCTAATCTCCTTAATTTCCTTAAACTCTCTATTCTCTCCCCACACAACGTGTGTTTTTACCCCGAAAATGGCGCACAACTGCGCACATCACACACATCCCGCACATACCCCCACCCCCTGTGACAATGTGACAATGTGACAATGTGACAACCATTCACCCATTAACAGTGATGCACCCCCTGTGAATGCGTGAAAATGTTAATGGATGTTAACGCCCCTGTTAATACGTGAAAATGTTAATGGCCGTTAACAGCGAGTGCCAAGTAGCAGAGGAGTACTCCCCGCTACTTCCACGCCCCCACGTGGCGCGTATTTCAGGAGGGAAGCGCTCACACGTGGCGCGTATTCTGCGACCTACCCGCGCTGGGGAGGGGTGGTATTTAGGAGGGAGGTAGCACACCCCACTACTCCCACGCCCTCACGTGGCGCGTATTTCCTCGCGCACTCGGTCAGGACTCCTCCCCGCGGCGCGTATTGTACGCTCGTTAAACTCGTTAAGGAACTTAACTTCCTTAACAATATAGTACTGCGCAGCCAAGTGGTCCATACCCCTCGGGGTAGTGCCGTACCCCCTCAATAACTCTCGGTATGCACCTACCGCCGTGGGCGTTGGACAAGCGTAGGTCAAGCATTGGACAAGCGTAGTAGAAGCATTAAAACCATAGGTTTTACCACTGCGACATACGGCAGATAGTCCAATAAATATATATAATTATATATATAATATTCTATTGGTAACTATCTCACGTTGTGGCACATAGGCTCACTACGTCACTTACTCTGCAAGGCTCTTACGCTCACTACGTAAGACAATTATGCTTGCTACGTGAGCCAATTGCCGTACGTTACGGTGACCTAATTACCGTATCCTACGGTGGACTTATAACCGTATCAGACTACGGGCAATTAGTCGCCTTGGTACGAGTAGATAAATATCTTATTTTAATCGATTTTATCTATATATATAAGTTATTTATCTTATATATAAATCTCGTAGCAGGCTTTCGAGTGGCTGACGCATTAACAGCCATTAACATTTTCACG
>JAFYRB010000085.1 GCA_017559615.1 Alistipes sp. | reverse complement strand
TCTACCCCATCGGCATAGTCACTTAACTGCGGATACTGCGCCCTACCGAACGGCACACAACCCTCGATATCGAGGTGTGACACCACACACTGAAGCTCCTCGCGATGCTCCCTTATCCAATCGCGAACCTCCTCCAAATCTGAATAACGGCACACCGTAACCTCGGCCAATGAGGTTGGGAACGTAGCACCCTCAACCGCAATAAACGCCCCATAGTCGCTATACGCACGGCGCTGAAGGGTATACAACGCACGACGTTGCGCCACGTTATTTCGAAGTTTTGGGTTTTGCGCCTCGCTCTTTGCGAGCCTCAACTCATAACCCTCGGGAAGGAAGAGCATCGACACCGAGCGGCAGCCAAGTCCCGAATAGGAGGTTATATCCTCGACAAGTCCCTGCAACTCCTCCACGCTCTCCTCTCCATCAAGCACTGCGACAGAGTGGCGGCTACCACGAAGCAGATGGCGTGTACCCTCGAAATGGGTGCGAAAGTAGGCATTTGCCTCATCGCCACCCGTTGCGATTGCCATATCGTACTTCGTATCTTTATCGTAGGTGTATATCTCCACATTAGGGTTTATATCTCGCAGAAGGTCAATGACATACTCCATCATAACTCTATCCTTACTCGAAGGCTTCACATAGGCCTTATGGCCGCTACAAAGCACGCACAACAGGTCAAAAAAACCCACCAAGGGGATATTTCCAGCCATAATAATCGCCACACGCTGGGGCGCTAAAGTTGGAGTATATCTCGCGAGCCACGCCGAGAGTTTCTCCCTATCGAGCATCTCCAAGCGTATGGCATCCACAGCACGCAGAATATCGCGCTCCGTAAACCACGCGTTCTGCGCCATAGCACGCTGCATAACCTCGCGCGAAGCCTCATCGCCACCGAAATCACGAAGACGCGCACCAAGCTCCACGAACATCTCCACCACTGCACTCATACCCTACTTCTGCGACTCGATGATTGAAATAACATCCTCGATTTGTGGCACACTAACACCATCCTTAACAAGTACTCGCTTCTGAGCATCAAGAAGATACAATGATGGAATGGCATTAAGGTTATAGAGGTTCTCGCTTGCAATGACCATACCATCGTCATAGGCATTTATCCACTTTGCAGGCATCTGCGCAAGGTAGTCCCTCCACGCCACGATATCCTCGTCGGGATATACCGACAACACCTTCAACGCACCCATCTCAATCATCTCGTTAAGAAGTGGCGAGGCTGTAATCTCATCCATAATCTCTCTACACATCGGGCAGCCAGGGTTGGCAAACATCAAGATAGTATATGGCGCATCAATATCGTAAAGGCGTGATTTACGGCCATCACGAAGCGTATAGACGAAATCGTTAGCCGCCATACCTATACGATTCTTTCGCGCCACCTCGAGGTCATACATCGGCGCTATGCGGTCATACTCATCCAAGAGTGGCGACTCGAGAATCTGCTCCAGAACAGGAATATAATACTCGTCGTTGCGGTAAGGGGAGTTAGGGTCGTGAAGCACCGCCTCCGTAACCATAGCAAAGAAGTCCAACACGGGACGGCTCTCCGAAGCACGCTTGATCAATCCTCGAAGTAGCGAGTCGGCCTTATATGGTGGAATCACCACCACATAGTCGCTCATAGCATATATGATATCCACCGTATCGTAGGCAATAACAGCACTATCGGCAGCAAAATCGAAGTCATCCCAATAGTGCTCCACCATAGCCTCGTACTCCGCCTGGTTGCGTACGGTATAGATACCCGCCTCGACGCTACGCTTCATAGTGCGCGTACCAGGCTCGTAGACAACCTTCTCAACATCCGCTGTCTTTGGCTTCACGCCGCCACACTGCGACAACGCCACAGCGAACAACACTGCAAATATGATATTTAGAACTCTCATCTTCGGATATTTAAAAAAAGAGCGCCTCCACAGCGGAAGCGCTCTGAATATTTACTACATTCTCTCTGGAACGTTGATTCCCAAAAGCGACATCGCAGAGCGAATTACACGTGCCACCTCCGATGCAAGCATCAAGCGCAAGGCACGAACCTCGGTGCGCTCCTCCTTAAGAATTGAGTGGTCGTGGTAGTAGCCATTGAACTGCTTCGCAAGATCGTAGGCATACGCCGCAATTACCGATGGAGCAAACTGCTGGCCCGCTACACGTACCGTTGCTGGATACTCCGACAAAGCCTTGATAAGCTCAATCTCCTCTGGGAGAAGCTGTGCTTTAGCATAACCCTCGGTTGTAACGCCCGACTCCTCGGCCTTACGCAAGATAGAGCGGATACGAGCGTGAGTATACTGGATAAATGGACCTGTGTTACCATTGAAGTCGATAGACTCACGTGGATCGAAGAGCATAGTCTTCTTTGGGTCCACCTTGAGGATGAAGTACTTCAACGCACCAAGACCTACCATCTCCGAGATTGCAGCAGCATCCTCCTCCGAAACGCCATCGAGCTTACCCAACTCCTGTGACATCTCGCGTGCTGTACCTACCATATCTGCAATCAAGTCATCAGCATCTACAACAGTACCCTCACGTGACTTCATCTTACCCTCTGGCAACTCAACCATACCGTAAGAGAGGTGGAAGATATTGTCGCTCCACTCATAGCCGAGCTTCTTCAACACGAGCTTCAACACCTGGAAGTGGTAGTTCTGCTCGTTACCAACAACATAAATCATATCGTCGAGGCTATTCTCCTCGAAGCGGCTGAGGGCAGTACCCAAATCCTGAGTCATATATACCGATGTGCCATCGCCACGAAGAAGGAGCTTCTGGTCAAGGCCATCTGCCTCGAGGTCAATCCATACCGAGTTATCCTCCTTGCGGAAGAATACACCCTTCTGAAGACCATCCTCCACAAGGCTCTTACCCAAGAGGTAAGTCTGCGACTCGTAGTATACCTTATCGAAGTCCACGCCCAACGCCTTGTAAGTTACGTCGAAGCCCTCGTATACCCAGCCATTCATAGTCTCCCACAATGAGTACACCTCCGGATCCTTTGCCTCCCACTTACGCAACATCTCCTGCGCTGCAACCATAATAGGAGCCTTCTTCTTTGCCTCGTCCTCCGACATACCCTTGGCAACGAGAGCCTTAACCTCTGCCTTGTAGTGCTTGTCGAACTCCACGTAATACTTACCTACGAGGTGGTCACCCTTCATACCTGATGACTCTGGAGTCTCGCCACCACCATAGAGCTGCCAAGCAAGCATTGACTTACAAATGTGAATACCTCGGTCGTTAACCAAGTTTACCTTGATGACGTTGTGACCATTAGCCTTCAAAATTGTTGCTACAGAGTAACCGAGAAGGTTGTTGCGGATGTGTCCGAGGTGGAGTGGCTTGTTGGTATTAGGCGACGAGTACTCAATCATAATGGTACGTCCCGAAGGCTCTGCCATACCAAAGTTCTCGGTTGCCACAATCTCCTCAAAGCGTGATGCCCAGAACGAAGCATCCACAACGAGGTTCAAGAAGCCCTTGATAACGTTGAAGCCACGAATCTCTGGTGTTGTTGCCACAATCTTCTCACCGAGCTCTGTTGCTGTTGCCTCTGGCGACTTCTTCGAAGCGCGGAGCAATGGGAACACCACAACGGTGTAGTCACCCTCGAACTCCTTACGAGTCTTCTGTATCTGAATATTATCGCTTACGCCGTACAACTCCTGGGCTGCACGTGCCACGACACTGGAAATAAACTCTTCGATATTAACCATACTTATATTTATAAATAACTTTCCAAACCGCAAAGGTACGTTTTCTTTATCAAACTTTCACCTTTTTTCGGTAAAATTTTCATACCTTTGCCTAATAATTTTCTTTCTTTATGAAGATTGCAGATATCGAGCTGGGTAATCAGCCACTATTTTTAGCCCCTATGGAGGATGTCACCGACCCCTCGTTCCGCTATATGTGCAAGAGGTTTGGTGCTGATGTTGTATATACGGAGTTCATCTCGTCGGATGGTCTTATCCGTGATGCGTGGAAGTCGCGTGCGAAGCTCAACATCGCTGATTATGAGCGTCCTGTGGGCATTCAAATCTACGGCCACTTGATAGAGCCAATGGTCGAGGCAGCACGTATCGCCGAGAGCGCAAACCCCGATATTATCGACATCAACTTCGGATGTCCCGTAAAGAAGATTGCGGGGCGTGGCGCAGGCTCGGGTATGATGAAGGACCCCGACCTTATGGTGGAGATGACACGTCAGATTGTGCGTGCGGTGAACAAACCCGTAACGGTAAAGACACGCCTCGGCTGGAGCGATGAGATGAAAAACATCGAGGAGATAGCGCTCCGCCTTCAGGATGTTGGTATTGCAGCCCTCACGATTCACGGCCGCACCCGTGCGCAGATGTATCGTGGCGAGGCTGATTGGACACTTATCGGAAAAATTAAGAACGACCCTCGAATCACAATTCCGATTATCGGAAATGGCGATGTGGACTCGGCAGTAAAGTGTAAGGAGATGTTCGACCGCTATGGCGTGGATGGCGTTATGATTGGCCGTGCTACGTATGGCCGTCCGTGGATTTTCCGCGAGTGCCGCCACTATCTCGAAACAGGCGAGTTACTCCCACAACCATCAGTCATAGAGCGTGTTGCGATTGCGAAGGAACATCTTGCAAAGTCCTTGGAGGTGAAGGGCGACAGAGTGGGAATCTTGGAGATGCGCCGCCACCTTACCAACTACTTTAAGGGCCTCCCCGACTTCAAGCAGACACGCCTCAAACTTGTGACATCGTTCGACACCGAGGAGATTCTCGCGACATTGGATTACGTTGCAGAGCGCTGGGGAGATTTCGATATGCGCGAGGCTGTTCCAGCACCTCTATCGCACGATATTTAAGACAAAAAAAATAGCGTTAACGGCCATTCGTTAACGCTACTTTTTTTTTACAATGCCGACAACAGTTGGGCAACGATAACGCCCAGATGATTGCCAAGCGCATAACCCACGATACCCGCACCGAGGCCCGTAATCAGCGCCTTACGATTCTGCATCACCGCAGCAACCATAGGCACAAACGGCGGCGAGTTGATAAATGCCACCGAGGTGATGGTCATAGAATCGGCATCGACCTTCAGCACACGGCAAATAATGGCGTGAACAAGAAGCGACACAAAGACCGCGAAGAACATATAGGCGATAAGGTTTACACCCTCCGAGATATCGAGTTTCGAGAAGTCGGCCATAGAGGCTATCGCAAGGCTGAAAACATAGATTAGATACATTCCAATATCGTAGCTACGCTCCATATTTCGCACACGCTCAACAAACGAAAGCGCAACGCCTAACGTAGTGAGCATCAGGATAAAGACCATCATAAACCAGCTCTCTGGAACAAGGAATGCCACGCCACCTGACAGTGCCACAACGCCCAACGTAACACCAACGATAGCGCCCAACTCTTTCAAGCCCTGACGTGTGAAAAGTCCCGCATAAGGAGCGCTCTTCTGCTCGGCCATTGAGTCTGCGATAAACTCCTCATCCTGAACCTCCGCACGGCGACTCTTCTCACCAAAAAGGCGACGGAAAAGGCGAATACCACAACTAAACAAGAATACAAAATAGAGGAACGAGATTACGATATCGTAGGAGTTTACGAGCGTAAAGGTAAAACTATCAATTTGGAATATAGTCTGAAGCGCCGCGGCATTGATAGTACCACCTGTATACATTCCCGAGATTATACCTCCCACTGCAGCGCCCTCTGGCACCTTGCTACCAAAGAGCAAGTAGCCACCTACAACCGCCACTACGACCGATAAAAAACCACTTATGCAGACCTTGAATTGCAACGCCAACTCGCTACGCGAGAAGCTACAACCAAATAGCATCATAGGGATAGCCAACGGCACCATAACATTAGGGAGCAACTCCTGCAAAACGAGCATCTCCGAGGGCAGTATGAAGGCGTTACCCACAATCATACCTACGGCATAAAGCACCATTATAGGGCCAATCTTTCCCAGCAACGGAAGACGGCGACAGAACCACAACACCACAGCGGGAGTAGCCAAATAGAACAATAATGCAACGATGTAGTTTAATACTATCATAGGATTTCGGGTTAATTATGTTCGGAATCGTGATACAAATATATTCTATTTTTCAGCGTTTGGAGTAAGTATATATACGTATTAATACTTAAAATAGGTATATTTCCTAATAAAAGATGGGAGTTTTTAAAAAATTTTTAATATATTTGTATGTTGGAATATGGTCAACGCCATACCAATTATGTGTCAATATCGGAAAAGACACAGACACAATTATTGCTTTTAGAAACTAATAACCCAAAATCTTATGCCCTTATCGGGGCGAAAATTAAGTTGTAATTATGAAGGAACAATTGGCATTTCTTGACACGCTAAACATCAATCTCGGAGCAAGTGAGATGGTAGTAGTAAACTGCATTTTGGCGTTTGTAATGTTCGGCGTGGCGCTCGGCATCAAAATTCAAACCTTTAAGGATGTTTTCAAAAACCCTAAGTCAGTTCTCCTGGGTATCTTCCTTCAGTGGGTAGCATTGCCAGCCGTAACTTGCCTCCTTACAATCATCCTCAACCCTATCATTACCCCTATGGTGGCTATCGGTATGATTCTCGTGGCATCGTGCCCTGGTGGTAACATCTCGAACTTTATGTCATCTCTATCGAAGGGTAACGTGGAGTTGTCGGTATCTATGACCGCTATCACAACCATCGCTGCGCCAGTCATCACCCCTATAAACTTCTGGTTCTGGGGTACGCTCTACTGCAAGTTCGCTGCCGTAAAGAACGATATCCCAACTCTTGAGATTCCATTTATGGATATGCTCGAGCAGATTCTTATCATCCTCGGCTTGCCAATTATCGCGGGTGTACTCTTCACACACTACTTTCCTAACGGTGCAAAGCGCCTTATGAAGCCTACGCAGTGGATGTCTATCCTTCTGTTTATGGGTATGGTCGCAGTGACTCTCTCGCAGGTGCTTTCTGCATTTGAGCAGAAGTGGGTAGTTTACGCTGCTATCCTTTGCGCCTTTGTTATCGTTATCATCCACAACGCCTCGGCACTCAGCGTGGGTTACTTCACAGGTCGCTGGGCAAAGGTGCCTATTGCAGACCGCCGAAGTCTAACCATCGAGACAGGTATTCAGAACTCAGGCCTTGGTCTTGCCCTACTCTTCAACCCTGCAATCTTCAACCCTACAGTATGGGAGCATAACGGTGGTATGGTCATCATCACAGCGTTGTGGGGCGTATGGCACATCATTTCGGGCTTGAGCGTTGCTACCACATTCCGCAAGACCAACCTTTAGTTTCCCAAACTACAAATTTCCGAATTATGGCTAAACAGCGAAAGATTCAGGACTACGACTGGCTATATAGCTTCTTGCGCCATTATGTAGATGCTATGGTGCGATTGTCATATCGCAGCGTACATTATGAAGGCCTTGAGCGCATACCTAAGGATGGTGCAATTATCTATGCTCCTAACCACACAGGAACATTGATGGATGCGATGTTGTTGCTTGCGATGGATACCTCACCAAAGGTATTTGTTGCACGCGCCGATATCTTCAAGAAACCGAAGGTTGCCAAGATTCTCACCTTCCTTAAGATTATGCCTATTATGCGTATGCGTGATGGTATCGACGAGGTGAAGCGTAATAACGAGACTATTGAGAAGGCTGTGGATGTGCTTCGCGACAAGATTCCATTCTGCATCTTCCCAGAGGGTATGCACCAGACAAAGTTCTCGACACTTCCGCTATCAAAGGGTATCTTCCGTATCGCCTTCCAGGCTCAGGAGCTTATGCCCGACGTACCTCTTTATATCGTTCCCGTAGGCATCCGCTATGGTAACTTCATCCGCTTCCGCTCGACAGTGCGAGTGCAGATTGGTGAGCCTATCAACGTTGGCAAGTTTATAGCTGCACGTAGCGATATGCACACACAGGAGCAGATGAACGACATCCGTCAGTTGCTCGAGGAGCGTATGCGAGAGTCGATTTTCTATATCCCTAATGACGAGGATTATGAGGCTACGTATGAGGTTTGCGGCGCTGTAGTATCAAATCAGCTCAAGCTACATCGTAAGTACAACAGAGCGTTGAAGCTACGTGGTCTGAACGCTTACTTTACGGCTAACAACCTCACTGTTAAGCAGATTCAGGAGATGAAGGAGAGCGATCCAGAGCGTGCAAAGAGAATTCTCGACCTCGGTCGTGAGGCTATCGCGATGCGTACGAAGGAGAATATCAGCCTTAAGTCTGTCGCTGCACGCCGCCCTATTCTTTCGCGTATTCTTGAGAATGTGATATTCATCATTCTTCTGCCATATCTGCTACTCACATCCATATTTAGCCTTCCTGCGACACTTATTTGTAAGTTCCTCACAGGAAAGTTCAAGGATGCAGCATTCCATAACTCGGTGCGATTTCTCGTCAACCTCGTGGTATGGCCAATACTTATGATTATCTATGCCGCAGTAGCATACGCCACACTACCTTGGACTGTGGCCCTTGTAGCTACGTTGGCTATCTTACCTTCGCCATTTGTTGTCGACGAGTGTTACCGTGTGATAAGACATATGATTTCCGACGCACGACTATGGCGCAATAAGACATTACGCAACAAGTATAAGCAAATCAGAGAGTTAATGTTTAAATAGAGAATATTATGAAAGTACGTAATATCATCATCGCAGCAATCTTGGCTATTATGCCTTTTGGTGCATTTGCTGCGACGGAACTTCCTACAAGCGATGTGGAGAAGAGCGAGAAAAAGAAGAAGGAGGTTAAGTATAACGAGAACGGCGAGATTATCAAGACGGGCTATAACTATGGTCCACTTCCAGCCGTGGCATTCGATGCTGATAAGGGTTTCCAGCTTGGCGCCTTGCTCAACATTTTCGACTTTGGCGACGGCTCTACATACCCTAACCCACGTCAAAAGTGGTACTTCGAGGCATCGTTCTTCACCAAAGGCTCACAGCTCTTTGTTGTGTCGTACGACAATAAGTTCTCGATTCCAGGTGTGAGATTCTCATCTACCATCACGCTTACCAACGACAAGGCTATGGACTTCTATGGTTTCAATGGTTATATGTCGTATTTCGATGCTGAGCGTGTGGCACTTGGTAAGGATAAGGCCAATACGGATAACTTCATCTACACTCCAAAGTATCGCGTTAACCGCCTTGCCCTACTCTTCAAGACCGACTTTACGGGCAATATCTGGGATAATAAGTTCTTCTGGGAGGCGGGCTACCACCTCAGCTACATCAAGCAGGGTTATGACAATAAGCAGGCGCTAAACCTCGATAAGATTAATAAGAATAAGGAGGACTATAAGGTGTTCCCAGCCGAGGAGAAGCCTATTTTCGATATGTACCGCGACTGGGGTATCATCTCCGAGGAGGAGGCGTGGGGCGGCGTCAGCAGCACCCTTCGTCTTGGTTTGTTGTTCGATACTCGTGATAAGGAGGCTGCTCCATCACGTGGTATCTGGGCAGAGGCACACGCAATGTTGGCACCAAAGTGGCTCGGCACAACAAACCCTTACTACCGCTACTCGGTTACCTTCCGCCACTATGTGCCTATTGTGAAGAATGATATCCTCACGTTTGCATATCGTCTTAATTATGAGGGTACTTTCGGCAACGATGCGCCATATTACGTATTGCCATTTATCACCGTTATGGGTTCGAACTACGACCGCGATGGTATGGGTGGCTACCGCACTATCCGAGGCTTGATGCGTAACCGCGTGCAGGGCCTTGACGTAGCATCGTACAACGCCGAGCTTCGCTGGCGCTTCGTATCGTTCCAGCTATGGAAGCAAAATATCTCGTTCGGTTTGAGCCTCTTCAGCGATGGTACTATGGTTACCAAGAACTATGATATGTCGTTCAAGGGCGATGAGCAGTATCGCGCGGAGTATGACGAGTATATGGCACAAACAGGTAACCGCACCGCTGACCGCCCACATATCACCGTAGGTGGTGGCTTGCGATTCATTATGAACCAGAACTTCATCGTGGCATTCGAGTATGGCTTGCCACTCAGCAAGTTCAGCAGCGACCCTCTTATCAAGAATCAGGATGGTAAGGGTGCGTTCTACATCAATACGGGCTACTTGTTCTAATAACGAGCAACGGGCATAAAAAATAAGTGAGGTAGAATCTCTACCTCACTTATTTTATTTTATAATCTATTAGAGTTTAAGGTACTTAACACCCTCGCGCTTAACCTCCACAATCGGCTCGTTGCCACTTGTAACACCGATTGGCTGAAGCGAAAAGTAGTAACGGCGATTTACCCCACTCTCTTTTCTTTCAAACTCATATATCTCATTACCACCCAGCGTAAAGAGCTGCGCCCCAAGTTGCACCATCAGACGGCCACTACTCAATGGCGTAAGCACAACATTATGGCTAAGGTTAACACGCGTACCATCGCTACCAATCTCACCCAAGCGGATGCTCTTGTGCTTCTGCCACGAGGGTTTGCTTTCTTTCGCATACGACAGACTATATAGCTTATCCTCCTTAAATGGCTGGAAATTACGTCGTACAACCTGCAAAAAACGGCCATTCTGCCACATACCATCCTGCTTCATAAGCCACCTATGAGCTATCGATGTCTCGCCTCCGATAAAATCACCCACCTCAATAGGATAAATGTATGGCCTGCCACATTGGTCATAAACGGCATTCATCATAACATCCTCCGCGGTTGCCCTACGTCGCGCACCCACTTGCTTAGTAATATGGTGTTCGAGGAGGTATCCACGACCGTGTGGCTGACTATGAAGGAACTCACCAACATAGATGCTCTCCAGGAAGCCCTCACGACCTACATAACCCATACATCCGAAGCCATTAGGCTTACCCTTTTCATTAAGTTGGCCACTATATACCGAGCCACTTGGAAGCTCAACTTGCCAAACCAAATCATTCAACACAAC
>JAFYRB010000084.1 GCA_017559615.1 Alistipes sp. | reverse complement strand
GATACCCGCACGACGCATAATAGCCTCGAAGCACTTACGATCCTCGGCGTTGTTGATAGCCTCGATACCTGTACCGATAATCTCTACGCCAAGGTCTGCCAAAGGCTTAGCAAGGTTAATAGCAGTCTGGCCACCGAGAGATACTACTACGCCCGTAGGCTTCTCCAACTCGATAACGTTCATAACATCCTCCACAGTAAGTGGCTCGAAGTAGAGCTTATCGCTGGTTGTGTAGTCTGTAGATACGGTCTCAGGGTTATTGTTGATGATGATAGCCTCGTAACCAGCCTCGCGGATAGCCCAGATAGCGTGAACGGTTGAGTAGTCGAACTCGACACCCTGACCGATACGGATAGGACCTGAACCGAGTACCACAATCTTCTTGCGGTCGGTTACGATAGACTCATTCTCCTGCTCGTATGTAGAGTAGAGGTAAGGCACGTCAGAGTGGAACTCCGCAGCACAAGTATCAATCATCTTGTAGACTGGGAAGATCGCGTTTGACTTACGGAACAAGAATACCTCGCTCTCGGTCATACCCCACAACTGGCCGATGAACTTATCGCTGAAGCCCATACGCTTTGCCTCCTTCAAGGTCTCGACATCACGAACGTTCTCCTTAACCACCTTCTCCATTTCAACGATGTTCTTGAGCTTCTCCAAGAAGAAGAGGTCAATCTTTGTGTTATCGTACACGTGCAACAAATCTACACCGCGACGGATAAGCTCCGCGATAGCATAGATACGGTCGTCGGTACCCTTACGGATGTATGACAAGATGCCCTCAACAGACATAGTATCGAACTTCTTGTGGTAAACGTGGCATACACCAGTCTCCAACGAGCGAACAGCCTTCAAGAGGCCCTCCTCGAAGGTACGGCCAACGCTCATAACCTCACCCGTAGCCTTCATCTGAGTACCAAGCTCGTTAGAAGCCGAAGTAAACTTATCGAATGGGAAGCGAGCAACCTTTGTTACGATATAGTCCAACGTAGGCTCGAAGCTGGCAGGGGTATTAGCGATACGAATCTCATCGAGAGTCATACCGATGGCTACCTTTGCCGTAACACGTGCGATAGGATAACCACTCGCCTTTGAAGCAAGAGCCGATGAACGGCTTACACGTGGGTTAACCTCGATGATATAGTATTTGAATGACAATGGGTCGAGAGCAAACTGAACGTTGCAACCACCCTCAATCTTCAACGCACGGATAAGTTTCAACGCACTTGAGCGCAACATCTGATACTCCTTGTTTGCTAAAGTCTGGCTTGGAGCAACAACGATAGAGTCACCCGTATGGATACCTACTGGGTCAACGTTCTCCATCGAGCAGATAGCAATCGCAGTGTCGTTCTTATCACGCATTACCTCGAACTCAATCTCCTTATAGCCCTTGATGCTCTTCTCTACAAGTACCTGATGGATAGGCGACAAAGCCAAGGCATTACGCATAGTATCACGCAACTCCTCCTCGTTATCCGCGAAACCACCACCTGTACCACCGAGCGTAAAGGCAGGACGAAGCACTACTGGATAGCCAATCTCCTTTGCAGCCTCAACACCCTCCTCGATTGTGTTGGTGATGCGCGATGGGATAACAGGCTCACCGATGCGTACGCAGAGATCCTTGAACAACTCACGGTCCTCAGCCTCCTCAATAGAGGTAAACGACGTACCGAGAATCTCAACGCCACACTCCTCCAAGATACCCTTCTTTGCGAGCTGTACAGCGAGGTTCAAACCTGTCTGACCACCAAGACCTGGAACGATAGCATCAGGACGCTCGTAGCGGATAATCTTTGCGACATACTCAAGTGTCAATGGCTCCATATACACCTTATCGGCGATATGGGTATCTGTCATAATAGTTGCTGGGTTAGAGTTAACAAGGATAACCTGATAACCCTCCTCCTTAAGAGCAAGACACGCCTGTGTACCTGCGTAGTCGAACTCTGCGGCCTGGCCAATAACGATAGGACCTGAGCCGATAACCATTACTTTCTTAATATCTGTTCTCTTTGGCATAGTTTACTCCTCCATTAGTTTAATGAATTTATCGAAGAGATATGAGCTGCTTGACTCTGGTGTGCAATCAGGCTGATACTGCACCGAGAAGATCTTATCTACAACCGACTCGATACCTGCTACGGTATTGTCCAAGAGGTTGCGGTGTGTAATCTGCAATGGTGTCGATGCGAGCGACTCCTCGTCGATTACATAACCGTGGTTCTGTACAACAATCTCCAACTTACCTGTCTCCAAGCACTTTACAGGGTGGTTGCAGCCACGGTGGCCAACCTTCATCTTAACGTTCTTAGCACCGTAGCTGATAGCAAGAAGCTGATGACCAAGGTCTACACCAAAGATTGGCAACTTACCACGCAACTCACGCAATGTGTCGCAGATAACCTCCGCATCGGCAGGATTACCAGGACCGTTAGATACGAATACGCCATCAGGGTTGAAGGCCATAATCTCCTCGGCTGTAGAGTTGTAAGGCACGATAGTAACGTTACAACCCTTGGCATTGAGCTGACGGATGAAGCTATACTTAATACCGCAGTCGATAGCCACTACATCCCACTTATGGTTTGGCGTACGTGAGAACCAACGCTTCTTGCAACTGATACGCTCCAAGAGGTTGTGGCGAAGCTCCGTAGTGCGGATAAGCTCCATAACCTCGTCGTGTGGCATATCGTAATCTACGATAGCAGCCTTCTGTGTACCCTCGTTGCGGATGATGCGAGTAATCATACGTGTATCTACGCCGCTGATACCTGGAACATCAAGCTCCTCGAAAGCCTCGTTGAGAGTCTTTGTGTAGCGGAAGTTGCTTGGCGAATCGCAGCACTCACGAACTACCATACCGCCCATAGATGGGAACTTACTCTCGTAATCCTCATCTGCAAAGCCGTAGTTACCCATCAAAGGATAGGTCATAACCACAATCTGGTCTGTGTAAGTTGGATCGGAAACAATCTCCTGATAGCCTACCATAGAGGTATTGAACACCAACTCGCATACCGCAGTACGATTCGAGCCGAAGCCATAGCCAGGAAACTCCTTACCGTTCTCAAGCACAAGTTTCTTAGTAAAAGGTTTCATTGAATTGTTTTTTTATATTATTTTGTTTTGTTGTCGTATACTACTTCACCACGATGGATGGTCATCACAACATCGCCCGTCATCTCTCTACCATCGAACATCGTAATCTTACCCATAGAGTAGAACTTATCGCTATCTACTCGCCACTCACGATTCACATCCAAAAGTACCACATCGGCTCTCTGACCTACTTCGATACCTCCCTCGATGCGGAATACTTTGCGAGGGTTCTCGCTCATAATCTTCACCAGATGCTCCAACGTGATAACACCCTTACGCACAAGGTGGGTGTTCAACGCTGCAAAGGCTGTCTCCAAGCCCACGATACCCATTGCACTATCCTTCAAGCCGCGCGACTTCTCCTCAACGCTATGAGGTGCGTGGTCGGTAGCAATCATATCAATCGTACCATCCTTGATACCCTCGATAAGTGCTGCGCGATCCTCCGCCGTACGGATTGGAGGGTTCATCTTCCAGCGAGCATCCTCCTGAAGGTCCATATCACTAAAGATAAGGTAGTGAGGGCCTGTCTCACAAGTGACCTTCACGCCACGAGCCTTAGCCTCACGCACAAGCTCGACGGTCTCCTTCGTAGAGATGTGACATACGTGGTAGCGGCAACCTACGCGCTCGGCAATCTCGATATCGCGACGCACCTGCTCCCACTCACTCTCCGAGCAGATACCCTTATGGTTGTGCTGACGAGCATACTCGCCATCGTGGATATAGCCACCCTTGAGCAACTCCTCAACTTCGCAGTGTGCTGCGATAAGAGCATCGTGCTTCACAGCCTCGGTCATAGCACGCTCCATCATACCATCTACCTGCACACCACTACCATCATCCGAGAAGGCACACACCTTATCGTGCAATGCTGCCACGTCTACCAACTCCTCGCCCTTACGGCCGATAGTGATAGCAGCATAAGGCAACACCTCGATTTTAGCATCGCTGTCGATGATATCCTGCTGCACCTTGAGGTTCTCAACGCTATCTGGCACAGGGTTCAGATTTGGCATAGAGCATACGGTTGAGTAACCGCCACGTGCCGCAGCCATACTACCTGTTGCGATGCGCTCCTTATATCCGAAACCTGGCTCACGAAGGTGAACGTGAACATCCACAAATGCTGGAGCAACCATAAGTCCCTCCGCCGAGATAATCTTATCGCCAGCCTCCGCAACGATATTTTCGCCACGCTCCGCAATACGGCCATCCACAATTAGGATATCCTCCACGCCACGTCCTACGACATAACCTCCCTTGATGATAGTTCTCTGCTGTCCCATATATTAAAAAACAAGCGGCCCAAAAAAGAGCCGCCAATATCAATTAAAAACAATGATTCCCAATGAGTTAAAAGGTCGACAATTAACCCACGACTGATTGTCCTGTGACACACAATTATAGAGGTTATTTATCGCACGCTTCATATATAGTCCCAAATTTGTGCAAAGATAAGCATTTTTTAAATTTCTCGCAATAGTTTGCCTCTATATTTTATTACATTGCCGCAACTACAGCGCCCTCCAACAATGCCCAGCAGATGTATCTTCCGCACTTTCCCACAAACATCCAAAGTGCCGAGGGGAGAAACTTCGCCTTGTAGAATCCCAACACTATGGCAAAGATATCGCCAACGAAAGGTGTCCACGTCAGAAGCGCCAGCAGAGGGCCCCACTTCTCAACCCTCGCCTTATGTTTCGCGATAGTCTCGGGCTTCACGCGAAACCACCTCTCGAGCCACTCCAATTTTCCGAGCCAGCCCATCCAATATCCGATAAGGCCTCCTATCCAATTACCGAGTGTCGCCACAACAACCGTCGTAACAGGCTCTCCACCCGCTACAAGCATTCCCACAAGAAGCACATCGGAGCTAAAGGGGAATATCGTGGCAGCGAGCAACGAGCCTATAAAGAGGCCAACGTATCCAAATTCGAGAAGCGATTCCATAGTAATATAAACAATGTATGCAAAGATAGTGAAAAAAGTAAAAGTGTGAAACGAAAAACCCCGAATGAGTTGTACATTGCATACTTCTCATTCGAGGCTTTAACATTTACCGCACTATGGCGGCTCTATACCAAAGGTTTACCACTCGATAAACTCACCTGTGCCGCGGAACACACCTGCTATACGGTGGCCCTCGTCGTCGATACAATCGATAGTGAAGGTGTAGTTATCCTCAGCATCCTTCTCAACCACAATCTTACCGTCGACAAGTGGGGCAAAATCCAAGTAACCAGCAGTCATATACCAGGTATTAACCTGCATATACTGACCGCCACCCATATCCTCCATACTTCCGACAATGAAGTTACCCGCAGAGGTACCTGGGGTATAAGTGCCGCAGATATCCTTGCTGCCACGTGGCAACTGCAAGTCGAGCTGGAACTCATCGCCAAACTCCTCGCCAGTCTCAAGGTCAAGCTCCTCGAAGAGATATACCTGACAAGTGTCGTAGCCAGCGTAGTACATATTACCTACGTAAGCACCTACGAACAAACCATCGTTGATATCGAAATAGTAGTCACGGCGAAGGGTACTGAAGCCCTCGTTAGAGTCGGCTTTATAGAGGTCGATAACAAGGCTACCCTCATAATTTACGTAGTGAACCTCGCCATTCTCAAGGGTAATGAATGCCTCAATCTTATTCTCCGACACCACAAGGCGCACCTCCGAGTAACGCACCGTAGAAGAGCCTGAAGAGGTAGTCTTTATGAATTTGCTATAAGCATCGTTGATAATGCCAGCCTTCTTCTCGAAACCGAGTGTGTACTCGCCCGCAGGGATAGTAGCAACACCATCTACGGCAGGCGTATCAGCATAAAGGTCGAAGAGGTAGTACGAAGCATCATCGTACATATTACCACTCTGGTTAAGACCCTTATCCGAAATCATAAGGTTGTAGCTATAACCCTGAGCGCCTTCCACAGTATCCATATAGTAGCTACCATTGAGAGTCTTGGCATATAGCACCACGTCAGCATTAAGCTGTGCGCGCTGCATAACGCTAACGCTGAAGCTCTTATCTCCATACTCAACAGTGATAATACCACGGCGCTCCTCCTCTGTCTCGTTCTTCGCTACGACATAGGTAATGGTCTGCGCAACATCCTTAATCTCAATCCACTCTACCGAGCTTGTTGCAGTAAGGTCAACGCCCTTAACCGCATTCTCAAGCGTGTAGGTGATAACGCCCTCGCCACCCTCGGCATCAAACCACAACGAATCATCGGATGTAAGTTCAAGCGTCGCCTCCTCGGTTGAAGGTGGTGTTGGGTTATCGGTGTTGCAAGCCACAAGGCCAAAGACCAGAGCAACAAAAAATAGTATCTTCCTCATAGTTAGAATATTGTGCTATGTCCACTACTCTGGATCTGCAGGACGGAACGCCTCAGAGATAAATACTGTTGTGGTAGGACCATTGTCGAAGCCCCATACAACAACCACATAATCACTGAAACCATTTACAGTATGGCTCAACTGTGAGTTAGTGATGGTCTGCTCGCCAGTGAAAAGACGCTTATTGAGAGTGCTCTCTGAGTCTGGGAGAAGGTAGGCGATAAGGTCGTCATACGACTTGCTCTGGTCGGGACCATAGCTGCTAACAGTAGCCGCCTTCTGAACAGTTACGTAGTACTGGTCGTTGTTAGTAGGTGTCACGGTAAAATCAACCGATGTCTTAGTCATAGAGTTGATTGTGATTGTGAACTCGTTAGACGACTGCTGTGGGGTGAGTGTTGTGAACTCGCGGACAACAACATCGGTGATGAGGTTACCCTCGTCGTCAACGCCAAAGGCTGCGAAGATATAATCAGTGCTCCAAACAAGCGCACCGATGTCTGCTACGCCGCTACCCTCGTTGGTGTACCAGCCCATTACTGTTGCGACGTCGTAGCCATAGTCACTAGCCTCGCTCTCCCAGCCTGAGTATACCTTGTTGTAGAAGTTATCTGTCGAGCCGTAGCGCTCCTCGAACTTAGCCTTTGTGCGGCAGTCGTAGAAGTATCTGAAGTCGTTGTTGGGCTTAACATAGATGTCGGCGCCGTTCCAAGCGAGGTTTGTAACCTCCACATCCAACTCAGGTTTCTCACCTGGTGTGGCAGGTGTTGTGATGCGCTCGCTGAGGAATACCTCCGAGGTCATCTCACCCGTGTTAGCGTCGTAGCTGAAGACTACTACATAATAGTCGCTCTCTGGCTCTACCTCATACTCCTTCTGGATAACGCCGCTTGTGAGCTTGCTGTTGAAGCCCTCGATGTTTACCATAACCTCGGCAAGTGTTGCGCCACCATCCTCGCCAACCTCGTCGGCAGTGTGCACGCCGCTATAGTAGGTCATACTCATACTGTTAGGCACAACGCTATAGACAATCTTGCGGTGGTTATACTCATCAACTGTGATGCTTGGGTCGAAGTCCACAACAGGGTCTGCAGGCTTAAACTCCTCCGACATAAAGATATTGGTGGTAGGACCATTCTCGAAGCCCCAAACAAGGATTCTGTATGTCTTGAAACCATTTACCGACTTGCTGATGTCGGAGTTGAGTAGTGTCTGCTTGCCAGTGAAGAGACGCTGCTCAATCTGGTTCTCGTAGTCTGGTGTGAGGTAGCGCACAAGGTCGTCATAAGACTTGTCTGCATCTGGGCCATAGCCTGCCAAGAGGTCTACGGTCTCGATAGTGACGTAGTAAGGCTCCTCGGTTGTAGGCTCGATGGTGAACTCTACAGATGACTTGGTCATCGCATCGATGGTGATGGTGAAGGTGTTGTCAGATGCCTCAGGGCCCTCTGTGCGGAACTCTGCAACTGCCACAGCGGTGGTCTGCACGCCCTCGTCATCCATACCGAAGCAGTAAACAACATACTCCGTATCCCAAGACATATTGTAGAGCGAGTCATACTTCACGCTATATGTTCTCTCGCCAGAGCGCTGCTCGTTCTTCAAGTAGTACTGCCAAGGATCATCATAACCCATATCCTGGTACTCCTGTGCAGTCTCCTGCCACTCCTCTACACGTGCAGCAACGAGTGACTCGATATCCTCTGCGTATGGAGCAAATGCCTCCTTAGTCATAACGCCAAGAATATACTCCACATCCTCCGAAGGAGTTACTGTAACATCAGCATTGTTCCAAGTGATGTTCTCCACCTCGAGAGTAATAGTTGCCAACTCTGGTGTAGGAGCAGCACTCTTTGCTGCCTGCGCAACAGCGATAGTACGGCCCTCAGCACCAGTGTACTCTACATAAAGAGTAGCCTCACGAGCCTCCTCAAGGTCGTTTGCAGCAACTGCGAAGCTGATACTATTCTCCGCAACCTCTACATCTGAAATCCACGCTACATCCTCCGTAACTGCGAGAGTCACACCCTCAACAGCATTCTCGATAGTATAGTTTACGGTAAACTCGCCACCCTCTGCCGAAACCTCAACGCTCTGCTTGTCGAGAGTTACAACAGGAGCCTCAACAACTGGTTCTGGCTCTGGAGTATCGGGGTTACACGCAACAAGCGCAAAGGCACTCATTGCCAAAAGACCAAAAATCTTTTTCATAATATAATAGTTTTAGTTTAGGTTTTCAGGTTTTATTTACGTCACGCTACTCCTCCTGTGCTGGGCGCTGTGGAGTGGTGAACTTATGCACCATAAGGCCTGTTGTTGGGCCATTCTCCGAGAGACCGAAGACAAAGACGCCATACTCCTTGTTAGGGCTGAGATACTGGTTGCGCACCTCGTGTGGCTTGTAGGTCAACTCGCCCATCCAGCGCATATCCTCGAGTACCTCCCACGACTGCTTCGATGCGTTGAGCAGAATCTGGTAGATGATATACTCATCGTCGCTGCGACCAGTGTTGTTCTCTGTGAAGTACCAGTCATACCAGCTCATATTGGTGATTGTTACGAAGTACTTCATATCTGGGTCCGAAGGCACCACCTTGGCCTCTACGGCAAACTTATTGAAGGCAACGTCCCACTCGGTAGAGAGAATCTCAACATCGAAGGTCAAATCCTTAGGCTCATCCTTAGGGAGTGTCTTGAAGTGACGCTTGGTCATTTGCGATGTGATGTTACCATCCTGGTCGATACCATATACATATACCATATACTCCGAGTCCCACATCATTACGTTGTAGAGCATATCGGTGCTCTGTGTCTGTGTGCCTGTCATAAGCTCCCAGCGCATAACCTCTTTCCAGTCCAAACCCTCCAACTCTGCATAGTACTTCCAGTAGCCGAAGTCGTTCTGCATAAGCACGTTGTCGCTATTCTCAAAGCGGTTGGCGTAGTCCTCAGCCTCCTCTACCCAGAAGTAGTAGCTCATAGTTGGGTCCTCGGGCACAATCTTAATGTCGGCGCTAAGACCTGTGATGTTCGAAATCTCGATTGAGAACTTCTCATCGCCATCGGGTGTTGTGATACGCTCCGAGCGCTTCAAGTCACCGAAAATCCACTCATTCTCGCTATCGTACTGGAAGTATAGGAGACGATAGTGTGAGTGGGCGATAAGACCACCAAATGTCAATGTCTGCTCGCCACGGAATATCAACTGCTCAACATTTGGCTGTGAGAGCTGGTCTAATACGATTAGCTCCTCCTCGCCACCGAGATTCTTCTCAGTATCCGAAGCAAGACAAGCGTAGTAGTAGTCTACCTCCTCCGATGGAGTGATTGTGATGGTTATCGAATCCTCGAGTACCTCATCAATAGTTACCTCAAAAGTACCCTCTACCAAAGGCTTTGGGCCAACTGGCTCCTCTGGAGTTTTAGCAGGTTCCTTGTCACAACCCACTGTGAGGGCTGTCGCAAACATCAAGCACAATGCAAGTGCTTTAGTGTAGAAAATTCTCATTTTTAAAATTTTTTAGTTTTTTTTTAGGTTGATTAGTTTTTTTTTTAAAAAGCAGTGCAAAGATATATAAAAATATTATTCTCCATAATTTTCCGCGATAATTTTATTCCCATAAATAAAAAAATTGGTATTTTTGCTTATATTTTGCCAAAAATAATTACCTTTGCGATGTGAAACATTGTGTCATTATGAATATGCCACAACGTAGCGGCAGGAAAAAGAGTTTAAACTTTGTACATATAACTAATCGTTAAACAAATCAAATGAAGCGTATTTTGGTCGTAGGTGCCGGTGGTCAGATTGGATCTGAGTTGGTACCATATCTTCGCTCAATCTATGGTGCATCGAATGTCGTTGCTACCGATGTTAAACACAATGCTGTACTTGCAGAGGCTGGTCCATTCGAGTCGCTCGACGCTCTCGATGCAAAGCAGTATGCAGAGGTTGTAAATAAGTACAACATCGACTCTATCTTCAACCTTGTTGCTCTTCTTTCAGCTACTGGCGAGAAGAACCCACAGTTGGCTATGCGCATCAATATGGGCGCTTTGGAGAACTCTTTGGAGATTGCTCGCGAGAAGAACTGCGCAGTATTTACTCCAAGTTCTATCGGTGCTTTCGGTGGTGATTTCCCACGCGACAAGACTCCACAGGACACTGTTATGCAGCCTAACACAATCTACGGTGTTTGCAAGGTGACTGGCGAGCTTTTGTCTAACTACTACCACTCACGTTTCGGCGTTGATACACGTTCGGTACGTTTCCCAGGTATCATCTCTAATGTAACTCTCCCTGGTGGCGGTACTACCGACTACGCAGTAGAGATTTACTACGAGGCTGTTAAGGGTAACAAGTTCGTATGTAACATCGCTCCAGACGTATATATGGATATGATGTATATGCCTGATGCATTGCGCGCTACTGTTGAGCTTATGGAGGCTGACCCTGCAAAGCTTAAGCACCGCAACTCTTTCAACATCGCTGCTATGAGCTTCACACCAGAGATCATCCGCGAGGTTGTTGAGCGTCACGTACCAGGTTTCCAGATGGAGTACAACGTAGACCCTGTTAAGGATGTTATCTCACGCAGCTGGCCAAACTCTTTGGACGACACTTGCGCTCGCGAGGAGTGGGGTTGGAAGCCAGAGTGGGACCTCGAGTCTATGACAAAGGATATGTTGGAGAAGGTTGCTGCAAAGTTGAAGTAATCCTCGAAAAACATAAAATAATTAAGGGAGCGACATCAATCGCTCCCTTAATTGTTATAGCCTTTTTTTTGATATAGCCGTTTACTTCGCTACATTCCACAGATTCTTTGGATAAATACCCGTCTCGATAAGTTCCTCGATTTTGGCTACGAGCTGTGGCTTATCCTCCTTGTAAGTCACACCAAACCAATTAGATGTAGTCTTAAGAACACGCATCGTCGCAGTACCCTCGCTAATAACCTTGTTAACCATCAACGGAATAAAGAACTCCGACTTAAGGTTCTCGATATTCGCCGCAAGGAACTCCTTGAAGAATGCCTCCGAGTAGTCGAAGTAGTCAGGCGTAAAGCCAAAGAGGTTCATAGATACTGGAGTATCCTCCGCCAATGGCTCATCAGCGCCACCATCGTGGAATACGATAGTGCCATTAACGCGCTCAATCTGCGTGCGCTCGACCATACCCGTAAGGTTACCCTCCTCATCTACGGTACATACGCCACGCGATACGGTACCATTCTCCGAGAGAGTCTTGTTAACCTGATAGCCCACCATACAGTAGCGGTTACGGCTCTCGGCCAACTCCACGAGATAGTCACCGATAGTCTGGTATGCCTCACGGCCATAGAAGTCATCGGCGTTGATAACCGCAAAAGGCTCGTTGATAACACCCTTTGCCATCATCACAGCGTGGTTCGTTCCCCAAGGCTTAACGCGCTCCGAAGGGAGTGTGAAGCCCTCTGGGAGATAGTTAAGTTCCTGGAACACATACTCCACCTCAATCTTATGTCCGAAGCGCTCGGCATTGAACACCTCCTTAAACTCCTGCTCGAAAGAGTGGCGAATAACGAAGACCACCTTGCCAAATCCCGCGCGAATTGCATCGTATACCGAATAGTCGATAATAGCCTCACCATTAGGGCCTACGCCATCCATCTGCTTGAGAGAGCCGTAGCGCGAACCCATACCTGCGGCCAAAACTAAAAGTGTTGGTTTTACCATAGTATTATAATTTTTCAAAATTTTCGTAGCACAAAGGTAACAAAGTTATCCGAAAGTAGCAACTATTTCGACCATCTGGCAACAATTTCCAATCTCTTCGGTATTGAAATCTAAATACTTTTTTGTACTTTTGTACGTTTATAGGCTATAAATATATAAGTATGATACGTAGTTTTTGGGAATACCTAACCGAGAAAAGCACACTTATAATGCGTGGTCGCAACTCGGATGATATACATTGGCGACTCAACATCACCCCATTAGGACTTTGGGGTAGCGTTGCAGGACTTATCCTTATACTCTTTGCGCTGGTTATAACACTCTGCGCCTACACCTCTATTCTCGACATCCTTCCAGGCTACCGCACCAAGGCCGAGCGTCTTGGCGAGCAGCTCACCGAGAGCATTATGCGCCTCGACCTTATGGAGCGTAATATGGAGGAGATTTTGGCATACAACGAGGCTGTAGCAACGATAATGGGTGGCAGCACCCCTGCGCTACACTCTACCGTTCTTACCGATACAATTCGCTACGACAAGTCGCGCATCCTGCCTACACGTGCCGACTCGTTGCTACGTTCGGCATTGGAGAGCACTACAAATGAGTATTCGCTTACAAATACCAAGCCACTTCAGGGCCAAGCTGCGATGTTTAGCACACCTATGCGTGGTAACATCACCCGTAACTTCGACGCTCCAGAGTCGAGCTACGACGTGGCGATTATGAGTATCGATGGCGACGACTCGGTAATGGCCGTCGAAAATGGAACTATCATCGCCGTGGAAAACCAGGCCGAAGGTCTTTACAGCGTAACCATCCAGCATAACGGCGGTTACATCTCGGTCTATAAACTTTTGGGTGAGATTCTCGTGCGTAAGGGACAGACCGTGCAGAGTGGCTCGGTGATTGGTAGCCTCAAGCGCGATGATGACAAGACGGAGCAGAACGTAGAACTTGGCTTCGAGCTATGGCGCGACGGTACGGCCGTAGACCCAGAGCGATATATACTCTTCTAACCCTCGGAATATTATGAGCGTTGAACGACTTTCAATTTTAGGTTCCACAGGCTCTATCGGAGTGCAGACTCTCGATATTGTACGTCGCTACCCCGAGCGCTTCAAGGTTAGCTCGTTAGTAGCACATAGCCGCTGGGAGGAGCTTGCACAGCAGGCACGTGAGTTCGATGTAGAGTGTGTGGTTATTGGCGATGAGCGCCACTACGAGGCACTCCGCGAGGCGTTGAAGGATACACGTGTGGAGGTTATGGCGGGCAGCGAGGCTATAAACCACGTTGCACGTAGCTATCGCAGCGACACACTGGTTAATGCTCTTGTGGGCTACGCAGGCCTCCATCCAACATATCTCGCTATCGAGAGTGGCAAGCGTATAGCCTTGGCAAATAAGGAGACGTTGGTCGTGGGTGGCGACATCATTATGGCCGCGGCACGCAACAAGGGTGTGGATATTATGCCTATCGACTCGGAGCATTCGGCGATTATGCAGTGTCTGGAGGGCGAGAAGCGTAATGCTATACGTAACCTTATCATCACTTGTAGTGGTGGTGCGTTGCGCGACATACCTCGCGAGGCGTTGGAGAGCGTAACACCAGAGATGGCTCTGAAGCATCCGCAGTGGTCTATGGGTGCGAAGATTACCATCGACTCCGCGACACTTGTAAACAAAGGTTTCGAGGTTATCGAGGCTCGTTGGTTGTTCGATATTGAGCCAGAAAGAATCAAGGTTGTTGTGCATCCACAATCTATCGTACACTCTATGGTGGAGTTTACCGATGGTGCTGTTAAGGCGCAGCTCGGAACAGCAGATATGCACACGCCAATTAGCTACGCACTCCTCTACCCAGAACGTGCCGAGGAGGCTATGGAGCAGTTCTCGATACTTAACTACCCTACGCTAACCTTCCTCGACGTGGACCGCGAGAAGTACCCAGCGTTGGATATCGCCTACGAGGTGTTGCAGCGTGGTGGTACGGCAGCCTGCACTATGAATGGCTCGAACGAGGTTGCTGTGGCGGCGTTCTTGGCACATAAGTGTCGCTACACCGATATCGTAGGTGCGATACGCTACGCTTTGGACAACGCTACGTTCGAGAAGCACCCTACGCTTGCTACCTACGACGATGCGAACATCGAGGCTCGTGAGTTGGCACGCCGATACCTTAAACTTGACAAATAAGAAAATAATAAATAGACTATGACAGGAATACTTATTCAGGCACTTCAGTTCTTCGCATCGCTCTCGATGCTTGTACTAATCCACGAGTTTGGACACTACATCACGGCACGTATGGTAGGTGCGCGTGTTGATAAGTTCTACCTCTTCTTCAACCCTTGGTTTTCGCTCTACAAGCGCAAGATAGGTGGTACGGAGTATGGCATCGGCTGGTTGCCATTGGGTGGTTACGTATCGCTCTACGATAGCCGCGAGGTGTTGATGGACGAGCAGAGCGCTACGGAGACGAAGCTTGAGGAGGCGAAGAAGCAGCTTAAGAGCGCACGCCGTAAGGGTAACAGCGAGGATATCGCACGCCTCGAAGCAGAGGTAAAGAGCCTCGAGGAGAGAATTGAGGAGCTTAAGGAGCAGCAGCGCACGTTGGAGCCTGTGAAGGATGAGCTTCGCGCAAAGAAGGCGTGGCAACGACTTATCGTTATGATTGCGGGTGTAGTGATGAACGTCATCTTTGCCATTGGCATCTACTCTGCAATGCTCTATACCTGGGGTGAGAACTACTACCACAACGATGATATGGTCAACGGTTACCTCTTCAACGAGGAGGCCGAGGCGTTGGGATTTGTAGATGGCGACCGCATTCTTACCATTGACGGTGAGGCTATTGGCAACGTTGTGGAGATTAACGAGCGATTGCTTATTGTTGACCACGACCTTGAGGTTGAGGTATTGCGCGATATGGAGCCTATGACCTTGACTCTTGCGATGAATGACCTCGTTGCTATGCGTGAGCGTGGCGGATACGTAAACTTCATTGGCGAGTTTGTTCCGTTTGTAGTTGCATCTGTGGAGTATGACTCTACGAAGGAGGCAGGTATCGTGGAGGGTGATCGTATCGTAGCAGTAAATGGCGAGGCTACGGCAGACTTCCTAAGCGCCCTACCACTCTTGGAGGCGGCAAAGGGCGACACTGCGATGCTTACCGTAGAGCGCAATGGTGAGAGCGTGGAGATTGCCGTTCAGGTTGACCAGAATGGTAAGATTGGCGTGCGCGTAGCAAGCGTAGCACCTCGACAGTTGGAGTATGGCTTCTGGGAGTCTATCCCTGCGGGCTTCAAGTATACGGGAAAGAAGATTGCTTCGTACTGGGAGCAGCTCGTAATGATGGTAAACCCCGACACGAAACTCTACAAGGAGGTGGGTGGTTTCATCTCTATTGGAGGCATCTTCCCAGAGGTATGGAATTGGTATAACTTCTGGAATATCACAGCGTTGCTTTCGGTGATGTTGGCTATTATGAACCTCTTGCCTATCCCTGTGTTGGATGGTGGCCACGTGCTGTTCACATTGTGGGAGATTATCACACGCCGCAAGCCAAGCGAGAAGTTTATGACCATCGCACAGAACATCGGCTTCTACCTACTCTTGGCACTTCTTATCTACGCCAATGGTAGCGATATTCTCAGACTATTCAGCTAAGCAATATGGCAAAGGTTAAGCGAGCATACTTCTGTAACGACTGCGGCTACGAGACTCCAAAGTGGTTGGGTAAGTGTCCTGCGTGTGGCGCGTGGAACACCATCACGGAGCATATCGTAGCCAAGGAGTCCTCGTCGGTTGCGGCACGTGTGGCATCGGTTCCAAAGTCGGAGCCACGCAAGGTGCAGGATATCGAGGAGGGTACAACACGCCGTATAGATATCGGCAATAAGGAGGTTAACCGCGTGCTGGGAGGTGGTCTTGTACCAGGCTCGCTGATACTTCTTGGTGGTGAGCCAGGTATCGGAAAGTCTACCCTATCGTTGCAGTTGGCACTAACGAACAACTCGCTAAAGAGCCTTTACGTATCGGGCGAGGAGTCTGCCGAGCAGATTAAGATGCGCGCCAACCGCATTGGCATCCACAACGAAGAGTGTACGGTATTTACAGAGACGTTGCTCGAGAATATCGTAGCGCAGATTGAGGAGACACACCCCGATGTGGTGATTATCGACTCGATACAGACTATGTCGACCGACCTTGTGGAGTCATCGCCAGGTAGCGTGACGCAGATTCGTGAGTGCGCAGCGACACTTCTCAAGGTCGCCAAGAGCAACAACATTGCGATTTTCATCATCGGACATATCACCAAGGATGGCTCTATCGCGGGTCCAAAGATTTTGGAGCATATCGTAGACGTGGTGCTTCAGTTCGAGGGCGATGGCAACCATACATATCGCATCCTTCGTGGCCTAAAAAACCGCTTTGGTGCTACGTATGAGATTGGCGTCTTCGAGATGCGAGGTGATGGTCTTAAGGAGGTGGATAACCCTTCGGAGATTCTGCTTACACATTACGACGAGCCTCTTGCGGGGTGTGCGGTAGGTGCTGCGGTAGATGGCCTTCGACCATATCTTATCGAGGTGCAATCCCTCGTTAGCAACGCCGCGTATGGCACTCCACAGCGCTCGACAACGGGCTTCGACCAGCGACGTATGAATATGCTCTTGGCAGTGTTGGAAAAGCGTGTGGGAATGAAGATGTATCAGAAGGATGTCTTCCTAAATTTCGCTGGTGGCTTCAAGATTTCGGATACGGGAATGGACCTCGCAGTTGTGGGGGCTATAATATCATCGTTCTACGACCGCCCACTTATGGAGGGTGTTTGTTGCGCTGGTGAGATAGGTCTTTCGGGTGAGGTGCGCCCTGCACCACGTACCGAGCAGCGCATCGCCGAGGCGGCACGTCTGGGTTTCAAGCGCATCGTAGTATCATCCTTCGCACAGAAGGGCATCAAGCCTGTGAAGGGTATCGAGGTGGTATATATATCAAGAATCGAGGAGTTGCCAAAGGCATTGTTCTAACGAACCTTTTGCGGTATAGATTTTGAGGCTTCTATGATTACATAGAAGTCTCATTTTTTTTAACGCTATAAGGTATGAAAATTTCTGAATTCGATACTATTGTCTCCGCCGAGCGACTCACACTTGTTGAGTTCTACGCCTCGTGGTGTGGTGCTTGCCGAGCGATGGATAACATCCTTGAACGCATTGCTCTGGCTATGAGCGATATGGTAAGCATTACAAAGATAAACATCTCACAACCATTAAGTAGGAAGATTGTACGCAGATATAACATCCTACGCGTCCCGACATTTATACTCTTCCAGAGTGGCGAGCCGCTATGGCGCGGTAGTGGCATAATAGCCTTCGACCGTTTCTGCGATATTATACGCAGACATCAGGGTATCTACACATTCTAAAAAAAGCAGAGAGTCCACGCGACTCTCTGCTTTACTCTATACATACTCCAATTGCCACTCTAACTCCTCCTTAATTTTATCCTTCGTAGGGCAGTCGGGCATATGCTCCAAGAGGGTTGGAATACCAACCTTCACCGACTTATCGTGCGTGGCAACATAGCACATCAAACTAACAACACCATTTGCAATATATACCGAATTTGGATTTGCCTTCACAGCCTTCTCCGCTGCGATGAACGCCACCTCGGAGGTAGTACGCTTGTTACGCGATGCCGCCATAAGCGCTGCATAGGCTATCATCTCATTGCTCTCGGTGCTCCACACACCCATTAGCGAGTTGATGTCGTAAATCTTCGACAGGAGTGCAAAGGCCAACTCCTCGGCCAATTCCGCATTAGCAATACCGCGCGACCAGAATGGGAATTCGTGAGTATCTAACTTCTGCGGCTCGGCAAGATGGCAAGCGCAGAGCTTCAACTCACGCACCTGCTGCTGATAGAGATACTTTGCAAAACCATAGTCAGGCTCCTCCTCGGCTGCAATCTCACGAATCGTGGCGATGCTAACGCCATAGTTAAGACCATAGTTCTGGTTATGCGTAGCCATACTCTCTGCCACGGCACCATTCATCTGCTTACGCAGACGGCCAAGCAGTGATATCATTCTCTGTGTATAATCCATAGCCACTATTTTGGTTGTGAGAACATCACCGTAGCGCCAAACTCATAGACGGGCAATATACGGCGTGCAAGAATCTCATTTCCGTAGGCTACCGCAACATCCGAGTTATTAGCATAGCGGTATGCCACCGTACCCTTAACGTCACTCTGTGGATAGCTCATCTGCGAAGGGGTAATTGTCACAAGGATGATATCTCCCGTAAGGTCACTCTTGGCAACAAGGCCCTTCTCGGGGCTGAAGCGTGCTACGATAGTTGTAGGCTGCGACTCCGACACTGCGACGTAGAATCGCTCTGCGGATGTAGCAACCGAACGTGAGCCATAGAACAACGCGAGATACTCTCTCTCAAGGCGGTCAATCTCCTTAAGTGCGCTCTCAAGACCACCACCAAATACACCATCGCCAAACTCGCCCGAAACGAGGTCGAGGCGTGCGCGACGGAGTGAGAAAATCTGCTCCGCAGCCTCTTTTGCCGCTACCTCTGCGCTACGCTCCGCACTCGAAAGGCGGTCTATAGCAACAGGCAAAGAGTCTGCATCCTGCGATGCCTCAAAGTTAATCTGCTCGCCCTCTGTAACATAGCGTGTAGCATCCTCTACGATTGCAACATCAGCTTCGAGGATACGATACTCATCACGCTCCACAAGCGGTGCTCGCGAACCGAGGAGCTTCTGCGCATAACGAGCATATATACCTGGGGTGAAGGTTTCGTGCTGCACCACAACATCTACTGCGAGTGTTGTCGTAGCCTCCGCGATAACCACATTACCACTCTCCTTATATACGCCAATGCGCTTCTTAACGACCTGCTGCGCCGAAGCATCTACGGCAAACGCTATCGCCACAACGGCAACTAAAAGTTTAAGTATTCTCATAATAGACTCTATTTTCTTAGTAATGCTACAAAGGTACGAAATATTTTCTTTATTATTAGAAATTTAGGTAAAAATCGCGCGTCAAGGTGCGATATTGAGCCGTATAGTCGCCATTGCGATGTTGTATCGTCAGTTCATCGCAGTGTGGCATCTGCGGCGTATTAGTTAACACAAACTCCATCATCGTGCGCTTTGGCACATCCCCTTCACGTGTTACGATATTGGTAAGACGGCGCAACCACAATCGCTCGAAGGCCACTCTACGAAACATCATCGCCGCATCGAACGGGAGTATCACACTGATGCGTCCCCCAGGTCGAAGCAGTCGCTCGGCAACCTCCACGATATTTTCGTAGGTTAGTGTCGTGGCGTGACGCGCCATACGTCGTGCCTCGGAGGGTGATTGCAGTGTCTCGGTGAAGAATGGCGGATTGGAGACTATATGGTCGAACTTACGCTCGCTGATGAAGTCATTAGCATCCCCCGCGACCACCTCTATGCGCTCCTTCCACGCCGTCGCAGCAACGTTGCTACGCGCCTGAGCCACAGCATCCTCCACAATATCTATTGCCACGATATGCGCCTTTGGGTTACGCTGAGCGGCCATAATGGCTATAAGTCCCGAGCCTGTACCCATATCCAAGATATCGCTATCGCCAGCCACATCTGCCCACGCACCAAGAAGCACCCCATCGGTACCAATCTTCATCGCGGTATGCGCATCATCTATGGTAAACCTCTTAAACTGAAACATCGCCTAATCGAGCATATGTGTAATTCCCACGCCAAAGAGCGAGTAGTCATATCGCACAGGGTCCTCGGCATTGAACTCACGTAGCGAGGCTGTAAGCTCCTCCACAGCCTTCCAATCGTTCTGCTTGCGCTCCAGAAGTCCCAAGCCACGCCCCATACGGCTAGTATGGATATCCAAAGGCATATAGAGTGCCGACATAGGTATTCCGCGCCATAGGCCAAAGTCCACACCTCTATCGTCCCTACGCACCATCCATCGAAGATACATACAGAGTCTCTTGCACGCCGCACCCTTATCAATAGATGACATATGCTTCTCGGAGTGTGGATTATGCTCTACGGAGTGGAACTCGCGACGAAACTCCGAAAATACCCTACGCAAATCCTGATGCTCCGCATAGCGACTCTCGAAGAAGCCTCCGATGCTACCCCACTTATTAAAGATATGACGCAACGCTCGCACGAAATCTTGCAAATCCTCACCATTGAAGGTGCGGTGTACGTAACTCGAGAGCGTTGCTATCTCGGCATCCGAGGCGTTGAGAACAAAATCCTTCGGCGAGTTATCCATATATCGCATCATACGGTGCGAACTCTGCACAATAGCCTTGCGGTTACCCCACGCAATGGTCGAGGCGAGGAGTCCCGAAATCTCGATATCTCCCGCATCGGCGTAGGAGTGCGGAACACTAATAGGGTCGGCCTCGATGAAACTCTCGTTATTGAATTTATCGTGCAGCGACTCAAGGAGTTCGAACATCTCCTCGTATGACATTTCGCTATATAATCGTTCCATCCTTCATCATAATTTTACGATCCGAGCCATCAGCAAGGGCGCTGTCGTGGGTAACAATCACGAAGGTCTGTCCCGTACGCTCACGAAGCTCGAAGAAGAGACGCTGGATATCGTTACGGGTTTCGGAGTCGAGGTTTCCCGTAGGCTCATCCGCAAGTACTACCGCCGGGCGATTTGCCAACGCACGTGCGATAGCCACACGCTGCTGCTCTCCACCCGACAATGCCGAAGGCTTATGCTCCGCGCGGTGACTCATCGAGACCATATCCAACAACTCTCTGGCTCTATCCTCCGCCTCCTTGCGCTTAACACCCGCAATAAGCATCGGCATCATAACATTCTCCACGGCCGTAAACTCTGGCAGCAGGTGGTAGGATTGGAAGATGAAGCCTATGCGCTTGTTGCGAAACTCCGAGAGCGCATCGTCTGCAAGCTCCCCAAGCCTCACGCCATCTATTATCACCTCTCCAGCATCTGCCGACATCAGCGAGCCTACGATTTGCAGAAGCGTGGTCTTACCCGCACCGCTGGCACCAACAATCGAGACGATCTCGCCCTCGTTGATTGTTAGCGACACGCCGTGCAGCACCTCCAACTCTCCAAAACTCTTCTTTATATCTTTAATCTCTATCATAACCCTGTTTATATATCTTGCTTAGGCGCATAACCTGCACCGTTTCAGCAACGTCGTGAACACGAAGTATCGCATCACCACTTCCGAGCGCCTCCCACGCCAAGGCCAAAGAGCCTGGCAACGACTCCTCGGGCGTGATACCCAACGTGCGATATATCATCGACTTACGCGATACACCGACCAAGATAGGATATCCCAATGCTCGTAGCGCGCCAAGACCTCGCATAAGCTCAAAATTCTGTGCCGCATCTTTTGCAAAGCCGAAGCCTGGATCAAGAACAATATTCTCAACACCCGCAGCCTTAAGCTTAGGAACACGCTCCTCGAAATACTCCACAACGCCACGCACCACGCCACCTTCGTAGTCGGTCTGCGACTGCATTGTCGTGGGCGTACCTCGCATATGCATCGCGACATACGGCAACTTATACTTCGCAACAACGCCCAACATATCCCTATCCAGCTCGCCAGCCGAGATATCGTTGACGATAATCTCACCAAACTCCTCCACCGCACGACGTACCACCTCGGAACGGAACGTATCTACCGACACCACAACACCCTCCTCGAGGCTCTGCACGGCGAGTAATCCCACACGTACTCTCGTCCACTCCTCCTCTACCGTCACCTCCGCAGCACCAGGACGCGACGAGTAACCTCCGATATCAACTATCGTGGCACCTTCGGCAATAACCCTCGCTATACGATGACACAAACCCTCGACACTCTCTACGCGGCTTTCGGCATAGAACGAGTCGGGGGTAACATTTACAATAGCCATAACGTGGCTATCGGCGAGATTTATACTACTTGGCGCGAGAATCATAACTCAAACGGCGGTGTAACTGTTCTACCTCCTCGCGAAGCTCCTCAAGGTCGATATT
>JAFYRB010000083.1 GCA_017559615.1 Alistipes sp. | reverse complement strand
GTCGCGCTATGCAGATTGTATCGAACGAGGAGGCTTTGCGTCACTACCTCAAGACTGCGGTAGAGATTAACGAGGACTCTCCAGTTTTGGTCGATAAGTATATCATGGGTAAGGAGTTGGAGGTTGACGCTATCTGCGACGGCACCGACGTATTCATCCCAGGTATCATGGAGCACGTTGAGCGCACAGGTATCCACTCTGGTGACTCAATCAGCGTATATCCTACCTTCAGCGTTAGCCAGAAGGTGAAGGATACTATCATCGACTACACTATCCGCCTCGGTATGGAGATTGGTATCGTAGGACTCTACAATATTCAGTTCATTGCCGATGACAACGATATGGTATATGTTATCGAGGTTAACCCACGTTCTTCACGTACCGTACCATTCCTCTCGAAGGCAACAGGTACTCCTATGGCAAACATCGCTACAAATGTGATGCTTGGCAAGAGCCTTAAGGAGCAGGGTGTAACAAAGGTTATCGCAGATGAGAAGAAGCGTTGGTATGTTAAGACTCCAGCCTTCTCATTCGCGAAGATTCGTGGTGTGGACTCTTACCTCTCTCCAGAGATGAAGTCTACGGGTGAGGCCATCGGCTACGACTCATCGTTGCGTCGCGCGTTGTACAAGTCATTGCAGTCGTCAGGTATGACCATTGCAAACTATGGTACTATCTTCGTGAGCATCGCCGATGCCGATAAGCAGCGTGCATTGCCTCTTATCCGTCGCTTCTATGAGCTTGGTTTCAACATCGAGGCTACCAGCGGTACTACAACATTCTTGCGTGAGAATGGCATCCGCACTCGTTGCTTGAAGAAGCTCAGCGAGGGCTCTACAGAGATTTTCGACTCTATCCGTAAGGGCCACGTAAACTATGTTATCAACACCATAGATATCAACCAGAGTAGCGCACGTCTCGATGGTTACGACATCCGTCGCTGTGCCGTTGAGAACAACGTGACAATCTTCACCGCTCTTGAGACCGTAAGCGTGCTTCTCGATGTATTGGAGGAGATTACTCTCGGCGTATCTACAATTGATGCAGAATAATGTATAAGAGAGACATATATAAAGTTTTGAGTAACGAGCCTCTAACACCTGCGGTTTACCGTATGGTGTTGGAGGGCGATACCCAGTATATCACTCGCTCGGGACAGTTCATAAATATCGAACTCGAGGGTAAGTTCTTGCGTCGTCCTATCTCGGTTTCGGACTACGATGCCCAGACTATTACTATTATATATAAGGTAGTGGGTGGCGGTACCGACCAGATGAGCCATATGGCACTAGGTACGAAGCTCGATATCCTTACGGGCCTCGGTAATGGTTTCAATACCGAGAATTCGGCGGAGCGACCACTATTGGTAGGTGGTGGCGTAGGTGTACCACCGTTGTATAACTTGTGCAAGAGATTGCTCTCGGAGGGTAAGAAGCCTATGGTAATCCTCGGCTTTAACACCAAGGATGAGATTTTCTACGAGGAGGAGTTCAAGGCTTTGGGCGTGGATGTATACTGCTCTACGGCTGATGGCTCGCACGGCACAAAGGGCTTCGTAACGGATGTCATCCGCGAGAAGGCACTCTCGTTCGACTACCTCTATACTTGTGGACCACTTCCAATGCTCAAGGCGTTGTACGACGCTACGGAGGTAGATGGCGAGTTCAGCTTCGAGGAGCGTATGGGTTGTGGCTTTGGCGCTTGCGTAGGCTGCACCTGCAAAACAAAGTATGGCAATAAGCGAATCTGCAAGGAGGGCCCTGTACTAAAACGAGAGGAGATAATATGGTAAAGCACTATGATACATCTGTTGAGCTTTGCGGCGTGAAGCTCGACAATCCTGTAGTTCCAGCTTCGGGAACCTTCGGCTTTGGTCAGGAGTTTGCGGAGTTCTACGATATCAACTGCCTCGGCGCTATCTCTATCAAGGGTACTACACGTGAGGCACGCTTTGGTAACCCTACACCACGTATTGCGGAGTGTAAGTCGGGCCTTATCAACGCGGTAGGCCTTCAGAACCCAGGTATTGATAGGGTAATTTCGGAGGAGTTGCCACGCTTGCGCGAGATTTATCACAAGCCTATCGTTGCTAACATCAGCGGCTTCTCGTTCGAGGAGTTCGAGGAGTGCTGCGCGAAGATTGACAAGGAGGAGCAGGTGGAGATTATCGAGGTTAACGTGTCGTGTCCAAATGTGCATAAGGGTGGTGTGAACTTCGGTACACAGCCTGAGAGTGCTGCGGAGGTAACACGTCGTGTTAAGGCCGTTACTACAAAGCCAGTGTTTATCAAACTTAGCCCAAATGTTACCGATGTGGTATCTATCGCACGCGCTTGTGAGGATGCTGGCGCTGATGGTATCTGCTTGATTAACACGTTGTTCGGTATGCGTATCGACACCGTACGTCGCAAGCCTGTTATCGCTAATAAGATGGGTGGCTTCTCGGGAGATGCTATCTTCCCTGTGGCGTTGCGTATGGTCTACCAGGTGGCTAACGCTTGCCAGATTCCTGTTATGGGATGTGGTGGTGTAAGCTCTGCTTCGGATGTTATCGAGATGATGATGGCGGGTGCTACGGCAGTTCAGGTTGGCGCTGCCAACTTGCGTAATCCTTACGCTTCGAAGGAGATTATCGAGGCTTTGCCACTTGAGATGGAGAGACTTGGTATCGAGCGTTTGCGCGACATTATCGGTATTGTAAAGTAATTGATGCCGCGCGATTTTTATGCGAAAAGGTGGATGTTCACGAGTGTTGAGCATCCACTTTTTTTGTATTTGGGTAGGGTGGTGAATCGACAAATTTGGCGTTGACGTATTTGTGGAACTGCGTTGAAGCCTATCTATTTGAAACAAATCGTGTTTTAGGTGTTGATATCTCAATATTTTTTTCTAACTTTGTAGAATAAAGTGCGATTCGTGCACCGAATGTAGAACAACAATATAAAAAACTATATAATTATGAGCAAACGTGATGTAATTATTGCTTGCGATTTCAGCAGCAAGGAGCAGACACTCAACTTCTTGGATAAGTTCACAGGCCGTAAGCCATTCGTGAAGATTGGTATGGAGCTCTTCTATGCTGAGGGCCCAGAGATTGTACGCACTATCAAGGAGCGTGGTCACCGTATCTTCCTCGACCTCAAGCTTCACGATATTCCAAATACCGTAAAGAAGGCTATGTCGGTATTGCGTAACTTGGATGTTGATATGACCAATGTTCACGCTGCGGGTACCGTAGATATGATGAAGGCTGCTATCGAGGGCCTTACACGTGAGGATGGCACACGTCCACTCCTTATCGCTGTTACACAGCTCACATCTACCTCGGAGGAGCGTATGCAGAAGGAACTTCTCATCGGTGCATCTATCAACGACACTATCGTTAAGTATGCCGAGAATGCAAAGGCTGCGGGCTTGGATGGCGTAGTATGCTCTCCACTTGAGGCGGCTATGGTAAAGGAGGCGTGCGGCGCAGAGTTTATGACCGTAACACCTGGTGTTCGCTTTGCAGATGGTGATGTCGGCGATCAGGTGCGTGTAACTACTCCAGAGCGTGCGAAGGAGATTGGCTCGGACTTTATCGTTGTTGGTCGTCCTATTACGGCTGCTGATGATCCTGTTGCAGCTTATGAGCGTTGTATGCGTGAGTTCGCAGAGTAATGAATTGTAAATAATTAAAAACGAAGATATTATGGAAAAGAAGATTGCTAAAGATTTGCTCTCTATTGGTGCTGTATTTTTGCGTCCAGAGCAGCCTTTTACTTGGGCAAGTGGTATTAAGAGCCCTATCTATTGCGACAACCGTTTGACTCTCACAGCTCCTGAGGTTCGTAACCACGTGGAGGAGGGCCTTGCAGAGCTTATTCGTAAGCACTACCCAGAGGTAGAGGTGTTGATGGGTACATCGACTGCGGGTATCGCACACGCTGCTATCACTGCTACAATCCTTAACCTCCCTATGGGTTATGTTCGTTCTGGCTCTAAGGACCACGGTCGTGGTAACCAGATCGAGGGTAAGTTGGAGAAGGGCCAGAAGGTAGTTGTTGTTGAGGACCTTATCTCAACAGGTGGTAGCTGTATCGAGGTTGTTGAGGCTTTGCGTAATGCAGGTGCTGATGTTCTCGGTATTGTGAGCATCTTCACTTATGGTATGCAGAAGGGCTTGGATCGTCTTGCTGCTGCCGAGGCTAAGAACTACTCTCTCTCGAACCTCGATGCTTTGGTAGAGGTTGCAGCCGAGGAGGGTTACATCAAGCCAGAGGATAAGGAGCGTATCCTTAAGTTCCGCAACAACCCATCAGACGAGTCTTGGATTAAGTAATCACAAACACCGACAATTAAATGAAGCATTTGATAGACCCTACAGACCTCTCGGTAGGCGAGATTGCCGAGATTATTGCCGTGGCGGAGGATATCATCGCCAACCGCGAGCAGTATAGCGAGGTGTGTCGTGGCAAGAAGCTCGCAACGTTGTTCTACGAGCCAAGTACGCGCACACGCTTGAGTTTCACCGCTGCTATGATGGAGCTTGGTGGTAACGTTCTTGGTTTCGCCGATGCCAAGTCATCGTCGGTATCAAAGGGCGAAACTGTGCAGGATACTGTACGTGTTATCAACTGCTTTGCCGATATCATCGCTATGCGCCACAAGGTTGAAGGTGCGCCACTCGCTGCTACGGAGGTGTCGTCGACACCTATCATCAACGCTGGTGACGGCTCACATAGCCACCCAACGCAGACGATGACCGACCTTCTTACTATCAAGCGCGAGCTTGGAACGTTGAATAACCTTACGATAGGTCTTGTTGGTGATTTGAAGTATGGCCGTACCGTACACTCACTTATCAAGGCTATGACGCGCTACGAGAATACGAAGTTTGTGCTTATCTCGCCTCCAGAGTTGGCTCTTCCAGACTACATCAAGCGCGATGTTTTCGACCGCTTGGGTGTTGAGTACCGTGAGTCTAATGACATCGAGAGCGTTATTGGTGAGGTAGATATACTCTATATGACACGTGTTCAGCAGGAGCGTTTTACCGACCTTGATGAGTATGAGCGTGTTAAGGATTGCTTCGTGTTGGATGCCGAGAAGATGCGTCTTGCGAAGGAGCGTATGGCAGTTCTTCATCCATTGCCACGCGTTAACGAGATTGCTATCGACGTAGATGCTGATCCACGTGCCGCATACTTCCGTCAGGTTGAGAATGGTAAGTTTGTACGTATGGCACTTATCCTTAAGCTATTGCAGTGGCAGAAGGAGGGCGACAAGCACTTCGAACAGCACGGCACAGCGATGGGTTGCAAATGTCCTAATCCACTCTGTATCTCAAATCTTGAGCCTGTGCGCCCACGATTCGAGAATGTGGATGGCGTTGTGAGATGTGTATATTGTGAGTCGGAGGCAAAATAGTTCAACTCTTGTTGGTATAAATATAAGGGTGTCCCGCGAGGGATGCCCTTATTTATTTCCGCTTCACACCTAAGAAATGTTGCTTCGCCCCTCAATGTTTCTCTTTCGCCGCGGGGTGAGATAGAGATGGCGTGGATGTGTGGTAAATTTGTTATAGCAAACAATAACTATTAACACTTTAAAACCTTAAATGCTATGAGAAAAATTACTACACTTCTCGTTTCACTGATGCTCTCTATGGTGGCCTTTGCCGCGGAGCCTTATGTCGTATATTGTGCGCTCTCGGGTGCCTCATACTCGCAGATTGACTATGGTCAAAGTTCGTTGTCGAAGAATACCCTTGTGGATGAGAGTGGCAAGGCTATCTACTTTCGTACCTCTATCGGTGCGATGAACTATATGTCGGAAAGAGGATGGCGCTATGTCGGCGATAGAAAAAACTTCTCGCAGGATATGTGGGATAAGAGCGATATTGATGTCACAACAACCCTTATCTTTGTGAAGGAGGTCACTTCGTCGGAGGAGATTACCGAGGGTATCACAACGCGACTTATGTATCAGGAGCGCCTAAGTGGTGCTAAGGAGTGATTATTTTAGGAAATTTGTTGCTCGGTATTAGAAATTTTGCTATATTTGTATTATTGATGGGTTGATATGGCCTTGAATATAGTATGAGTAAGTACAAAATTTTGGTTGTTGACGACGAGGAGTCGCTATGCGAAATCCTAAAGTTTAACCTCGAGAAGGAGGGTTATGAGGTCACCACGGCATATAGTGCCGAGGAGGTGCTGGCTATCGACATAAAGGATATGAGCCTTATAATTCTCGATATTATGATGGGGGAGTTGAGTGGCTTTGGTCTTGCACGTATCCTCAAGAAACGCCCCGATACCTCGGAGATCCCTATTATCTTCTGCTCGGCCCTCGATGGCGAGGATGATAAGATTAAGGGACTCGATATGGGTGCTGATGACTACATCGCAAAGCCATACTCCATCGCCGAGGTCTTGGCACGTGTGCGTAGCGTGCTACGTCGCACCAAGCGTAGCGTAACGCCCGAGCAGCAGTCGGATAACGTTATACGCTATGAAGGTCTGGAGGTTAATACCCTCAATAAGCGCTGCTTTGTGGATGGCGAAGAGGTTCAGCTTACGCGCAAAGAGTTTGATATATTGTCGCTACTGCTCTCTAACCGTGGCACGATACTTTCGCGTGAGCAGATTATGCGTCACGTATGGAGCGATGAGGTGGTGGTACTCGACCGTACAATAGATGTAAATATCACACGTATGCGCAAGAAGTTGCGTAATTATGGAAATCACATTATAACACGTACAGGATATGGCTATGGATTCGAAGACTAAAGTATTTAGCTATCGTGGCAGTATGTATCTGCTACTTACGATGCTTATATTGTCGCTCATTGGAGGTTTTATCATCTATCGTTACTCGTTGTTGAGCCATCTAAATAGCGAGAATGTGCTCGATATGGTGATATTCTATGCTATTATAGGTGTCGCAGTTGCCACGGTTATGATAGCACTACTCCTTGCATTGCGTCTTAGTCGCAACCTTCGCAGCTTGGCACGTGCAGCACAGGCTATGGAGAATGGTGCAGATTTGGACTCTATGCCAGAGTTTGCAAACGACGAACTTGGTGACCTCTCGCGCCATATTATTGACCTTTATGGTCGTCTTCGTCAGGCTTCGAGTGATGTGGAGCGTGAGCACGATAAGGCTCTCCACGAGCAGCAGGAGAAGTTGCGCATAAAGCGCCAGCTTACAAATAATATCAACCACGAGCTTAAGACTCCCGTAGCGGCTATTCAGGGCTATCTCGAGACTATGATTTCGTCGAAGGATATGAGCGAGCAGGAGCGTATGTCGTTTATCGAGAAGAGTTATGCTCACTGCCAGCGTCTTACGCAGTTGTTGCAGGATGTGTCGACTATCACGCGCCTTGAGGATGGTAGTAGTCATATCGTTTGCGAGAGTGTAGACCTTCGCGCGCTTATCGATGAGATAGCTTCGGAGGTGGCGTTGTTGCCCGATGACAAACGTATGAGAGTGAATATTGAGCTTCCCGACCAGCTTATGGTTAAGGGTAACTCAACACTCCTTATGTCGATATTTAAGAACTTGACCGACAACGCAATAGCATACTCTGGAGGCCGTGATATCTATATCCGCCTTGTGGATAAGGATTCGGGATTCTACACTCTCTCGGTTTCGGATAATGGTATCGGTATCGACGAGGAGCATCTCGTACATATCTTCGAGCGTTTCTATCGTATCGACAAGGGACGTTCGCGTAAGCTCGGAGGTACGGGCCTTGGACTCTCGATTGTTAAGAATGCGGTGTTGTTCCACGGCGGCGATATCTCGGTTAAGAATCGTAAGGTTGGCGGCTTGGAGTTTACATTTAAGTTGCCTCAGGCATAAAGCGACAGCATAATAAGATAGTAAAGGGTGTCCTATAATACGGGACACCCTTTGTGTTTTTTTATGCCTCTGTGATAACTACGTCAACGGCTATGTCGTGCGGAGCGTGGGGGAGTGAGTCGAATATCTGACACTCATACGCAATGCCTATTTTATAGGCTCGGAATCCTTCAAGCGACATATACTTATCGTAGAAGCCTCCGCCACGTCCAAGGCGCAAACCCTCGCGTGTGAAGGCGCGGGCAGGGACAATCATAAGGTCGATAGCCTCGGCGGGTATCTCCGTGTCGGATGTAGGCTCCTCAATGCCGAAGGCTCCCGTTGTCATCTGCTCAGGGGCGTAGTCATAGAAGCGCATAACATCGCCCTCAACCCTCGGAACTACGATGTGCTTGCCCATCTTGAGCCAATTATGTAGTGCCTTTGCTGTTGCCACCTCATCGGCCATCGCAGCAAAGAGGGCTATGCAGTGCGAGGCTTGAAACTCATCGCGTGACTCTATGGTTTGAAATATCTTCGTAGCGGCACTCTCTCTTGCCTCGGGAGTCATCTCCTTTATGCGCTGACGCACAATGCGTCGAATCTCTTTTTTATCCTCCATAACGTTGTAATCTTTATGAAAAATCGCGAAAATCTTTAATATAAACGTGTAAAAAACCTATTTTGGTATTGTTATTATGCAAACAATTGTTATCTTTGCGGTAGCAAAGTTGCGTTTTGATATGTCTACTGAGCGTTGTGTACCCAATAATCGACAAAACTATTTACAAATATAATCTAAATTTTTTACACTATGAGCTGTTTTTTAACTAATTCATCAGTGGGAAAGAAACTTGTTATGAGTATTTCAGGATGCTTCCTCGTACTCTTTATTCTTTTCCATATGTCAATGAACCTTACAATGCTTTTTAGCTATGAGGGTTATGATGCAATTTGTGCTTTCTTGGGTGCTAACTGGTACGCTCTTGCAGGTACAGCAGTTTTGGCGTTGGGTGTTCTCGTACACTTCGTTTACGCCTTCATTCTTACTGTAGACAACTACCGCGCTCGTGGTAAGCAGCGTTATGCTGTTACCGTTCAGGAGAAGGGTGTTGCTTGGTCATCTAAGAATATGCTCGTTTTGGGCGTTATCGTAATCTTGGGTCTTGGTCTTCACCTCGTACACTTCTGGTCAAAGATGCAGCTTGTTGAGATTATGGGTGGTCACGCATCTGTAGTTGATGGCTATGAGATTGCTGCTACAAGCGGTGCTGCACTTATGATGGTTACATTCTCAAAGTGGTACAACGTAGTTCTTTATCTCGTATGGTTCGCAGCGTTGTGGTTCCACCTCACACACGGTGTTTGGTCAATGTTCCAGACAGTAGGTTGGGCTAACGACACTTGGTACCCACGCTTGAAGTGTGCAGCAAACATAGTTGCTACACTCATCTTCTTGGGCTTCGCAGTTGTTGCAGTATTCTGCTTCCTTAAGAGTGGCGAGTTCTTGGCAGCATTGTAATATCTTGATTCGGAAACAATAAAAATTAAAAATAATTATGGCTTATAAATTAGACGCAAAAACCCCAGCTGGTGAGTTGGCCCAGAAGTGGAGCAACCACAAGGCAGCTATCAAGGTTGTTAGCCCAGCTAATAAGCGTAAGTTGGATATTATCGTTGTAGGTACAGGTCTTGGCGGTGCTTCTGCAGCTGCTTCACTTGGTGAGCTTGGTTACAACGTAAAGATTTTCTGCATCTCTGACTCTCCACGTCGTGCGCACTCTATCGCTGCACAGGGTGGTATCAACGCTGCTAAGAACTATCAGAACGATAACGACTCTGTATATCGTCTATTCTACGATACTATCAAGGGTGGTGACTACCGTGCACGTGAGGCTAACGT
>JAFYRB010000082.1 GCA_017559615.1 Alistipes sp. | reverse complement strand
TATCGCCCCTGCAGAGCGCTACGGCATCATCTTCGCGGGCCACGGTCAGGGCTGGGTAACTCGTGAGTTGCTGATATATGGCGGCACGATGATGCAGATGGGCGTGGGTGCAAACCCTTGGATTCCAGCACCTGGCGCAGAGCTAACACGTGCCTTTGGTGAGGGTAACGTACAGGTGAATATCGACGAGCTTGCCGAGGGTATTGAGGAGTCGCAGGTGGACCTCGACTACATACTTTTCGACGCTTGTTTTATGTCGAATATCGAGAGTATTTATGAGCTTCGCAACGCCGCAAACTACATCATTGCATCGCCTTGCGAGATTATGAGCCGCGGATTCCCCTACCACCGTACTCTCGCCTACCTCTTTGCCGAGGATGGTAAAAAGAGCGACTATAAGGGTGCTGCCGAGAGCTACTACAAGTTCTACCGCGATGAGTATGTGGGTAATGCGCGTAGCGGATGTGTAGCGGTATACGACTGCTCCGAGATTGAGGCACTTGCCGAGGCTACACGTGCTGTGATGGCTACCGCGAAGTTGGGTTATAAGGAGGTTGACACCTCTATTATTCAGACCTACGAGGGCCTTGAGACACATCAGTTCTATGACTTTGGCGAGTGGGTGAATGTTGTGGCTACGGATAGCGAGGCTCTTGCAGCGTTCAATGCTCAGATGGATAAGACCGTTATTGCGAAGCACTCACTTCCATCGTTCTACTCTGCGTATGGTAAGCACGGCACCTATAACATCGACCTGAATGTCTACTCTGGCGTTACAACATCGGCACCAAGCAAGGCATTCCCAGCGGCGTGGAGAGATACAAATTGGAATAAAGATGTCATTGGGTTGGAAAATTAAGATATATACTATATCTTTGCACCCCTAAACAGAAAATAATTAAAAGTACGATATACTATGTTTGAAAATCTAACCGAGAAACTCGAACGCTCGTTTAAAATCCTAAAGGGCGAGGGACGTATTACGGAGATTAACGTTGCCGAGACTCTTAAGGAGATTCGTCGCGCACTTATTGATGCCGATGTTAGTTATAAGGTTGCTAAAACATTCACCGACGAGGTAAAGCGTAAGGCCCTCGGTCAGGATGTGCTTACGGCTGTAAAGCCTGGTCAGATGATGACCAAGATTGTTCGCGATGAGTTGGCACTGCTTATGGGTGGTACCGCTACAGAGGTTAACCTCGAGGGTAACCCAGCGGTGATTCTTATCGCAGGTCTTCAGGGTTCGGGTAAGACAACCTTCTCGGGTAAGTTCGCATCGTTCCTCAAGACAAAGAAGAACCGTCAGGTGTTGCTCGTAGCGTGTGACGTTTACCGTCCTGCGGCTATCGACCAGCTCAAGATTTTGGGCCAGACCGTAGGCGTGGAGGTGTATACCGAGCCAGGTAATAACAACCCTGTTGAGATTGCGAAGAACGCTATCGCATACGCACGCCAGAAGTCATACAACACCGTAATCGTCGATACAGCAGGTCGTTTGGCTGTTGACGAGGCGATGATGGTGGAGATTACAAATATCAAGGCTGCTATCAACCCTTCGGAGACTCTCTTCGTTGTAGACTCGATGACGGGACAGGATGCTGTGAATACCGCAAAGGAGTTCAACGAGCGTCTTGATTTCGATGGTGTAGTTCTCACGAAGCTCGATGGTGACACACGTGGTGGTGCCGCTATCTCTATCCGCTCGGTGGTTGACAAGCCTTTGAAGTTCATCTCTTCGGGCGAGAAGATGGATGCTCTTCAGGTATTCCACCCAGAGCGTATGGCAGACCGTATCCTCGGTATGGGTGATGTTGTATCGCTCGTGGAGCGCGCACAGGAGCAGTTCGACGAGGAGCAGGCTCGCAAACTTAAGAAGAAGCTCATCAAGGATCAGTTCAACTTCAACGACTTCCGCGAGCAGATTGCCCAGATTAAGAAGATGGGTAACCTCAAGGATCTCGCATCTATGATTCCTGGTATGGGTAAGGCATTGAAGGATGTCGACATTCCAGATGATGCCTTCAAGCAGACCGAGGCTATCATCGACTCTATGACTCCAGAGGAGCGTGAAAGACCCGAGATTATCAACGCACGTCGCAGAGAGCGCATTGCACGTGGTTCGGGTACTACACTTGCCGACGTAAACCGCTTGTTGAAGCAGTTTGAGCAGACTCGCAAGATGATGAAGACCGTAGCTGGCGGAGGCCTTCAGAAGCAGATGATGCAGATGAGACGCGGTGGTCACCGTCGCCGTTAATGATAACGCTTCAACCAACAATATGCGCACATTACCCCTCGGGGTGGTGTGCGTTTTTCGTCTACGCGGGGTTGCGTATTATATATATTTAAGGTATATGGCAAACTCCGTGAGGGGGCAACTTTCGAAAATCTATCATCAAAATAAAAATTTATTTTACGGAGATTATTCGTTTGCTTGACTTTTTTTATATACTTTTGTAAGCGATAAGATATTCGATATAGTATTAGGAGTCTCAATCGGGGGACTCGGGATGAAACGACTATTAACACTAACATCTAACACACTTATGCACTGTATGACAGACCTTGAACTTCGTGACGCACTCATACGCGGTGATGAGGAGGTAACCAGAGAGTTCTTCTACTCTCAATGCCGACCTCTACTCATCAGCGTGATACGACGTGTGTTTGACTACGAAGTAGACTACGACGAATGCATCAACGAGCTATACATCCACCTTATGGAGGATGATGCCCGTCGCATTAAACAATTCGCAGGTCGCAGCTCAATCTTCCAATGGGTGAAGATTGTTGCGACACGCTTCTATTGCTCAATTCGTCGTCGAGTGATAGAAAACTCTTCGTCAACACCTCTTTTAGATAAAACCCTTATGTATAGCGGAGTATCGAACGAAAGCCGTAACGATGCTCGTATGGACGTTGAGACACTCCTCGAGAGTATGACAAACTCACGTTATGCAATGGTTTTACGACGTTTAATTGTTGAGGATGCTGATCCTCAGGATGTTGCCAAGGAGATGAACATTAGAATAGAGAATTTGTATAACATAAAGAAACGCGCCATATTAGCTCTTACCGAGATGGCGCTTAAGACAAAGTAGTATAACACCAGGGTGAATTCGATTCACCTATTATTACATAGCCTTATGAGAGACGATATTATAGTTAACGGTGTGACGGAGGAGATGGTAGCAGCATTTCTCGATGGTAATGCAACGCTCGAAGAGACTCAGATGATTCTTCGTGAGCTACCCCACTCTGACGAACTCCAGGAGATTATAAGCATTGCCACAGGCGTAGACCGCGATTTAGCACTCGGATTCAATGCCGAAGAGTTGCTTCTGAAGAGCGCCTACGCAGCCTCAAGCCAGCGAGGAAATCTTTGCTGCTGGGAGTGTGAGAAACATATCCTCAACAAACACAACATCGCCTACGATGAGGAACGACTACTACAACTTGCCGAGGAGAATATGTGGCACTGCGAGAGCGGCACACCACTCGACAATGTGGGACGATATCTCGAAAATAGTGGTATGATGATCGAAAAACGCTTTAATTGTAATATTAACGATATTGTTGAAGCGCTGGAGGATAACAAAGATGTTATCGTGGCGGTGGATGGCGGCGAGCTTCTCGGCGACCTCTGGGCGGAGATGATGGAGGATATCTTCGAGGGCGAGAAACCAGACCATACGGTTGTCGTATTGGGCTATGATAAGAACCAAAATAGCGTAACCATTTATGATCCTAATAGCGAGAATAACACGGATAGCTACCCTGTGTCGCAGTTTGTAGACGCGTGGGACGACTCGAAAAATTATATGGTTACAGCAACGTTTACAAAGGCTTAATTTAATTTATTGATAATGAAAGAATACACACCAAAACCTGTGGATATCAGCGATGTAGAGCTTGATAGTTCGCTTATGGAGCTTGTCGAGGTTATGGCAAAAAACGTTCACGACGTGTGGGCCGAAACCCGCATCAAGGATGGTTGGCGCTATGGCGAAACACGTAACGATGAGCGTCTGGAGCATCCTTGCCTAATCCCCTACGAAGAGCTTCCCGATAGCGAGCGCGAGTATGATCGTAACACCGCCATCGGCACCCTAAAACTCATCCACAAACTTGGATTTAAGATTACAAAGGCATAAACGAAAAATAGCGAGATGACTCTCGCTATTTTTTATAGTTTCACCTCCGCTATTTTCGCTCGAAGATAACTCTTAAACTTCTCACTCTCCAGCACCTCAACATCGTCCATAAGTCCCAGCACGAAGCGCCCTACACCGCGAAAGTTCGTCACCATCGTATCCAGCACCCAGCCATCACTACCCTCCTTCACAATATCGCGCTCGGCCAGTGGATACTCCTCCAACAATAGGTTGCGTGCCAACATACCAAGACGAATACGCACACGATGCTGCTCGAAGCCCGTCATTCGGAAGATGTCAATATGGCCCTCGGTATGCTTCTCCTCTGCTTGCCACTCCTCCGAGAGAATCTCGACGCTACCAATACGCGAGGTCTTGAAAATCTTATTCTGCCCGCTCTCAACCTCATAGCACCACACCTGCACATAGTTTGTCGTGAAGCCAAAAGGCTCGACCACTCTGTCGCGCACCACACCCGTATTCGACGATGCGTAGTCGTGCAGCACTACCCTACGACGCTCGGTTATCGCCTCGAGGAGGTTATTTACATTCGCAGCATTCTTACCCCTGACGATACTCTGCGCCATCGACGTGCAGTCGTAAATCGTCGTTAGTTTACGGCGCAGATTCTGCTTCAGCATATTCGTATCATCCAGAGCCTCAATCAGTTGATTTACGATATGTGCCTCCTCATCGGTAAAGTGTACCAGCTGCGAGATATCCTTAAAGTAGCGGCTCTCCTTGCCAAGTTTGTAGACTCCGCCACCGAGATTCTGCACCACAAATCCCGCATCCTTAAATGTGTCGATATAGCGATATATCGAGCGGTACGTCGTTCCAATACGCTCCGCGAGGTCGTTTACGGTGTAGTTCAGATTTCCCGTCATCAGCTTCATAAGTCGAAGCATACGTTCTAATTTCGGCTGGTCCATATCAATGATTTTAGCAGTGTAAAGATACGAAAACGGCTACGACATTCCAAACTAAGGAATAAAAAAAACAGCAACCTCGAAAAGTTGCTGTTCTTGTGGTGAATCCGCCGGGGCTCGAACCCGGGACCCCAACATTAAAAGTGTTGTGCTCTACCTGCTGAGCTACGGATTCTCCAAGTACCAATTCTAATTGGTGGTGCAAAGATAGTTAAAAATTTCGTTCTAACAAATATATCGATGAAATTATCGATGAAATAACAATTTTATGGCAAGATTGGCTTGCCGCGAAGCAACTCGTCGGGAGTAAGTCTCACAACCTCGCCATCGCGCATAACTACCAAGTCGCCATTATCTCTGCGGGTACGCTCGATTAGGCGACGCTGCGCCAAGAGAATACCTGCATCTATACGCTCTTGAAGTTCTCGTATCTCAAACTCACTCATAACTCAATATTTTCTGATAAGCTAACGCGTCAACGACCTCTTTTATTTCGTCCTTCGAGCCGTATGCTATCTTCTTGACACCCTCTGCGGTGGAGTTATCGTATATCACCCAATAGTCGCAAATCGGCACGTAGAGCTTCGTAAGGTTACGCATACTGCTCTCATAGCGGCGACGGATGGTATTGGTTGGGATGTTATGTCCTCCCAAACTTACACGCTTCGCAACACGCTGGATGGCCTGTTCGGGGGTTGGCAACCAGAAGTAGAGCAGCGATACGAAATATCCCTTCTCGTGTGCGCGCTCGATAAATTTCTGGTATGTACGTGTAGAAAGTGTGGTCTCGAAAGCAAAATCAGAACCCTCCTCAAGCAGATCGTTGATACGACGCAACATCAATCGTCCCGCCTCGATAGCCATACTATCGGGATTAAATGGCGACAAACCACGAGCAATCTCATGGGCATTCACAAACTCGTGGCAGTGCAACAACTCTGGCAACATTGTATAGGATGCCGTTGTTTTTCCTGCACCATTACAGCCTGCTATGATATAGAGTTTCTGCATAATATATCTTTTTAACCTATGGATACTCCCATAGGCGTTGATGCAAAGATAATAATTTTAAATGTTAATTCAAAATTTATGCAAGGAATTGCATCGTATCTACCCCATCGGCATAGTCACTTAACTGCGGATACTGCGCCCTACCGAACGGCACACAACCCTCGATATCGAGGTGTGACACCACACACTGAAGCTCCTCGCGATGCTCCCTTATCCAGTCGCGAACCTCCTCCAAATCTGAATAACAGCACACCATAACCTCGGCCAATGAGTTTGGGAACGCAGCACCCTCAACCGCAATAAACGCCCCATAGTCGCTATACGCACGGTGCTGAAGGGTATATAATGCACGACGTTGCGCTACGTTATTTTGTAGTTTTGGGTTTTGCGCCTCACTCTTTGGGAGCCTCAACTCATAACCCTCGGGAAGGAAGAGCATCGACACCGAGCGACAACCAAGTCCCGAATAGGAGGTTATATCCTCGACAAGCCCCTGCAACTCCTCGGCACTCTCCTCTCCATCAAGCACTGCGACAGAGTGGCGGCTACCACGAAGCAGATGGCGTGTACCCTCGAAATGGGTGCGAAAGTAGGCATTTGCCTCATCG
>JAFYRB010000081.1 GCA_017559615.1 Alistipes sp. | reverse complement strand
GTAATAGAACCACGGTTGATGAACAAGCCGTCCATCTTCTCCAAGTCGTTCTGCAAACCGTCGTAGTTACGTGACAAAAGACCTGGGGCAAGAGTAGCCTCGAGCATATGGCCCTCGAACTCTACCTTATCACCAATCTTAAGACCACGTGTGCTATCGTAAACCTGTACATAAGCCTCATCGCCTACGACCTTGATGACCTCTGCCATCATACGTATATCACCGCAATATACGTGGCATATCTCGTTCTGTCCCACCGGACCGTCAACCTTGGCGATAACGATGTTCGAGATAATACCGTTTACACGTCCTAATGTTTTCATTCGTTTATGTAGTTTTATTGTTTTGCTTGCTTTTCAACAATTTTTGAAGCATCGAGGCTCGCAATAAGTTTATTGAGCATCTCACGTCCCACCTCTGGTGAGAGGAGTGTCCAGCGTGCCACGATATTCACCTTCACAAGATATGAGAGAATGTAGTTGATTGTGAAGTAGTCGTAAACCGCAATATCCTCGGCCTCGGCCCAACGGATAGCGTCAATCTTACGCTCCTTCTCCACAATGTTCTGCTCCTCGGTAATAGCCGAGATTACAGCATCGATATACTGCAACTCGCCACGAAGACCAAAATCTGCGGCTGACGACTGTGCCAACTGTGCCACAATCTCACCACCACCAACCGTTACATCCTTAATCGCACGTCCTGCCTCGCGTGCCGCAACAGCAGCCGAGATATTACGAAGCGTGCGGTCGAACTCTCCCCACTTATTTAGGAAGCTCGCCTTCGAAGCTGCAAGGTCCTTGTAGTAGGCATCGAAGATAGCGCGCTGGAAGTTATCATCAAGCGAAACCTCCTCATCACGCTCCTCATCGTCTGCCTCATTATAGAGTTTCACAACCTTTGCTACACACTCTGGGAGTTTAGCATAGTTGCGGTTTTCGAGTACATCCTTAAGCTCTTCGATGCTAAGATTACCGAGATCGTTATGACGATTACGGTTGTTGCGCAACGCGATGATATTCTCGCAGTCGTAGTAAGCATACAGCAACTCCACAGCCTTGCGGTCGTTAGCCGTAAGCTCGTCGAGAATCTCATCGAGAATCTCGCGAACATCGAAGCCCTTGGTATCAGAGTCGAGCGTCCACTCACGCAGACTCGCTACCAAACAGTAATACTCCGTAGAGAACATAGACTACTTAAAGAGTATGTTAGACACCTTCTCGCGCAAATACTCCTTCAACAAAGCGTCAAAGCTCTCGTCAGTAAATGCGATGTAGTAGCCACCATCCTTCTCGCCGAGCTTAAAGCCAGTCTTGATATCCTTGGTGTAACCCACCTCGATACCAGCCTTTGCCAACTCTGCGGCGCTTGACTGCATAACAGCATCCAACTCCGCACGCTTCTCCTCTGGGAGCAACGCCTTGAGCGATACATCTACGGTCGATGCTGTCCAATTGTTAGCCATAGCCAACAACATATCCTTTACGAACGCAGCATCCATAGTTGCAGCCTTAACAGCAGCACCTGTGGTCTTCATAATCACAGCCTCTGCGAGTTCTGCCTTAATCTTTGTCAAAGCCTGACGACCTGCCAACGAAATCTCGGTCATAGCGTTCTTTGCCACATCCTCGGCACGATACTCAGCACCCTTAACGATTGCCTCAGCCTCGGCCTTTGCATCAGCAAGAATCTTCGCTGCAGCCTCCTTAGCCTCTGCTACAAGACGATCAGCCTCCGCACGACCACGCTCCAAGCCATCACTGTAGAGCTTTTGTGTAAGCTCCTGAAGTTTGTTATTCTCCATAGTAAGTTGTTTTAAGTTATATATTATTTTGTTTTCTTTTACGTCAATTCACGTCGTAGCCTTCTACAGACTTTAAAAAATCATACAAATTTATACTATATTTTTTTAATAACAAACCATTCGGAACTCTTTTTTTTAGATTTTTATGCAGAATCTCGATTCTTTTTCTAAAAATTACTTTGCGTAATCGAATAATTATAATTACCTTTGTTGTTATGAAACAGGAGAATACCCCACAGCCAATCGTCGTCACGCTTGACGCTGGTGGCACAAATTTCGTTTTTAACGCAATGCAGGACGGCAAGGCCTGCACCGAAAGCATAACTATGCCATCTATGGCTCACGACCTCGACCTTTGTCTTAGCACCCTTATCAAGGGCTTCGAGACTATCATTGCAAAGTTGAGCGAGAAGCCTATTGCCATAAGCTTTGCCTTCCCTGGCCCAGCGGATTATCGTAATGGCATTATCGGTGGCTTCCTGCCTAACTTCCCATCGTTCCGCGATGGTGTAGCACTTGGCCCTATGCTCGAGGAGCACTTCGGAATCCCCGTGTTCATCAACAACGACGCTGACCTCTTCGCCTATGGCGAGGCTGCAGGTGGCGCACTACCACGCATCAACCGTATGCTCGAAGAGGCGGGTTCAGCAAAACGATATCGCAACCTTCTCGGCTTCACATTTGGTACGGGCTTCGGTTTTGGTTTCGTGATGGATGGTATTCTCAATCGTGGCGATAATTCGTGCGTTGAGATTTTCTGCCTTAAGCACCGCGACAACCCAGAATTTATCGTCGAGGATGGCATTGCTATTCGTGCTGTGAAGCGCGTGTATAAGGAGCTTTCGGGCGACGAGCGCGAGTTGGAGCCAAAGGATATCTACAACATTGCCGAGGGTAATCTCGATGGTAATGGCGAAGCTGCGAAGGAGGCCTTTGCAACATTAGGTCGCGTAGCGGGTGATGCTATGGCTACGGCAGTAACATTGATGGATGGCATCATTGTGATTGGTGGTGGTTTGGCGGGTGCTTCGAAGTACTTTATGCCTGCGCTTATCGGCGAGATGCGCTCAAAGATTAAGACAATGTCGGGCGATACGCTTAACCGCGTACAGATGGAGGTATATAACCTTGATGATGAGCGTGAGTTTGAGGAGTTTGCACGTGGCAAGTCAACAAAAATCAAGGTCTATGGTAGCGACAAAGAGGTTATCTACGACCCTGTTAAGCGCGTGGGAGTTACGATTTCGGATATCGGCGCGAGTAACGCAGTATCGCTCGGAGCATATCTCTATGCGATAAACAATATCTAAACAAAATAGGATGCCGTGAAAAGCATCCTATTTTTTTATCGTTTCGGTTGCATCTGTTCGGCAATCTGCGCAGTAGCCATAAAGAGCAATCTATGCTCATCAATGGTATATAACGATGTGATACCCATAATATCAACCTCAAAAATCTCATCCATACGCTGCAATGACTTGAGTGGCAGAGGGTGTACAACAAGTTCGAAGCCCGCCGAAGCAATAGCCTGACGCGCCACCGAGAACTCCACACTATCGTACTCTGCAGGGGTGTATACCCTATTGTGATAGACAGCAAAAATAGGTCGCCACGGACGGCTAATAACCTCATCCTTCTCATCCACCCATAGAGGCATATCGCCAAAGCCTATGATACGCCCTTCGCTCATAGCATCCACAGCCACCGTAACAGAGTTTTGTGTCATAAATGCGGGAGGTGTGGCACGAAAAACGGCACCTCGCAGACGCTTGGCACGCAATGATGCACCTTCGTAATATGTAGGGAACTCCACCTCGAACGATAGGTGTCCCTCGGCATCAAGACGCATCGCCACAGCGCAACTAAAATTGGGCGAAACACGAGATAATTCGAGGAGTTTTGCTATGATTTTCGAGGCATCTTCGGCACAGCAGAGCGTCATAAAGCCAAACAACTCCGCAGAACTTTCGCGGAGCAGCTCGATGTGACGATGGATGTTACTCGCCTTATAGCCAATAGTATGGATTCGCTGAAGGACATAGCTCGAAGGACATCGATATTCCGACGCCTTAACTAACTTACCATCATCCCATACTAATAGATTCATATTCAACGATTTCTCGCGAGTTACATAAATATCTTCAAGAGCAACTCCTTAAGCAATTCGCCATTATCCAAACCGCCACTATTCACACCCTTGCTCTTGGCATCATACTCACGCAAAAGTCCCAAAACCTTGAATAACTGCGGGCCATTCCAGCGACCAATATTCGCCTTTAACTCACGAAGTGCAAAGGTATTATTTGCCCTAACTGCACGCATAAGTTCCATATCTTGAGGCATAGGAATACCCTTACGGCGCGATTGCCACATATGGTAATTCAACAAGAAAAGCTGCTGGAACATACCAAAGAGGATAGTAATAGTCTGAGTGATGGGATAACTCTTGGGGTTATGCGAGAAATGCTCCGCAATGCGCATAGCACGCCCAACGTCACGCTTCATAACCGCATCGTTAAGCTCAAAGCTATTAAACTCCTTCGAAAGACCGATATACTGCTCGATATGCGAATCCGTAACTACCTTCTCATCCTCGCGCATCGACACACGTAGTTTCTCAATCTCTCGCACCATACGGCCGATGTCCATACCCACGTGCTCCTTAAGCATCGCCAAGGCCTTAGGTTCAATACGCAAACCCGTAGATGAAATGAAGCCCTCGAGCCACGAATCTATCTCATACTCGCGAGGTCGCACCGACTCAAACACTACACCACTCTTCTGGCAACTCTTATAGAATGCCGTACGCTTATCAATACCTCTACCCTGCTCCTTATTCTTATAGCAGATGATAAGTATTGTTGACGGCTGCGGATTCGAGGTATAGTGAACAAGATTCTCAATCTTGGTAAGTTGCTGCGCCTCACGCACGATAACCACCTGATAGGAACCCATCATAGGCATCTGACGGCAGAGCATCACGACCTTTCCCGTATCGCTATCCTGACCATAAACAGTCACCTGATTGAAGCTACGCTCCACCTCGTTAAGAATCGTATTTGCAAGACGCTCGGCGATAGCATCAATAAAGTAACCCTCATCGCCAGACAAGAGATATATAGGTGCGAAGCGGCGTGCTTCGATATCCTTCATTATCGTATTATAATCAGCTATAGCATCGCTGAATTTCAATGACTTTGCCATATCTAACTACAGTGATTCTCGAACTACTTTCAACACATTCTCGGTCTTGCGCGTAATGGCATAACGGTCGTCCAACCTACGGCCAATAACCCACACGATATCATCGCCCGAGAGAAGCACAAACTGGCGACTCTTTTCGGCCATCGACACCTTCTTATCGATAAGGTAGTCGCTCAACTTCTTACGTCCCGACATTCCAAATGGCACAAACCAATCGCCCTCCTGCCAGCGACGCACCTTAAGCGGGAACTTCAACTTATCGGCATCCAAAAGCGCGACGTTATCGCCCTGGTCGAGATTATCAATAAAGTCGATATCGCAATACTCATAGAACAGCACAGAGCCACCAGCATAGGAGCGCACGGTACTCTTCTCGATAATCGTCTCGCAGTTGTCATCCTCCGTAATACGCGCCACGACAACATCGCCTCTATCCACCACTGCTACCCACTCACGAGCATAGAATCTACGTCCCGTAGCATCACAGTCCAAGGCGTGGCAGAGCAAATCTACAACATCACCCTTAAAGCCAAACTCCGCGCTAAGTATCTCATAAATAACGTAGTTACGAGGCAACGTAGGGCGAATCGAAGGCACCTTCAAACGATAGATATCACCATTCTGCTCCAGCACCTCGCCCTTAACAATATCTACCGCTGCGTTGATAAAATCCTGCGCCTGACTTAGGCGTGCGATATTACGGCGCATAATAGGCGTGAAGCGTGGGTTAATCTCCTTAAGCATAGGAATCAAGCCCAAGCGCACCTTATTGCGCAGATATTTCGTAGTGCGATTTGAAGAATCCTCGCGGAAAGGGATGTGGTGTGCAATGGCATAGTCGTGGATATCCTTACGCGTTGCGAACATCATAGGTCGCACGATATGTCCCACCTGGGTGGTAATACCCGTAAGACCTCGCAAACCCGTACCACGAAGCATATTTATAAAGAAGGTCTCGATTGAGTCGTTGCTATGGTGTGCAATAGCGATAGCCGTATATCCAAACTCCTCGCAAAGCTCCCTAAACCACGTATAGCGCAGACGACGAGCAGCCATCTCCATAGACTCGCCCGTACGCTCCATCTCGCCTGTAGTATCGAAACGCTTATTATAAAACTCTGCGCCATATCTTTTAGCCTCGCGCTCCACCAACTTCTCATCCTCGTCGCTCTCCTGACCACGAAGTTGGAAGTTGCAATGCGCCACGCCAAAACGATAGCCCGCAGCAGCCGTCAAAGACATCATAACCATAGAGTCAACGCCACCCGATACCGTCAACAAAATCTTATCGTTGTGGGTAAAGAGTTCGTTCTCCTCTATATATTTCTCAAATCCATCAAGAAGCAACATACCTACAATAGATTAACCTCGGGCGATATCTCCACGCCGAACTTATCCTTTACTCGCTCCGACACATACTTTGCCAAAGCTATAACCTCGCCACCCGTAGCACCGCCATAGTTTACCAACACCAGAGCCTGATTCTGGTGAACACCGACATTACCATCACGATAACCCTTCAAGCCCGTACGGTCGATAAGCCAACCAGCAGCAAGCTTTACACTACTCTCATCATTTGGCACAGGGTAGTATGGCATCTCGGGATACTCAGCCAAAAGTCTTTCGGCAACGCTGCGCTCAACGATAGGATTCTTAAAGAAGCTACCAGCATTTCCCAGCACCTTTGGATCGGGCAACTTACGGCCACGAATAGCACATATAGCCTCACGGATATTCTGAAGCGTTGCGCCACCACGTGCCTCTACCTCCTTAATCACATCGCCATAACCGAGATTTGGACGTGGCGTGCGGCAAAGGCGAATCTCCACAGCAAGGATAATAGCCACACCGCGAAGCTCCTGCTTAAAGATACTCTCACGATATGCAAAACGACACTCCGCGTTAGAGAGTCTTACAACCTCTAACGTGTTGGTATCAAAGTATTCAACAAAGGTTATCGCATCCTTTACTTCAGCTCCATAAGCACCGATATTCTGCACTGGAGCAGCACCCACAGAGCTTGGTATAGCCGAGAGATTCTCAATACCCCACAAGCCATTATTCACACTCCACTCCACAAGCGTATCCCAGTCGTGAGCCGCCTCGATGCGCACATCAACACACTGGCCATCATCCTGCAATATGGTCAACGAAGAGCAGGTAGGAGTAAAGATTACGCCATCGTAATACTTGGTAAAGAGGGTGTTATTTCCAGCACCCAGAACATACCATTTATCGGGACGCTCCTCACGAAATATCTCCTTCAAATCCTCCACAGAATCGAACTCAACGATTGTGCGAGCACTCTCCGAAACACCAAAACTGTTGCGAGAAGCTAAATTAATATCATTATAAATACGTTTCATAGTGCAAAGTTAAAAAATTTTTGCTATATTTGGGAACTATTTACAACAATATTGCGTAGCAAGTGCAATAAAACGTCTTGAAATAACTAATAAATATAGGCTATTATGTTTACACAAGAAGAGATTAGACAGATTGAGGCGCACGGACTAACTGTGGCTCAAGTAGAACAGCAGATTGAGAATTTCCGAGCTGGTTTCCCTTCACTCCCTATCGTACGTGCAGCAGCGTGTGGCGATGGCATCCGCAGGTTTACCGAGGAGGAGATTGCCGATATTTTGGCTTGCTATGATGCACAGAGTTCAAAGATACGTTGTGTGAAGTTTGTACCAGCATCGGGTGCCGCAACACGTATGTTCAAGGAGTTGTTCGAGTATGTAAACGACGACAAGCGTACGGCGGGTATCGACAAGCTTATCACAAACCTTGAGAAGTTTGCCTTCTTTGCAGAGTTGGCGAAGTATCTCAACCCACAGATTGACGATAAGGATGTGGTGCGCAACATCATCATCGATGGTTTGTGCTACGGCGCAAAGCCAAAGGGACTCGTTACCTTCCACGCATATAAGGAGGGTGTGCGTAAGCCTGTCGAGGAGCATCTTGTAGAGGCAGCTCTCTACGCTTCGAATGGCGAGCGTGCGGCCATCCACTTCACCGTATCTCCAGAGCATAAGGAGGGCTTCCTTGCTCTTCTTGAGGAGCGCCAGAGCTACTACGAGCAGAAGTTTGGCATTAAGTTCGACGTATCGTTCTCGGAGCAGAGCCCTGCAACAGATACCATCGCGGTTAACCTCGACAACACTCCATTCCGTACCGACGATGGCAAACTATTATTCCGTCCAGCAGGTCACGGCGCACTTATCACAAACCTCGATAAACTCGATGCTGACATCATCTTCGTAAAGAATATCGACAACGTAACAACCGATGAGCGCAAGCCTGATACTGTGACATTTAAGAAGGTTTTGGCTGGCGAGTTGCTCCGTCTTCAGGCACGTTCGTTCGAGCTTTTGAAGGCATTTGCAGCGGGTGAGGATAAGTCTGCGGAGGCTGTTGCATTCCTTCGCGACGAGCTTTGCTGCCGACTCCCAGAGGATGCTTCACGTGAGCTTATTATTGAGAGCCTCGACCGCCCTATCCGTGTTTGCGGTATGGTTAAGAATGAGGGTGAGCCTGGCGGCGGTCCATTCTGGGTACGTGATGAGAAGGGCCGCGAGCAGTTGCAGATTGCCGAGTCGAGCCAGATTGCAAAGGAGGATATGCACCTTATGAAGGAGGCTACACACTTCAACCCTGTTGACTTGGTTTGCGGTGTGCAGCGCTACGATGGCACGAAGTATGACCTTACGAAATATACCGACCCTAAGACTGGTTTCATCTCGCAGAAGTCGGCAGGAGGTCGTGACCTTCGCGCACAGGAGCTTCCAGGTTTGTGGAACGGCGCAATGGCAAATTGGAATACACTCTTTGTGGAGGTACCAATCTCGACATTCTCGCCTGTAAAGGTTGTTCAGGACTTGCTTCGTCCAGAGCATCAGTAATAGGCATAGAAAATCATTAAGGCGAAAGGGTTACTTTTCGCCTTTTTTATGCTTAATTTTAGAATAGATTTTGTATCTTTGTCGCGTCTAAAATATATTATAAGTATGCGAAAACTACGCAATATTGCAATTATCGCCCACGTAGACCACGGTAAGACAACCCTCGTTGATAAGATGATTATGCTTGGTAATCTCCTACGCGACAACGAGAATACGAGTGGCGACCTCATTATGGACAACAACGATATCGAGCGTGAGCGAGGAATCACCATCCTCTCAAAGAACGTTTCGGTAATCTATCAGGACTACAAAATTAATATCATCGACACCCCTGGTCACGCCGACTTTGGTGGCGAGGTGGAGCGCGTATTGAATATGTGCGACGGCGTTATCCTTCTTGTTGACGCATTCGAGGGCACTATGCCTCAGACTCGCTTTGTATTGCAGAAGGCATTGTCGTTGGGTAAGAAGCCTATCGTAGTTATCAACAAGGTCGATAAGGAGAACTGTCGCCCAGATGTTGTTAACGAGCAGGTTTTCGACCTTATGTTCACACTCGGCGCAACAGAGGAGCAGCTCGACTACAAGACTATCTATGGCTCGGCAAAGCAGGGCTGGATGTCACACGTAGCAACAGAGCGCACCGACTCTATCGCACCACTTCTCGATACTATTATCGACGAGATTCCAGAGCCTGAGAGCGTGGAGGGTAGCGTGCAGATGCTCGTAACATCACTTGAGTACTCGCCATATGTCGGTCGTATCGCAGTGGGTAAGGTTACACGTGGTTCGTTGAGCGCGGGCCAGAACGTAACACTTGCAAAGCGCGACGGCACGTTGGTTAAGACTAAGATTAAGGATTTGATGGTATTCGAGGGCCTTGGTAAGGCAAAGGCAGAGCGCGTGGAGTGCGGTGAGATTTGCGCCTTGGTGGGTATCGAGGGCTTCGAGATTGGCGATACAATCTGCGACTTCACAAACCCTGAGCCACTGCCTCCTATTGCTATTGATGAGCCTACGATGTCGATGCTCTTTACCATCAACAACTCTCCTTTCTTCGGTAAGGATGGTAAGTTCGTGACATCACGTCATATCAAAGATCGTCTCGACCGCGAGTTGGAGAAGAACCTCGCATTGCGTGTTGAGCCAGGCGAGAATGCCGATTCGTTTATGGTCTATGGTCGTGGTGTGTTGCACCTCTCGGTACTTATCGAGACTATGCGCCGCGAGGGCTATGAGCTTCAGGTAGGTCAGCCAAAGGTTATCACAAAGATGATTGATGGCGTAAAGTGCGAGCCTGTGGAGGAGATGACGGTAGACTGCCCTGATGATTGCGCAGGTACGGTTATTGAGCTTACCACACGCCGCAAGGGCCAGCTTGTGAATATGGAGTCGGCAAACGAGCGTACTCGTCTTGAGTTCCTTATCCCTTCACGAGGCATCATCGGTCTTCGCTCGTCGATGATTACCGCTACGGCAGGTGAGGCTATTATGACACACCGCCTAAAGGACTTCGAGCCTTGGATGGGTGAGATTGAGAGCCGCTCTGTAGGTGCTATCATCGCCTCGGAGACAGGTACGGCATACGCCTACTCTATCGACAAGCTTCAGGACCGTGGAAAGTTCTTCATCTCGCCTATGGAGCAGGTCTACTGTGGTCAGGTGATTGGTGAGCATACGCGTCAGAACGATATCACCGTAAACGTAACAAAGGCTAAGCAGCTTACAAATATGCGTGCATCAGGTTCGGATGAGAAGACCTCAATCGCACCTCCTGTAATCTTCTCGTTGGAGGAGGCATTGGAGTATATCCGCGAGGATGAGTACGTAGAGATTACACCAAAGTCTATGCGTCTTCGTAAGATTCTCCTCTCGGAGGTAGACCGTAAGCGTGCATCAAAGGAGTAAACATTCAACCCAAAAAATTTTATACGAAATGGACAAGAAAATTGGTATTGCTTGCGACCACGCAGCATACGACCTTAAGGAGTTTTTGGTAGGTTACCTCTCAACAAAGGGTTTCGAGGTTAAGGACTTCGGTACATACTCTGAGGAGTCTTGCGACTACCCTGATTTCGCACACGCTCTTGGCGAGGCTATCGACAATGGCGAGTTGGAGCGCGGTGTTGCTCTCTGCGGCTCTGGCGAGGGTATCTCTATGACTTTGAACAAGCACCAGAGCGTTCGCGCTGCTCTCTGCTGGATTCCTGAGATTGCAAAGCTCTCACGTCAGCACAACAACTCTAACGTTTTGGCTATGCCAGCACGTTTCATCACTAACGATGAGGCTCTCGAGATGCTTAACATCTGGCTTGAGACAGAGTTCGAGGGTGGTCGTCACCAGCGTCGCTTGGATAAGATGCCACTTCAGAAGTAATCCTATTGCGATTATATGAACCTTAGGGCTGCTGATTACTCGGTGGCCCTTTTCCTTTTGCCCGCTTACTATAATAAATTATAGTTGCAGGTTTTATGCGGTTGGTGTATCTTTGCAGACGTGAAAAAATATATCTATATAGCGACATTATTTCTACTCCTCTCGGCCGCCACTGCAACTGCCGAGATGCCCGTAGACACCCTCCACCGAGATATCGAGCAGGTGGAGATTACGGCAGCTATCAAGAGTAGCGATAGACGCGCTACGCCCATATCCACCACCTCTATGACGATGCTAAAACTTGAGGAGCGTGGAGTATCTTCCGTTAAGGAGCTAACTGCAATAGCACCAAACTTCTATCAACCCGACTACGGCTCATCCATAACATCATCTATCTATGTTCGTGGTTTCGGTTCGCGCATCGACCAGCCTGTGCTTGGCATCACGCTCGACAATGTGCCGCTGATGAACAAGAACGCGTTCGATTTTGATTTCTACGACATACGCCGCGTGGAGCTTCTGCGTGGTCCACAGGGTACGCTCTATGGCCGTAACACCTCGGGGGGCGTGATGAACATCACAACCCTATCGCCTATGGTGTGGCAGGGTGTACGTGCTATGGCGGAGTACTCTACAGCGACGTCGGCACGTGCTTCGGTGGGATATTATGCTCGCCCTACGGATAACTTTGGAATCTCCATTGCTGCGGGTTTCAACCACAATGGCGGTCACTTCATAAACGAGTACACCGACGAGATTTGCGACAGCGGCAATAGTGGCTCGATGCGAGTGAGGTTGTTGGGACATAAGGGCCTATGGGATTTCGACAATAGCCTCTCGGTGGGATATACAAACGAGGGTGGTTATGCCTACCACAACTACACCCCCACGACGGGCATCACCAATGCAGTGAATTGCAACGATCCTTCGGGTTATGAGCGTCTTACGATAAACGAAGGCTTCGTGGCACGTTACCACAATGATAAAATCTCGGTGTCGAGCATAACGAGTTATCAGTATCTCGACGATTGTATGACTCTCGACCAGGACTTCTCCACAAAATCGATGTTCACGATGCAGCAGATGCAGAGGGAGCATTCGCTAACCGAGGAGATTGTCATCCGCAATGCCAACAATAGGCAGAGCTATCAGTGGCTCTCGGGAGCATTTATCTTTGGCAAGTTGCTCGATATGTCATCTCCAGTAACATTTAAGGAGGATGGCATTAACGAACTGATACTCGGCAACATAAACAATGGTCTCCATACGGTTTTCCCTAATAATAATATGTTGTTCGGGGTGGATAACTTTGTTATCGCAAGCGACTTTCGTATCCCTACGACGGGCGCTGCGCTATATCATCAGTCATCATATGACGTAGGAGATTGGCGCATTACCGCGGGCATACGCTTCGACTATGAGCAGACCTCGATGCGCTACCACTCACACGCTACGGTACCCTATCGCTTCGACCTTACGATGAGTGACTACAAAGATTTGCGTAGCGACTTTAAGGGTACGGAGAGGCAACATTTCTTCGAGATACTTCCGAAGATTGCGGTGGAGTACAACCTCTACAAGGGTAATATCTACGCTACGATAACACGTGGTTATAAGAGTGGCGGCTACAACACGCAGATATTCTCGGACATCCTCCAAGTGCAGATGATGAACGATATGATGGAGGCCTTAGGTGTGGCACTTGATGGTGTGGGTACTGCGACATACGACTCAGCATCGGCAACAAAATACAAGCCCGAGACGAGTTGGAACTTTGAGGTGGGCACACATCTAAAGCCCATAAAGTCACTAACGCTCGACGCTTCACTCTTCTGGATTGAGTGCTTCGACCAGCAGGTGACCGTACTTCCACAGGGTAATAACACAGGACGTATGATGTCCAACGCAGCACGCGCACGTAGCTTTGGCGTGGAGCTTTCGGCGGAGTATGCGTATGAGGGGCTAAACATCCGTGCTGATTATGGATATACCAATGCACGTTTCCGCGACTATGATGATGGCACGGCAAACTATGCGGGAAACTACCTACCCTACGCTCCGCAGAACACCACAGCAGTGATGGCGAGCTACACGTGGGGCATTCACAACAAGCACCTTCAGCAGATAAGCATTGCGGCAGATTGGCGTGGCATTGGTAGCATATATTGGAATGAGTCGAACTCACTACGTCAGGGTTTCTACTCGCTCCTCGGCGCACAGCTGATGCTACGTATGAGCCACTGCACACTCTCGCTATGGGGCAGAAACCTCTCGAATAGCGACTACAACGTCTTCTACTTTAAGTCTGTTGGCAAGGAGTTCTTCTCGAAAGGCAAGCCACTGCAGTTGGGTGTAAGAGTTTCAGTAAATATATAAATACTTAAAAAAATATAAAGATATGAAAAGAGTTTCTCTATTATTTAGCCTTTTCGCTATGGTTGTGATGTTTGCAAGTTGCGAAAATGGCGAGCACAACAATCTCCCCAAAAACCCAGTAGAGAAGGAGTGCTACATTGGCACTATGACCGTTGACCAGAATGATGACACGTTCTATACACAGGAGGATGTTGAGGTAGACTATGAGATTTACGACGGAAAACTCAACTTCGTAATGTATAAGGTTAAGTTTGCTTCAGGAATGCCTATCAAACTCGAT
>JAFYRB010000080.1 GCA_017559615.1 Alistipes sp. | reverse complement strand
TCTTTGTAGGAACGTCAACCTTAACATCCTTAACACCCTTCTCATAAGGGATAGTGTTAGTAACCTTCTTTGCACAACCAGCGCAGTCGATATCTGTTACGAACTCTACAGTTACGCTCTTCTTTGCTGCGCTCTTAGGCTCCTGAGCGTTAGCCATTCCAATTCCGAAAAGTGCTACAAGACACATCAATACAATCTTCTTCATAATTTATAGGTTTTATATAATTAACGTATCGGTTATATATTTTATTGTTTAGTATATATTGAGGCGCAAGCCAATATAGAACTTTCTACCCATAAGTGGTCCCCACACCTGCGAAGAGTTGAAGCCCTCGGCATAAGGAGCATTACCACCCACGATTGGCAAGTTACCGTTACCATCAACACCCTGCAAATAGTTCGCAATATTCTCGCAACCGAGATACAAGGTAAGGTTACTCATCTTGTAGCTTACCTGCGCAAAGAACATAGGGTATGAAGGTGACAACGTAGGGTTTGTCTGTGCCTTTACCAAGTCACCACCAAGCTCTGGAAGGCGTACAGGGCCATTGAGCTGCGCTGTAACGTCGAATACCCAACGCTGCACGGCATACTGGATGTTGATAAGGCCCTTATAGCGCGATGTTAGCGGACGCTCCACGAGATACTCCTCGCCATCACGCTCGAGAGTCATCTTGGCGTTGGTATAGCGGAACGTTGCAAAGAGGTCGAAGCCTCGGAATGGCGTCCAGTTGAAGTCCACCTGGAAGTTATCGGTATAGGACTTACCCGTTGTATTATATATAAGTATGGTGTTATCGGCTGTCTCCTGGTCGAAAACCATAGTGTTGAAGAACTGCGTGCGGAAGTAGTCTACACTGATGGTTGCCTGGTCGTCACCCGCGAGGCGGAAGGTCTGCGAGAGGCTACCACCAAACGTTGCAGCGGTCTCCATATCGTTGGTAAGGTTGCCATAGAGGATGTTACGCGATGTTGTCATCATCCATACGTTATCCGTCACGAGGTTCTGACGGCGGTAACCCATACCTGCCGAGGCACGCAACGTTGTGCGTGGTGTGATATTCCACTTGATATGCGAGCGAGGTGTGAGTAACAACTGTGGTTCAGCATCGTAGTAGTAGTCGCCATCGACCATCGAGTAGTCGCCACGAACACCAACAACCAACGAGAACTTCTCCTCGATGTTATAGGTGTACTCGGCAAAAACACCTGGCTCGGCAAGCATCGACTTACCCTTTACGCTCCACATAGGCTCTATACCACTCTCCGAAGCGCTCTGCTGGAGGTAGTTGTTATCCATAAGACGCACGTATGCCGAGGCTCCAGCATTGAGCGACGAGCGCTGCGTGAAGTAGTGTGCATAGGTGGCATTAAAGCGGAAGGCATCCTCCATAACATCCACCTTATTCACACCGAAATAGGAGTCAGTAAGGTAGTTATCATAGTCGAGAATCATCGCCACGTTATTCTGCACAGCATCCGCGGGGTCACCCGTAAACGTACGCTCATAACCAACAGGGATACCGAGCTTTACGTATGCGTTGATATTGCGGTTATGAATCTGCGAGCCATAAGGCGTTGCGAGAGGGTTAGTCATCATCTCATCGTAGAGGCTCTTCGAGTATGACATCTGACCACCGAGGCGGTTCTCGTTCACCACCTTCCAACCCCAACGAAGCTGCACGCCACCAGCATTCTGCCACAACCACTTATTAGCCACGTTAATCTGGTTGGCCTTAGGCATATCCGCGAAGCCATCCTTGTTCATATCGTGGTGCGAGGTATCCAACGAGCCGTGTGCCATAATCACCGTTGAGAGGCTCTTATCTTTGGTCAAAGGAATAGCCGACGACACGTTAATCTCGGGACGAAGCTCCGAGTCGAAGTAGAGGTTAAGGAAGAAACGCTCGTCGTCGGTAGGCTTACGATGCTCGAGGTTAATCTGACCGGTGATAGCCTCGTGGCCCGCAGTAACCGATGCAACACCCTTCGATACCTGAATAGAGTTGAGCCACATACCTGGCGTGTAGCTAAGGCCATAGGTAGCACCCGCACCCTGCATAATAGGGCGATTTTCGTCCAAAATCTGTGTGTAGGTACCCGCCAAGCCGAGCATCTTAATCTGTCGTGCGCCAGAGATAGCATCGCTATAACCTACGGTTACAGATGCCGAGTTCTCGAACGACTCGGCCAACGAGCAGCAAGCCATCTTACACAATCCCGCGAAGGAAATCTGCTCGTCACGTGTGATACCGCTACTCTTGGCATAGTTACCACGCTGCTGTCCCTCGACAACAACCTCGTCGATATCCACCGCCGAAGGGTGCAACTCGATATCGAGGGTCGCAACCTCCTTTGCCACCTCCATCTCTACGATATCGTAGCCGAGGTAGTCGACAACAATCGTATCGAAGCCCGAAACTCGCTTAATGGAGTAGCTACCATCCGTTGTAGATGTAGCGCCCGCAGTGGTATTCTTCCAATAGAGTGTCGCACCGATGAGTGGCTGACCATTATTCGCGTCGGTAATCTTACCCGACAAAGTACGCTGCGCCATAACCATCATCGGAAGGCACAACATTGCAACTAATAGAAATATAGATTTTTTCATTTTTCTGTTTTGGCTTTAATTTTAACTCAAATTAACTACTCCTTCCGCATATAGATGCCAAAAGGAACTACCTCACACCGAGATAGTTAAGCCAACGTAGGAGGTGCGCGAAGTCCCGCCGACGATAGATACGCAACATCGGGCAGCGCGAAATCCAAGACACTCCGCTCCAATGAGGCGGTATAGATATCGAGAGCCTGCTCGCCCGAGATATTATCCACCACCACAGGCAGCAGCATAAGCGCCACAGCGTGTGATGCTCGGGAGTCGCTACGATGCGACGAGTCGATATAATCGGTGTGATTATCGCCAAGTATAGGGTGATGATGGTCGCAACAATCAGGGCCAATAGTGACCTCATTCTCGCAGTTGCAACCCTCGTGATGACACTCCGCGTGGTGATGTGGGTGGTGGGGATGGTGATGCTCGCAGAGAAGCAACGACAAAGATGAGAGCATCGTGGCAACAACATAAATTGTCACCATAACAAACGAATATAAAGCCCTACGTCTTGCCATAAACTATCCTACCTCGCCTTACTTACTCCCATTCCTCCCCCTCACATTTATCACTCTGCCACCGTGGCGGGTGCGGGGTATTAACTTATAGTAAATAAGTTACGCGGCAAAGATAAGAAAAAAATTCCACAGAATATGAAAAGAGTACAAAAAATTGTAACTTTGCACTATGATAGAGAACGACATCCATACCACAACCTCCGCCGAGGATATCCTCCGCCAAAAGTGGGGCTACGAGAGTTTCCGCCCTGTGCAGGGTGATATCATAGCCTCGGTGCTTGCGGGGCGAGATACGTTGGCACTTATGCCTACGGGAGGCGGTAAGTCGCTCACCTATCAGGTGCCAGCCCTTATGTTTGAGGGACTTACGATTGTCGTAACACCCCTTATCGCGCTGATGAAGGACCAGGTGGACCAACTCCGCAAACGCGATATCGCTGCCGTTGCCGTACACTCGGGTATGGACCCACGACGCATCGAAATAGCTCTCGACAACTGCACGTATGGCGACGTGAAGCTCCTCTACATCGCCCCAGAGCGTCTGGCAACCGAGGCCTTCAGGGTACGTCTGCGAAGTATGAACATCAGCCTTATCGCCGTTGATGAGGCTCACTGTATCTCGCAGTGGGGCTACGACTTCCGCCCCTCGTACCTACGTATCGCGGAGCTACGTCAATATGCTCCTAACGCAACTATCCTTGCTCTAACTGCCTCAGCAACAGATATCGTAGCAAAGGATATTATGTATCATCTTGGCTTTCGCGAGCCACATATCCTACGCACAAGTTTCGCCCGTCCAAACCTCTCGTTCGTAGTTCGAGAGGTCGAAGATAAGTTCTACCACCTACTGCGAATTATCGACAACGTTCCAGGCTCGGGAATCATCTATGCCCGTACTCGTGAGGCGTGTGAGCAGCTTGCCGAGCAGCTACAAAGTGAGGGTTACAGCGCCAGCTTCTACCACGCAGGATTGCCAGCTATGGAGCGCAACCTACGTCAGGATGATTGGCAACAGGGTAAGGTGCGTATCATCGTGGCTACCAACGCCTTCGGTATGGGTATCGACAAGGCTGATGTGCGCTTTGTGGTACACTACCACCTCTGCGACTCGCTGGAGGCTTACTATCAGGAGGCGGGACGTGCGGGACGTGATGGATTGCGTAGCTACGCCGTACTTCTGCTCGGCCCCGAGGATAAGGAGCGTGTCGAGAGGCTCTTCAAGGCGGAGTTCCCGCCAATACCAAATATCAAGCGCATCTATGAGCTAATCTGCAACTATCTTCAGGTGGCTGTGGGCGATGGCGAGGGGGCTTCGTTTCTCTTCAACATCTACGACTTCTGCCACAAGGCAAACCTCTCGTCGACAAACGTCACCCACGCGCTTAAGATTCTGGAGCAGAACAACTTAATAACGCTGCTCGACGAGCAGGATAACCCCGCGAAGCTTATGTTTTGCTGCAGCCGCGATGCACTCTACAAACTCAACGCCGGAGGTAACGATATGGACAAGATGCTATATGCCATCTTGCGCCTCTACAACGGTGTCTTCACTCACTTCCGCTCTATCGACGAGTTGAGTATCGCTGCCGCTACGGAGCTATCGCCAATGCGTGTTCACGAGCTGTTGAAGATGCTATGGCGTATGCACGTCATACGTTATATCCCCGCATCGCACTCTCCGATGATTTACTTCAACTCGGAGCGCCTTGCAACCTCCGATGTATTCATAGCACCCGAGACCTACCACCATCGCTACAACCTTGCCCTTGAGCGATTTACAAATATGCTACGCTATGTTGAGTCTATGGATAAGTGTCGTAGCAACATCATAGAGGAGTACTTCGGCACGAAGGAGTGTAAGCCTTGTGGTGTATGTGATATATGTCGCGCAAAACGTGGCACACAGCAGAATAGCACCGCGCATATCGCCGAGCAGATATTAAAGATGCTAAGAATCAGCGCATTAAGCGTTAAAGATATAGTTGCTAACATCCCCGCTGACGACCAGACGATAGTCCACGAGATAGATAAAATGCTCCGCGAAGGAAAAATTTCGATTTCCGAGAGTGGAAAAGTGAAAATTATTAAGTAACTTTGGCGGATATTTTAGAGTAAACATCTCGCAGGAATCATTTTCAAAGAATGGCGTTTCGAAGTACGATAGATAACGATACTGTGGCAGCACTCCCCGTAGCACGCTTCGAGGGAAGCATTGTTATTGTGGATAAGCCAGAGCAGATTGAGGCGGCGTGTGACGACCTCAAGCGCCACGCTATCATTGGTTTCGACACCGAAACCCGCCCTTCGTTCCGCGCAGGAGTGTCGTATAAGGTGGGACTATTGCAGCTCTCAACACCCGACACCTGCTACCTCTTCCGTCTCTCGCACGTAAGACTCGATAACCGCATCCTGAAGATTCTCGGCTCGCGCCAGATTCTCAAGGTGGGTGCCGATGTTACGGGCGATATCCGTGCGTTGCACGCCCTACGTAACTTCCACGCCGATGGATTTGTGGACCTTCAGGTCGAGGCTTCGAGATGGGGAATCGAGGAGAAGAGCTTGCGTAAGTTGGCCTCTATTGTGCTGAATAGACGGGTGTCGAAGGCGCAGAGGTTGAGTAACTGGGAGGCCGAGACGCTCACCGAGCAGCAGCGAGAGTATGCCGCGACAGATGCGTGGGTATGCGTCGAGATTCTCAACGAACTTCAGAGGGTGGAGCCAAAGAGCGAGCCACTGCATATTATCTCCGTGATGCCTACGATGCAAACCGCAGTGCCACAGCCACATAAGCGTCGCCGCAAGCGTCATCGCAGCACCACACACACAACACCGAAAGAGTAAAACAAAACCATATATCTATGGCTAAAAATATAAACATAGCCCACCTACGTCGTGGCAAGGAGGAGTCGTTACAGCGTTGTCATCCCTGGGTATTCTCGGGAGCTATAGAGCGTATCTCGGAGGGGTTGGAGCCTCTCAAGGAGGGAGATATCGTAGATGTTGTAACCAAGCAGGGAGAGTTCATCGCACGCGGACATTGGCAGATAGGCTCTATCGCCGTACGTGTCCTCACGTTCGAGAAGGAGGAGATTGACCAAGCGTGGTGGAATCGCCGCATTGCCGAGGCGCTGAACATTCGTAAGGCATTGGGATTGAGCGAGAATAAGGAGACTACGTGCTACCGCTTGGTACACGGCGAGGGCGACCTCTTGCCAGGTCTTGTGATTGACGTATATGAGCGTACGGCAGTTGTGCAGTGCCACTCTGTGGGTATGTACTACTCGCGCGCCAACATCACCGAGGCGTTGCGCGAGGCGTATGGCGACAAGCTGGAGGCTATCTACGACAAGAGTTCACAGACGTTGCCGTTCAAGGCCGACCTCGGAGCTATCGACGGCTACCTTTGGGGCCGTAGCTCATCACGCGATATGGTAGTTTTGGAGAATGGCCTAAAGTTCAAGGTTAACTGGGAGGAGGGCCAGAAGACAGGTTTCTTCATCGACCAGCGTGTAAACCGCGACTTGGTGCGTCAGTACTCGAAGGGACGCAAAGTGTTGAACACCTTCTGCTATACGGGTGGTTTCTCGGTGGCGGCTATGGCGGGTGGTGCTACGGAGGTGGTGTCTATTGACCTCTCGGAGCGTGCTGTGAAGCTTGCCGAGGAGAACGTGACACTCAACTTCGGAGCCGAGGCACCACATAAGGCTATCGCTTGCAACGCTGTGGAGTACTTGAAGGATATTGATTCGGACTACGACCTTATCATCCTCGACCCACCAGCCTTCGCAAAGCACCATAAGGTGTTGGGTAACGCCTTGCAGGGATATAAGAAGATTAACGCACGTGCGTTGGAGAAGATTCGCCCAGGAGGTATTCTCTTCACCTTCTCCTGCTCACAGGCCGTAAGCCGCGACCTCTTCCGCACAACGATATTTACGGCTGCGGCAATTGCACGCCGTAAGGTGCGTATCATAGGTCAGCTAACACAGCCTGCCGACCACCCTATCAACATCTATCATCCAGAGGGTGAGTACCTTAAGGGCTTGGTTGTATATGTAGAGTAACCCATAAATTTGTTATAAAAGATGAAAAAGAGTATCATTCTTGGTTGCGCACTTGCCCTTATGGCGTGTGGCGGTGGCAAGAGCGAGATTAAAATCGACGAGCAGAACCACCTTAACGAGGCTTACAATCTCAGCTATGAGCTTGCTACGGCGGTTAAGGAGGCTACCTCATACGAGGAGTTCCGCGCTGCGGCAGATAAGTTGAAGGCATACGAGGAGGCATTCCGTACACAAATTGGCGGCGAGTCATACCTTATTTTCCTCGAGGAGTGTAACGCAATACTTAACGACTAAACCGAACTACAACTATGAAGAACAATAGAAAGCAGAAGGCGATACTCGCCACCATCTATACACTTTTTGTAGTAGGTTTGCTTCTCGGCACACGTTGCGAGTCGCGCGTACACCTCACTACACCAGAGAAGGATGCGCAGCACCTTGCGCACCTCGCCGAGACCGTACACACCGAGGCAGACCTTCGCGAGGTGGAGCGTCTTGCATCGCAGTATGAGATTGCCTACCGCAAGAGTTACAGCGGCGCCAAGGCATTGTATTTCAAATCGTTGTATGAGCCTATCTTGGACGAGGCGGGTGAGCGTCGTGCAGCCTTCCGTGCCGAGGAGGATTACCTCAACGAGCAGCAGACTACACTAAACACCACAATCAGCGACCTCAACGCAGCGTGGACCGTAGCACTTGGCGACGAGGCAGAGGAGCTTAAGAAACTCGCCGAGAACAAGATCTTGATTGAGAATATGCGCGCGGAGTTGGAGCTCCTCGTAGTTGCCAAGGAGGAGTATGCCGAGAAGATTATCGAGGAGGGATATCCACAGGAGATGCTCAACGAGATTGGCAAGATGGAGGAGGAGATTATGAGCAAGGAGGCTGAAATCGCAGAGATGGAGCATAAGAACGAGATTATCATCCTTGCAAATAAGTTGCAGTTGGGCCGTGAGCTACGTATCGTAGAGGAGGTGTCTACCATCGACACAGAGGAATTGCTATAAATCGAAGAGCAACAAATAGATAAGGGTGTCTTTCGCGATGAAAGACACCCTTACTTTTTACGCCCAATTACCCGCTAATCGCGATACTCATAGAGCTGATTACGAAGTCGTGGTGTGAAGCCCGCACGGCGAATAGTAGCCTGCATAGCCTCCTTATCGAAGCGCGTTGTAGCACCCGCAGACGATACCACATTCTCCTCAATCATAATCGAGCCCATATCATTTGCGCCACTCTTAAGAGCAATCTCGGCAACCTCCTTACCCACAGTGAGCCACGATGCCTGAATGTTGTCGATGTTATTCAACACAATACGGCTCATAGCCACGATACGCAGATACTCCGTAGGCGAGAAACGTGGTGCGATGCCCTCCTTCTCGAGCTGCGTACCCGTAGGGCAGAATACCCACGGAATAAAGGCCGTGAAGCCTCGTGAGCCCTCGGGCTTATGCGCCTGAAGGTCGCGGATAGCGATAAGGTGGTCCATACGCTCGTGCGCACTCTCCACGTGGCCATACATCATCGTTGCCGTAGTAGGGATACCCAAGAGGTGTGCCTCGTGCATAACCTTCACCCAATCGTGGGCCGAAGGCTTCGCAGGTGAGATAATCTTACGCACACGCTCCGAGAGAATCTCCGCACCAGCACCTGGCAACGTGTCAAGTCCCGCAGCACGCAGACGCTCCAATGTCTCACGTGTAGAGATACCACTGATGGTGGCTATATGCGCCACCTCGGGAGCGCCAAGAGCATTGAGGCGCAACGTAGGATACTCCTTCTTGAGCTGCGAGAAGAGCTTCTCATAGAAATCTATGCCGAGGCGTGGGTGTAGTCCTCCCTGAAGTAGTAGCTGGTCAGCTCCCAATGCCAAAGCCTCATCAATCTTCTTGCGATACTCCGCCATTGTGGTGATATATGCCCTCTCCTCCTGATGTGGCTTGCAGTGAAAATTACAGAACTTACATCCTGATTTGCAGACGTTTGTGATATTTACATTACGGTCTATCTGCCACGTAACCACGTTAGGGTCGCGCACCACGCTGCGGCGAATAGTATCGGCAACGCCCGCGAGCAACTGCAACGGAGCCTCATCGTAGAGCTTATACACCTCCTCGCGAGTTAAAGGCTCACGTTCAAGAGCCTTCTCCAATATCTCCTCTATTGTCATAGCTTAACGTTTGTTCAATAATAACTGGAAGTCGAGCGTACGGCGGTTCATATCCACACGCTTAACCTTCACACGCACAGGGCTTCCGAGTGTTAGCGTAATGCCCGAGTTGCGTCCCACAACCTCGTAGCGTGCCTCATCGAAGCGGAAGTAGTCGTCGTCCGAGATATCGCGCAAGAAGGCCATACCCTCGACGTGCGTCTCGTCCAACTCCACGTAGATACCCCACTCGGTCATTCCCGACACCGTACCCGAGAACTCCTCGCCAATGTGGTCCTTCATAAACTCCGCCATCTTATACTTGATGCTTGCGCGCTCGGCCTCCGAGGCTAAAATCTCGCGCTCGGTAGAGTGTACGCACTGCTGCTCAAGGAGTGTCTTATCGGCACGCTTATCGCCCGCAAGGTATGACGCCAAGAGGCGATGCACCATCATATCGGGGTAACGGCGGATAGGCGACGTGAAGTGTGTGTAGTAAGGGAATGCCAAGCCGTAATGGCCAATGTTATCGGTTGTATACACCGCCTTTGCCATACTGCGTACGGCAAGCGTGGTGATGGCATTCGACTCAGCACTGCCCGAAATCGTATTTAGAAGTTTGTTCATCTCCTTCGCTACGGCACGTCCCTTCGAGGCCTTGAAGTAGTGACCAAAGCGCAAGGCAAACTCCCTAAAGCGCGAGAGCTTCTCCTCCGAAGGCTCATCGTGGACACGGAAGACCATAGGGCGCGCAACCTTACGGCCATTAGACATACGATATGCACAATACTCCGCAACACGGCGATTGGCAAGGAGCATAAACTCCTCGATAAGTTGGTTCGACTCCTTCTGCTGCTTTGTATAGACACCCGTAGGACGTCCCTTCTCGTCGAGGAGGAAGCGTACCTCGTCACGTGCAAAGGCGATAGCACCACTCTTAAAACGCGCCGCACGAAGCTGCTGCGCAAGGGTATGAAGGATGATAATCTCGCTATTGTAATCTCCAAGTCCCGTTTCGATAACCTCCTGCGCCTCCTCGTATGCAAATCGACGGTCGGAGTGGATAACCGTACGACCAAACCACTCCTCCAAAATCTCGGCATTCTCGTTCATAGTAAATACGGCCGAAAAGCAGAGCTTATCCTCGTTAGGGCGTAGCGAACAAAGATCGTTACACAACCTCTCGGGAAGCATAGGCACCGTGCGGTCGACAAGATATACCGACGTAGCACGCTCCAAAGCCTCGTTATCGACCACCGAACCTGGGGTTACGTAGTGCGTAACATCGGCGATATGCACACCAATCTCCCATACTCCCTGCTTAATCTCCACAATCGAGAGTGCATCATCGAAATCCTTCGCATCGGCAGGGTCTATCGTGAAGGTTACCCTATCACGCATATCTCTACGGCGGGCAATCTCCTCCTGGGTAATCTCTCCTGGGATACGCTCCGCAGCACGAAGTACATCCTCCTCGAAGCGATATGGAAGGTCGAACTCCGCAAGGATGGCGTGCATCTCCGTATCGTTATCTCCCGCCTTACCGAGAATCTCGACAAGTTCACCCACGGGCAATCTATCGCCCTCAGTCCAATCGGTAACGCGTACCAAGATTTTATCGCCATCCTCAACCTTCGGATAGCGCTTACGCTCAAGGTATATATCGGTTGCCAGACGGCGGCTATCGGGCGTTACAAAGATAGCATTCGAGGTTACCTGTGCAGTGCCGATATATGGCTTCGTGCTTCGCTCCGTAATTGCAACGATAGTACCCTCCAACTCGCCATCACGTGAGCGGCGTGCTACGACTAACTCCACGCTATCGCCATCCAACGCGCCAAAGCCATTGCGACGTGCCACAAAGACATCGCTCTCCAGCGCCTCCACAGCAACGTAGAGTGCCGAAGGTGTAATAGAGGTTACAACACCCGCATAACGTGGCATTGCCGAGCGCGACAGGCGATACTTGCTACGTGCCACCTCCTCCACAAAGCCATCCTCAACGAGCTGGCGCACGATGGCAAAGGTCATAGTACGACCATCCCTATCGGCACCTCCCGAGGCTGCGGCGAGATGCTTCAGCGAAAACTTATTATCGGGAAACTCCCTAAACATATCTACGATGAACGAAGCACGCTCATCGCGGTTGTTTCCCCTTTTATTCTTTTTCTTTCCCATTTCTTCTACTTATTCAAGATGTGCAACGCCATACGCCACATCATCCTCTCTCCATACTCCATAGCTCGCTCGTCGGGCAGGAATGTCGCCGTGTGCGAACCTCCCGAGGCCTCACCAACACCGAGACGATAGAACAACGAAGGGTAACGCTCCGTATAGTAACCGAAATCCTCGGCCATAGGGATACGTCCCATCTCCTTTATCACAACGCCCTCGTCCTGTGCCACAATCATAGCCTCATAGGCGAGCATAATATCATTATTAACGCTTGGATAGCCACGGCTGATATCTACCCTTACCTCAACGCCATACTTCTGCTCCACCGCGCGGGCATTAGCATCCAAGAGCGAGTAGATACGCTCCCTCTCCTCGCGGGCAAAGGTGCGCATAGTACCCTCGGCATAGACCTCCGAAGGTATGACATTCGTAGCACCCTCGGCAATGACCTTACCTATGGAGACCACCGAATCAGGGTTATTGAGCGATGTGGTGCGTACCACCATATCTGCCATCGCCGTAACCGTATCGTTTATATCCGCCCTACGTGCTGCGTGACCACCACGACCACTGACATAGAAGCGTAACTCATCGTTCGACGCCATAAAGACTCCAGGGCAGATGCCAACCTCGCCAACGCCAAGGCGAGCATCAACGTGCTGACCTATAACCGCCGCAACATCATAGCCCTCAAAGGGATTCTCCTGCAACACCAACGAAGCGCCGCCAGGGTTTAGCTCCTCACCAGGCTGGAAGATTGCGAATAACGTACCCTCAAAATTGCGCTCACGATTTAGGCGGCTCAACACCCCATAGAGCATTGCAGCGTGCATATCGTGGCCACAGGCGTGCATAACACCCTTATGCTGTGAGCGATACTCCACCTCATTCTGTTCCTCGATAGGGAGTGCGTCGATGTCGGCACGAAGCACAACGGCACGCTTCAGGTTACCCTTCGCACCCTCGACCTTTGCCAAGACTCCCGTACCCGCAATCGCGCGACACGCAATACCCTCCTTCTCGAGAGCCGAGAGGATAAAGGCCTGCGTCTTATGCTCCTGGAACGATAGTTCGGGATGCTGGTGGATATGTCTACGAAATTCTATGCTATTCATAATCCGCTATTTGCGAGGTTTATAGTGGCGTGCCATCTGCGCGATGCTACGTGTGTACTCCGCCGTAGTGCCACAGCAACCGCCGACGATACTCAACAGACCTCGCTCGGCAGCCGCACGTAGTGTCTCGGTATGTTTCTTCACCGTCTCGGGATACTTACCCTTCGCATCAGGGATACCTGCCGATGGGGCGACGTACGTTGGAAGCGACGTATAGCGAGTCAAGAGTTCGAGGTTATCTACCACATTCTTAACACCATACGAGCAGTTGAAGCCGATAGCCAGAGGCTCGAACTTCGCAACATCCTCGACATACTTCTCTACCGAGCGACCCGACGAGAGCAGGCCTCCAATCTTCGACAACGTAGCAGAGAAGATAATAGGGCGCTCCGCAGCCACCTCGCGGCATACCTCTGCGGCAATCTCCGCATTACGCACATCGGTGATGCTTTCGATAAGGAAGATATCAACACCCTCCTTGTCGAGAGCCACGATAAGACGGCGATACGACTCACGAAGTTCCTCCTCGGTAAGGTCTACGGCAAGCGAGATATTACGTGTTGAAGGGCCAATGGAGCCCATCACGAAAATCTCCTTCTCACACTCCTTACGCGTCTCGTTGATAGCAGCCATTGTAGCCGCCACAACCTCCTCGGTGGTAACCTCCACGCCACAAGAGCGTAGCGACAGCGGGTCACTGAGGAAGGTATTGGTAGTTAGCAACGTAGCACCCGCCTTGATAGAGGCGCGATACATCTCCACAACCCTCTGTGGCTCCGAGATAGCGACCATCTCGGGAAGAATATCGCGACGTGCGCCCGTAAGCGTTGTGCCAATTGCCGAATCCTTAACTATGATATGGCGCTCGAGAATCTCCCCGATGCGCTCCTTAACATTTGCCATATATTGCTACTTTATAATTTCAATCTCGAATAGTTTGTTCCAATCCTTACCCGTAACGTAGAAGTGTCCCGACTGAGGGTTATAGGCTACGCCATTGAAAGCCTCGGCCTCGGGGTTATCCGTCAACAGACTACGTAACGCAGGGAGGTCGACATATCCCACCACAACGCCCGTCTTAGGGTCTATCTCCACGATAGCATCCGTAAGGTAGACATTTGCCCAGATATGACCATTAACCCACTCCAACTCATTAAGCATATCGAGTGGACGGCCATCCAACGTAACACAGATAGAGCCATTGGTAGCGAAATCCTCGGGGTTTACAACACGTATTGTCGAGGTGCCATCCGACATATACAGCCTCTGGCCATCGGTGGTAATACCCCAGCCCTCGCCACGATACTTTATCTCGCGCAGAGGCGCTCCCTTCGCATCGTAGACATAGGCCTTATGCGACTCCCACGTAAGCTGATAAATCTCGCCACGGAAGTGTGTTATACCCTCGCCAAACTCATCGTTAGGTAGCGACGCAACGACATCTACCCTACCCGACGCAAGGTCTATGCGCTGAAGGTGCGAGCGGCCATACTGTCCTGTACCCTCCCACATTACGCCATCCACATACTCCAAACCTTGGGTGTAGCTACGCGACGAGTGGGGATACTCCGCAACAACACGATAGGTGTACTCCTGGGCGAGAGTAACCTCCGTACGATTATCGTTACTGTCATCGACCTTTGCCGTAGATGGCGCACCGCCACACGCCACCATCATAAGCGCTACAAGGGCCACCATCGAAGATATATCTCGAAACATTCTCATACTTATATCATATATAACCTTGCAAAGTTAGTCATTTTTGAGGATTTTTCATATCTTTGGGCAAAATATTCGCGCTATGATTTATCATATAGATATCACTTCATCGACAAACGACCTCGCCCGCGAGCCACAATATCATCATATGGATGTTATCTGGGCGGAGCATCAAACCTCGGGACGTGGACAACGAGGCCACTCGTGGCATAGCACCGAGGGCGAGAACATCACCTTCTCCGTCGTGCTAACTCCCTCATTCTTACCTATTATCGAGCAGTTTCGACTCTCGGAGATTGTTGCCCTTGCACTGGTCGATACGCTTGCCCACTTCGGCATTGAGTGTCGCATAAAGTGGACAAACGATATATATGCCAAGGATAATAAAATTGCGGGGGTATTGATAGAGCATTCACTCTCGGGTGAGAGCATCGCGCGCACCATCGTGGGCATCGGCCTGAACATCAACCAGCGAGAGTTCCCCGCCGAGATTCCAAACCCTACGTCTATGGCTCTGGAGCGCGGCACGACATTCAACCGCGAGGAGGTATTAACACACTTTGTATCAGCGCTTAACAACCTATACACAGCGCTTGAAAATGGCGATAAGGAGGCTATCGAGGAGCGTTACATCGCGACGATGTATCACCTCTTGGAGGAGCATACCTACGCCTACCCTACGGGCGAACATTTCCGAGCTACGATACGCGGCGTGCGTCCTTCGGGACACCTAATCCTCCAACACACGGATGGCACGATAGGTGAATATGCCTTCAAGGAGGTGGAGTTTGTACTGCCACATAAGGGGCAAAAATGAAAAAAAACGTGAAAAATTTTTCATTACCGCAAAAAAATATCTATATTTGTAGTTGCAAAACTATGACAACTAAACAATAACTACTTAATACAAAGAATTACTATGGCTAATGTACCTGCTAATTTGAAGTACTCTAACGACCACGAGTGGTGCCGTGTAGAGGGTGATGTTGCCGTTATCGGTATTACTGACTACGCTCAGTCACAGCTTGGTGACATCGTTTTCGTTGACGTTCCTACCGTAGGTGAGAACATCGAGGCTAACGAGGTATTCGGCTCTATCGAGGCTGTTAAGACTGTATCTGACGCTTTCTCTCCAGTAAGCGGCGAGGTTATCGAGTTCAACGAGGCTGTTGAGGCTGACTCTTCACTCGTAAACAAGGATCCATATGGCGAGGGTTGGTTGGTTAAGATTAAGATGTCTAACCCTGCTGAGGTTGAGGAGCTTTTGGATGCTGCTGCATACGAGGCACTCATCGGATAATTCATAAAGAGAAGTGGTCGCAGACCTACTGCCCCGAAGGGAAATATACCTTTCGGGGCATTTTTTATGCACTACTTTTTGATACTACGATAAAATATCGTACATTTGTATCGGAGAAATTTGTCCAAAGCGAAAAACATAGACAAAAAGTAAACTAAATACTAATTTTAAACTATCAATCTATGAGAACATTCAAATGGTTAATGGTCGCTATGATGGCCATTACGTTTACGTTTGTGGCTTGCGAGGATAAGCCAGAGCCACAGCCAGAGCCAGTACCTCCTACTCCCGAGGAGCTAACCTTCGAGGTGGAGACTGTAAGTGTTTCAAAGAACGATGCTACGTTCAACATCACACCTTCGAACCTCGAGGCGGACTACTTGGTAGTTATTCTCGATGCGAAGACCGTAGAGTCTTACGACTCTAACGCCGAGGTTATCGTTAAGATTTACAACGACGTGAGAAGCTACGCCGAGGCTAACGGCACAACTTTCGAGGCTTACTTGGCAGAGAAGGTTAAGCGTGGTGTGCTTGAGAATCACTGCATTGAGAACCTCAACGTTGCTACAAAGTACTACCTTTTGGTATTCGGTGTAGATGCAGCAAATAACTTTGCTACAACTTCGGAGTTGTATAAGCACCTCTTCGAGACCGAGGAGCATAAGGTTACCCCTTCAACTTGCACATTCGAGCTTAAGGCTAACGTAAACCTCACAACCGTAGCTATCACCGTAAAGCCTTCGGATAGCAACCAGTTGTGGCACCTTATCAATATGCCTGTTGAGGAGTATCAGACCTACACATCTGCCGACGGCGAGTATGGCTGGACAAAGGAGGAGTACTTCCAGAACTACCTCAACACCGAGATTACAACACTCAAGGAGCAGAACCTCTCTGAGGAGGAGATTGGCATTAAGCTCTTCCACAAGGGTATGCGTACGCTTAACGACTCTGGCCTTCAGCCTAAGACAAAGTATGTGACATTCGCTGCTGCGGTAGACTACACCAATGGTGCTGCGGTTGTAACATCTGCATTGAAGGAGTTGCGTTACAACTCTGGCGAGGCTGCCGAGAGCGCACTTACTTTTGACATCGACGTATTCAACATCGGTCACTACTCTGCCGAGGTACGCATCACACCTTCGGACCTTAACGCTAACTACTATTACTACATCGGCTATATCGACAGCCAGAAGAAGAGTATGAAGCCTATTGATATCGCTAATGCTGCCGTTACGGAGTATATCTACTACTGGGAGAACTACACCGAGCTTAAGCATCGCGACCCTGTAACTGGTGTTACTGACCTCACAGGCGAGAATAAGGTGGAGTTGAACATCGCTGAGACAGAGTACTTCATCGTGGCGTTCAGCTTTGAGCCTAACCCAACATACGGCACAATTATCAACGAGGAGACTGGCGAGTATGACACCAACCCTGGTACTATCACCTCGGCTCCTGTATACGTATCGTTTATGACTGCGGAGCAGGGCGATCCTATGACTGCGAACTTCACAATCACAGCTTCGGAGGTTGGTCCTTATGACTTCAACCTTGAGATTAAGGCCGATGACCCAACTATCTACTACCAGCCAGGTATCGCATACGCTGATAACTTCGACCCACAGGCAGCCCTCGACGCTTCAAGCTCACTTCTCGCACAGCTCGTGCAGATGACTATGGAGGGCCAGAGCCCAAGCCTTACATTCTGGGAGGCTTTGGAGGAGAAGCTCTACAACTACTACCGCAATGGCGATGGTAAGTACTACGTTGCTAACCTTGAGCCTAACCGCGACTATATCGGCTACGTATTGGCTATCGACGCCGAGACACGTAGATTCGCACGCTGCGTATATAGCGAGGTTATTGCAACTACAACAAACATCGGTTCCGTTACTCCAGAGCTTGAGCTTCTTGGTGTTTACAACGGTGAGCACGAGGCAGGTACTATCTTCGGCGATAAGAGCTTGACCGCTGGCCGTCCTATCGTAGCCGTTAAGTTGAACAGCATTGAGAACGCAACAGCAGCTTTTGCTGCACTCTCAACAGACCCATATGCCGACGTTGCAGCACTCTCGGACCGCTACATCATCTCGGAGTTCCGTGGCTACTGGCAGCAGCTCTCAAGCCTTGAGGTGCCTTACCACTTCTTCGTTGCTGATTGGGATTTGGAGCAGACCGTAGTGGCTTACGCACAGGACCAGAACGGTCACGAGGCTAAGGTTGCTCGTATGGGTGTTACACCTGTATCGGCTGGTGATATCGAGGAGTTGCGCGGATATGTAGAGGCTGTGAACAACGCCTCGGCACAGGCTGTAGCAAAGTCTATGGTTATCGCAGAGGTTGCAGAGCCTACAATGGAGTGCATCTGGAGCCAGGAGGTTGGCGCGCCACGTGCTGGTGTGGTTACCTACCACGAGGTTGAGCCTCTTCAGGCTGTAGCTTCAGACCTTGTAAAGGTTGGTGCTATTCAGAGCTTCCGCTTCTAATCGCAGAGGCGAAACAACAAAGAGTGGCGCTCGGCAACGGCCGAACGCCACTCTCTTTTTATAGGTATCCGTCGACGTTTATAGCCAACACTCCGACTACCCCACCGCAAACGTATAGATACAAAAAAACGGAAGATTGCTCTTCCGTTTTGGTGCCCAGGACAAGACTCGAACTTGCACGAGCTTGCGCTCACTACCC
>JAFYRB010000008.1 GCA_017559615.1 Alistipes sp. | reverse complement strand
TATGGATATTGGAAGATGCACGAGGGTGTTGACCTATCGGCACCAAAGGGTACTCCTGTGTATGCTACGGGTAACGCTGTTGTTTCGCGTTCGGGATGGCAGACTGGATATGGACAACTTATTGAGCTAAACCACGGATTTGGTTATAAGACTCGTTATGGCCACCTTTCGAAGCGCTACGTATCGCCAGGTGATAGCGTCACACGTGGTCAGGTTATTGGCGAGGTGGGTAATACGGGTGTCTCATCGGGTTCGCACTTGCACTACGAGGTGCGCTTTAGAGATAAGACCATCAACCCTATCCATTACTTCAATAAGGATATGTCTCCAGAGGCGTATGTCGACTTGATGAAACAACTTGAGGAGACATCGAATAAATAGTTGATAGTATGAAGAATACAATTAGAGATAAATATTTAGGAATCATCAATACGCGTCGCATAATGCCACGTGTAATTAGCGCCCTTTCGTGGGTGGCGATGGTTGTATTCTGGTGGGTTGTTATCTCGCTTACTATCGACCTGCCGATGGAGCATAAGCTTCGCCACTCTACCGATGATTTGCGCACTGAATATAAAAGAATGTCAGAGCGTTACGACTCGTTAAGTTATGTTTTGGATAATGTCGTAAGGCGCGATGAAAATGTATTTCGCAAGCTCTTTGAGTCGAATCCATACGACCTTACGGCCGATGTTAATCAGGAGCGTATTGTATTGTATGAGCGCCTTGTAGAGATGGATAACGATGAGCTTACGAAGTTGTTAGATAAAAAACTGCAAAACGCTGCTAAACAGGAGAGTGAGATATTACGTTCGTATGAGGACTTGAGGTATAATATCTCAAGTGGCGTATTATCAATAGATTATGTGCCAGCAATTCAACCTGTCAACAATAAGCAACTTACCCTTCTTGCGGCGGGTAAAAAACCTTTAATTAACCCGTTCCATCGCACTATGCGTGAGCATCACGGTGTTGATTACCTCGTGCCAGAGGGAACTGCAGTTTTCGCTACTGCAGATGGTGTTGTTAAATCTCTCTCCGAGAAGAATACATCGCACGGCAAGGCGGTTACTATTAGCCACGGAAATGGTTACGAAACATCGTATAGCCACCTTCTTGACATACGTGTAAAGAAGGGACAGAAGGTTAAGCGTGGCGATATCATTGCGCTTTCGGGAAATAGTGGTCTTTCGTTCGTTCCCCACCTTCATTATGAGGTGATTTATAACGATACGCGCGTTGACCCCGTACACTATTTCTTCCTCGAATTGGAACCTGATGAATATCAGCAGATGATACGTATTGCGTTGTCGAGTATGCAGTCATTTGATTAACCCAATGATTTTATTTACAACAAATTACTATGGCTCAACTAAAGCTTATTTTATTGGACTTTGATGGTACTCTTGCTGCTACTCGCGAAGCGAATGCAAGGGCGTATATCGCTGCACTATCGGAGTTCGGCGTTGAGCTAACAATGGAGGAGTACAACGCACGTTTCTTCGGAATGCGTTGTATGGAGTTTATGAAATCGGTGGGTATTGACTCTTCGGAAGAGGCGTGTAAAGTGCGTAAGCGAAAGATAGAACTCTATCCAAATTACTTCGATACCGTTACGCTAAACACACCACTATGGGAGTGGTGTCAGATGATGCGTAGAGGTGGAGCGAAGGTATGGATAGTCTCTACAGGTCACGTAGATAACATCACTAATGTAATGCGATACTTGAGGATTGAGAATGGCGTGGATGGCATTATTACGGGTGATGATGTAACGCGTCCAAAACCCCACCCCGACTGCTTCTTAAAGGCTATGGAAATTGAGGGTTACCTACCCTCCGAGACGATTATATTTGAGGATTCGGAGATTGGACTTTCGGCGGCAAAAAGTAGCGGAGCGCAGTATGTTCGCATAGAGCTTTAGTGGTAAAGTTCATCGGTTTGGTGGTCAAAATAGAAATTAATGGGAGCTATATTTTGAAAGTTCCCATTTTTTTTGTATTTTTATCCATTGAAACGTTAAAAACCGATACTATGAAGCGCTTTATACTCTCAATACTCTTGATATTTAGCACCGTGACTCTCTTTGCACAGGAGTCTACAACTACTGCTGAAGCACCTGTAAGCCGCCCTATTAAGGAGTTTTTGTCGAGCTTCACGGCTATTGATGTTGATGCGCCAATTATCCTCACGCTTATAAAGATTACCGATGGCGAGGCCCCTTACATCATCTATGACACAAAAGGCTTCTACACATCGAAGTTCTTGGCTGAGGTAGACAAAAAGAGCAATACACTTAAGATAACCGAGCGTAACGACTCTAAACGTGAGAGTGTTACGGAGGTTAAGGTCTTCTTCACAAACCTCACAGATATCTCTATCTCGAAGGCAAAAACTACGGTTGAAGGAACTCTTGAGTCGCAGTTGTTGGATATCTACGTTTCGAATGATGCGACCTTCTCGGCAAACATTGATGTTCTCGATTTGGTGGTCGGTGCATCTGGTAAGAGTCGCGTTGTCATAACTGGTGACACCCACTACCAGACTGCAAATATCTCTACGGCAGAGTATGATGCGAGGGGTTTGAGTACAATCTCGACTGTTGCGGAGGCATCGCATAACGCAACCGTAAAGGTGGATGCCGTGGAGCGTCTTGAGGCAAAAACCACTACGGGAGGCAAGGTTATCTATCGCACGCAGCCTGTTATTCTTCGTAGCCAAGTGTCGCTCTTCGGTGGCGAAATCATACATATGTAATTAGGTGTATATCTGTTAAATACACAACTTAATGTCAACATTTATACAAGAGTTTGCCAAAACTCTACTTAATCGTTACAACAATGATTTGTCGAATATTGTGGTGATGTTCCCATCGCTGCGCGCACGTGTGTTCTTCAACGATGCGATATCGACAATCGTAGACCGTCCTTTATGGCAGCCATCTTGGTCAACAATCGATGAGCTTATGGAGCGTGGCTCGGGATTGATACGTGGCGAGCGAATTCGTCTAATCAGCGAGCTTTTCAAGGTTTATAAAAAGCATCACCCTTCGGAGAAGTTTGACCAATTTTACTTCTGGGGCGAGATGCTTATCTCGGACTTCGATATGATAGATAAATATCTTATCGATGCCGATGCTTTGTTGCGTAACATTGAGGATATCAAGGAGATAGAGGCGGATGTCTCGTATCTTACCAAGGAGCAGGAGCAGCGTATCCTTAGCTTCTGGAAGAGCATTGGCCCCGAGATGTCGCTAACAGAGCAGAAGCGCCGCTTTCTAAAGGTATGGCGCTCATTACCAGCTATATACCGCGAGTATCGCGAGCAGTTGTTTAGCTTGGGCATTGGCTACTCGGGTATGATATACCGCGCTACGGCAGAGCGAATTAAGCGCGGCGAGGTGCTTGAGATTGGCAACAAACGCTACGTAATTGCAGGCTTTAACGCCCTCTCCAAGAGCGAAAAGGTACTGTTTAGCTACCTTGCAAAGAGTCCACAAGGCGCAGAGTTTTATTGGGACTACGACAACTACTATATTGAAAATAAGGAGCACGAGGCGGGATTGTTTATGCGTGACAACATATCACAATATCCCGAGTCGGAGCCTATGTCGCACGATAGTTTTGAGACGGTTAACAAGAGTATCAGTGCAACGGGATGTGTATCTAATATCGTGCAGATTAAGCACGTAGCAGATATTATATCAACTATCCCTAAAGATGAACTTGATAAGCGAACTGCGATAGTCCTGACGGATGAGAATATGCTTATCCCGCTACTCCACTCACTTCCAGAGAGCGTTAAGAGCGTTAACGTTACGATGGGTTATCCCATTAAGACTACGCTGGCCTATAGCTTTCTTGAACGACTTGTGTCATTGCGTGCGCATATCCGAGGTGGCGATGATGCGATGCAGTTCTACCACGTTGATGTAACGGGTTTGTTGTCACACCCCTATATCACTGATACTTGCAAGCAGGAGGCGGAGGAAATTGCTGCAAAGATTGTCTCAAATAAGATGATTTATGTAGACTCTACGCTATTTTCGGGTATCGCAATATTAGAGAAGATATTTAGCTGTAATACAACATCGTGGCGAGAGTTATCTACATATTTAGTTGATGTGATGTCGCAGCTACTAAAGAGCATCGACGATATCACACAGCAGGAGTACTTGCGAATTATCACTGACGAGATTCTCAAGACCACACGCTCCATTGAAAATTGCGGCGCAGAGATATTGAACGATTTCACAGTGGAGATATTTACCTCACTGTTACGTCGCCATATCCAGACTCTCACGATTCCTTATGAAGGCGAACCAATTGAAGGAGTGCAGATAATGGGTATTCTTGAGACGCGTAATATAGATTTTAAGAATGTCATCATCCTCTCGATGACCGATGCGACATTCCCTGGCGACCGCACCAGTCAGTCCTCGTTCATCCCTTATGGCTTGCGTTTTGGCTATGAGATGCCAACATATAAGGAACACGAGGCGATGTATGCCTACTATTTCTACCGATTGATTCAGCGTGCCGAGCGAGTTGAGATGCTCTATTGTTCGCGTGCTGACCAGAAGAGTACGGGCGAGAAGAGTAGGTATATTTACCAGCTCGAGTATGAGTCGAAGTATGATGTTGTAAAGCGCTCAGTAGGAGTTGATTTGGGAGTGTCAGAGCCACAACCTATCGTTGTGGAAAAGAGCGAGGAGATAATGGAATCGTTGAACCTTTATCTCAAGCCCAAAAGCGGTTATACCCTATCTCCAACATCGCTATTTAAGTATGTTGAGTGTCCATTGAAGTTCTACTTCTCGTCCATTGCTAAGTTGCACACACCTGATAAGTTGGACGATAATATCGACTCGCTGACATTTGGAGAGATTCTACACGATTCGATGCAGGAGTTGTACGAGAAATTAAAGGGCATCGTGACTCCTCACCCAGAGATTAAGCAGCGCCAAAACCGCAAGGCTGTGGAGGCTGCCGTAGATAATGCTATACGCAAACATTTGCGATATGGCGAAAATGTTGATATAGAGAAGTCTGCGAGTGGCGATACGCTACTTGTGCGCGACATCTTGATAAAGTATATCTTGGGTGGCATTATGCGATACGACCTCACGCGAGAGGGTTTCGCTATTGAGGGTTTGGAAGCCGACGTAGAGTATCGCTACCCTATTTCTGATGACCGTACCGTCGGTATGTCGGGTCGCGCAGATCGTATTGATTCGCTATCTAATGGTATGCTTCAAGTTGTTGACTATAAGAGTAGTAAGAGTTCTCACCTCATCTATAATGGACCTTATGCGTTGTTTAATGGCGAAAGCGGCGACAGGATATCTAACGTATTTCAGATTCTGCTCTACGCGATGATGCTGCACCGCACCCGTAAGGTGGATGTTGTGCCATCGTTGTACTACGCTTCGCAGATGCTCTCCGACAAGTACTCTCCGCTGATTACCGATAATAGTCAGAAGCAGGAGGTAGAGCGCTACACCGAGGTTAAGGAGGTATTCGAGGAGGAACTTGAAAGGATTTTGGTGGAGTTGTTTGATGACAAGGTACCGTTCTCGCAAGTTGAAGATGGAAATATGTGTAAGTATTGCGACTTTAAAAAAATATGTAGACGATGAAACGCGCAAAGATATTAAGTGCAAGTGCTGGCTCGGGTAAGACTTATCAACTGGCATTGAAATATATATGCGATATCATCGAGCGTCCAGACCGATATCGCAATATCCTCGCGGTTACTTTTACAAATAAAGCAACCGAGGAGATGAAGTCGCGTATCTTGCGAGAAATCCACGTGTTAGCATCTGGTGGCAAGAGTTCATATTTGGATAACATCAAAGATATGATGGGACTCTCGGAGCAAAAGATTCGTGAGTGCGCCCTTGTGGCCCGAAATAGAATTTTGCACGATTTCTCGAGGTTTAACATCCTTACCATTGATAAGTTTTTCCAGCGTATTCTGCGTGCATTTATCAAGGAGCTTGGTCTCGATCTCGACTACAATATCGAGCTTGATACCGATATCCTCCTGGAGCGAAGTGTCGACAATCTTGTGGAGAGCATCTCCACAAATGAGGATGTACGTCGCTGGCTCTTCGATTTTGCTGAAGATAGATTTCGTGAGGGTGATAGCTGGGATCTTCGTGCCGACCTTCGTAGCTTGGGCGAGCAGCTCTTCAGCGAGGGTGGTGCAAAAAATATGAATCAGAATATCTCGAAGGATGACCTGCGCAAAATCGTTGAGTTGATTACGGCAGATGCCGAGCAGTATGAGGCAAAGATTATGGAGCTTGGCGCGCGAGGTGTGGAGATAATGAAGGAGTGTGGTGTAGAGCCAGAAAACTTCTCTGGTAAGAGCAGGAGTTTTGCATTCTGCTTCGGAAAATATGCTCAAGGAGAACTTTATAAGATAAGCGCTAAAATGCTGAAGGCGTGTGATGATACGTCGGAGTGGTATTCTAAAGGCAGTAGTGCTGTGGTGATGAAGGCAGCTGAGCGTCTACGCCCTATTCTTGCTGATATTTGTGCTATATATGATAAGTGCGTTGAGAAGGTAAATACCGCACAACTTGTCCGCAATAACTATCGCAGTTTTGCGCTTCTTGTCGACATTCAGAGGTATGTGAATAGCATCTGCGACGATGAGAATATTATGGTCTTGAGCGAAACGAAGGAGATCCTTGCGGACTTCATTGACGAGAACAACGCGCCGTTTATCTACGAGAAAGTTGGTAATCGCTATGACCACTATATGATTGATGAGTTTCAGGACACCTCCGTTAGAGAGTGGAGAAATATGCTGCCACTCCTTCAGGAGGCCTTGTCGTCAAATAGCAATGCTTCGGTCTTTATCGTAGGAGATATTAAGCAGTCTATATATCGCTGGCGTGGAGGTGATTGGCGATTGTTAAATAGCGTAGCACTTGAGGACTTGGGTGCGGAAAATACCGAGCTTGAGCGACTAAAAAAGAACTACCGAAGCCTTGCAAATGTCGTGCAGTTCAACAACGAGATTATCAGCCAGATGGTGCAATTGGACAATCGCTTCTTAAATGGACATTTGAACAACGCGAAGGAGAGCGGTAAAATTGATGCGGATACCTATGCCGAGTTATACAACATCCTTCTAAAGGCTTATAGCGACCACGGTCAAGAGCCTGCTATCGAGAGCGAGGAGAAGGGTTATGTGGAGTTGTGTGCATATAATAAGAATGTTACCGACTCGCCATTTATAAAGGCTATTGAGAGCGCTATCGAACGAGGATATAGGTACCGAGATATCCTTATCTTGGTTCGTCGAGGTAGCGATGCGGTAAAGGTTGCAAATCAGCTATTTGCATATAAGGAGCAGAAGTTCACATCGCAGAATCTTTCGGGTTTCAACATTCTTATGGCCGACTCCCTCACGCTTGAGGGTTGCGATATTGTGGAGTTTATTATGGCGGTGTTGCGCCTTGCTATTAACTCCTCGAACGACATTGATAGAGGTTTGCTTAACCGTTTCCTCAATCGACCATTTGATAGTCAGTTCGATAGCGAGGAGTTGGCATTCCTTTCACGATTGGCACACCTGTCGCCAATGGAGGCTTTCGAGGAGATAATTTCGTACTACAAGCTCAACGAGCGTAAGGAGAGCATTGCATTTCTACAGGCTATGCACGAGCAGGTTATCGCATTCACAACATCTCGAACAGCGGATATTAGCCTCTTCCTGAAGTGGTGGGAGGAGCGTGGCAATAAGACTAGTATTGCTGTGGAGATGTCGGATGACACCATCGAGATTATGACCATCCATAAGGCGAAGGGCTTGGAGCGCGACGTGGTGATTATCCCTTATGCGAATTGGAATATCAACCCAAGCCCACTTAACGACCCTATCGTTTGGGCAGTGGCGGATGAAAATAGTGGCGAAGTGGCCTCTATCGGAGCCTTTCCAGTATCATATAATGGTAATATGAAGGAGTCTGCGTTTGCCGATGCGTATTACCGCGAACTTGTTATGAATCACGTGGATAACCTCAATTTGCTCTACGTTGCATTGACACGCGCTTCAAAGGAGTTGTATCTATATGTTGCTGCAAATTTGGAGAGTCAAAGTAGTAGCGAGAATATCAGTTCGACATCAAAGTTGTTGGTAGATGGTGTGAAGAAGGTATGTCCATCGCCTAATAGCATCATCGAGGGCGGAGTGTTGGCAGCATTGCAATACACCTATGGTGAGCCTATTAAGAGGGTGTCGTCGCACAAGGGACACGATGCTGTGGAGGAGGTCCTTCTGGAGAATTACCTCTCGCATATGCCAACTGTCAAGGTGCATTACCCCGCAAAGCGATATCTCGACGAGGGAATGACCTATGAATATGAGTCGATGGGTATGGGTTTGCGCCTACACTCTATCTTCGAGAAGGCGACAACGTATGAGGATATACGTACCGCGCTGCGTACTTTAATGTTGGGCGGATACATAGACGAAGGTGAGGCAGACACACTTCAAGTAAAGATTGAGGCAATGCTTGATAACCCCGTTGTTAACGAGTGGTTTAATGGCTCGTGGGATGATGTGAAGCGCGAGGCAAGCATCATATCTCGAGGAGATATACGTCGCCCTGATAGAGTGATGATTAAGGGCGGTAGAGTTGTTGTTGTGGATTACAAATTTGGCGAAAAACGAAGCAAGAATTATAGTCGCCAGATGAAGGAGTATATGAATCTGCTTCGCGATATGGAGTGTTACCAGAGCATTGAGGGTTATGTGTGGTATGTATCGCTTGGCGAGGTGGAGAAGGTTGAGTAGTCGAATAACTAAAATTTAGATTATGGATATTAGAGTCGGTTGTGGTTATGATGTTCACGCCCTTGCCGAAGGGTTGCAGTTGACGTTGTGTGGCGTTAAGGTGCCACATACGAAGGGTTGCGTTGCACACTCGGATGGTGATGTTGCGATACACGCCATTTGCGATGCTCTACTTGGGGCTTTAGCATTGGGAGATATCGGCAAGTTATTCCCCGATAGCGATAATAAATATAAGGGTATTGACTCGCGAATTCTACTTAAAGAAGTCATTGATATAATTGCATCTAAAGGCTACAATATTAGTAATATAGATTGTACTATTGCTATGCAACGACCAAAACTCAGACCACATATCGACACTATGCGTGCTACCCTATCCGAGGTTGTTGGCATAGATGTAGACCGCATCTCCGTGAAGGCCACTACAACCGAGCGCCTTGGCTTCGAGGGACGAGAGGAGGGAGTCTCTGCGAATGCCGTTGTACTTCTCATAAAGTGGTAATATGAGCATCGAGGAGATACGTGAATATTGCCTCTCGCTACCCTATGCCGAGGAGACGCTGCCCTTTGATGACGATACGTTGGTCTATAAGGTTGGCGGGAGAATGTTTGCGTTAACCACCCTATCGCATCACGACCAGGTGGCTGTTAAGTGCGATCCCGATATCGCTATTGAACTGCGTGATAGGTATGAGGAGGTCACCGAGGCGTGGCATCTAAACAAGCGCCATTGGAATGCTGTACACCTTACGGGCGACCTTACCGATGGTTTTATCCGCGAGCAGATTTTTAACTCCTATTTGCTTGTTATTCAGAAGAATGTAACACCTTGCGCACTGCGTAATGAAATTCTTGAAGCGGCAACCGCACTTATTGAGGAGTAATAAAAAAAGGACTCGCCTTGGCGAATCCTCAATTAAGTACTCGGAACCGGGGTCGAACCGGTACGGGCATTACTGCCCACAGGATTTTAAGTCCGGCGTGTCTACCTATTCCACCATCCGAGCTACTCAGTCCGTTAAAGACGTTGCAAATGTACAATTTTTATTTTATTTTACAAAAAATCTATACGTTTTTGATTCTCCTATAGCGATGTTTTCGCCATTGAATATTAAAGGGTAGATGCAGTTAAACACATCTACCCTTCTAATTTTCAATCTATTGACGCTTGCTATCAATATGCTTAATAATTGTATCGAGGTCGCTCGGCGCAAACCACGCAATCTCGCTATCTCTACGAAACCAGGTCATCTGTCGCTTGGCGTAGTGTCGTGAGTTGCGCTTTATAAGTTCGATGGCCTCATCGAGAGTTATCTTTCCATCGAAGTAGTCGAACATCTCACGGTAGCCTACGGTTTGCAGAGCATTGAGGTGTCGCTTATGGTACACGGCACGTGCCTCCTCCACAAGGCCATCCTCAATCATCATATCCACACGTAGGTTAATGCGCTCATAAAGAACATCTCGAGGCATATCCGTTGCAATCTTTATGATGTTAAAACTGCGCTCGGCCTTCGCGCCACTACGTTGCTCACTATAAGGCTTACCCGTAACAAGACACACCTCCAACGCGCGCATAACACGCGAAGGATTATTTCTGTCCACGATGTTGACATACTCCGGATCAAGCCTACGAAGCTCCTCTACAAGAGCCTCCAAACCCTCATCTTGCAACCTCTGCTTCAGCTCCTCACGCACACTCTTATCAGCCTCCGGAAGGTTATCCATACCATCACACAGGGCCTGAATATAGAGGCCCGAGCCACCTACGGCCACAACATACTCATTCTCCGCAAAGAGCCTATCGAGTAACGCCAACGCCTCACCCTCATAGCGGCCCGAGTTAAAGTCATCCTCGACCTCTCTGTCGGCAATGAAGTAGTGCGTGGCAGCTGCAAGCTCCTCGGCGGTAGGCTGTGCTGTGCCGATGGCAAGACCACGATAGAACTGTCGCGAATCAGTGGAGATTACGGGCGCGTTGTAGTGCTGCGCAATCTTTACCGCAAGCGCACTCTTACCCGAACCTGTTGGGCCAGCAACAACGATAAGTGTACCTCGTTTAGAACTCATCATCGTAGCTGTCGTCACCATCGCCATCAAACTCTCCATACTCGCTCATCATCTCATCGAAGATTGAGCCTGCCTGCTCGGTAGCCTGTGGGTCATACTGATCTGGCACAGGAGCGTGTTCGAATACTACACGTGGGTAGGTAAGGTCCTTATCAGGACGCTGCATATCTATAAGCTCGAGGTAGTACGAGCGGTCGTTAATCATATCGAAGGTGTAGACAAGGCGATCGTGGAAGTCGTTAGTAACCTCCATAAGGCGTACGTTGTCCATACAGCGTGGCGAGCCAGGGATATCCTCGCCCATATCCAACTCAGTAAACTCCTCCACAAGACGCCATTCGGCATCAGATTTGAAGATAGAGACCATACAAGGCTCGTATCCAAGGGCATCAAGCAGGAAATTGTGAAACTCCGTAAGCGTCATATCGGGATAAACCTCGAAATCGCGAACAAAATTATCACTCTCGTCGCTGAGCATACGATACTTAAAGATAATATTCATAACAGTTATAATATTATACGTTATACATTCGTCTATTACGTAAGACAAATTTAATACATAATTCATAAATAATATACATCTTTGTAAAAAATATCATCTGTCGAGGAAAAATATTGCAAAAAACTAAAATAGATGTTATATTTGCAGTGCCGAACAATCTTTTCACGGATTATTCTTTAGCGTCGGCAACTGAGCAATCGAAAAAATCAATTTATTATATATGCAAGATTTAACTATATTGGAGGGTAAGACCATTGTGGAGTTGCGCGAAATCGCAAAGATGTTGGGTATTACACCTTCGAATATGAAAAAGCAGGAGCTACTTAATAAGATTGTTGCTGCGGCAAGTGAGGCTGCTAATGCAGAGAACGTTGAGCAGGCTCCAAAGGAGAGTGTACCAAAACGTGGCCGCCGTCCTCGTATGAGTAGTGTAAAGGTTGGTGGCGAGGAGGCACAGCCAGAGAATGTTGCGCCAGAGGTGGCGGAGAGCGCCGAGAAATCCACTATAGAGGAGGCTTCAGCGCCGATTGCTGAGTCACCCCACAAGCGTCGCGGTCGCAAGCCAAAGCGTGCGAAGGAGCAGGTTCAGATGGAGCAGCCAAGCCAGGAGAGCGTCGAGAATGAGGAGGCATTGGCGACAGATGAAACGGAAGTAGCAGATGGCGCAGACTCAATCTCCGAGGAGGAGTACCCTATTACCTACGATGTTGATGATATCGATGGCGAGGGCGACGAGGATGAGGATTATCTTTCGGATGAGGAGGATGAGGAGTTTATCACCAAGGATGACTTTACCGCAGTAATTGATGGCGAGGGTGTTCTTGAGATTATGGCCGACGGCTTCGGTTTCTTGCGCTCGGCAGATTACAACTATCTTAACTCGCCAGATGATGTATATGTCTCGCCATCACAGATTAAGCTCTTTGGTCTTAAGGCGGGCGATACCGTAAGTGGCACAATCCGACCACCAAAGGAGGGCGAAAAGTACTTCCCATTGGTACACGTTGAGCTTATCAATGGCCTTAAGCCAGATATCATTCGTGACCGTCAGCAATTTGAGTACCTAACTCCACTCTTCCCAAGCGAGAAGTTTAACCTCACGGGAAATGGCCACAATACAAAATCTAACCGTATTATCGACCTCTTTGCTCCTATTGGTAAGGGACAGCGTGCGCTTATCGTGGCACAGCCAAAGACGGGTAAGACAATGTTGTTGCAGTCTATTGCTAACGCCATTGCCGACAACCACCCAGAGGTCTATATGATTGTGCTATTGATTGATGAGCGTCCAGAGGAGGTTACCGAGATGGCTCGCCACGTGAAGGCGGAGGTTGTTGCTTCGACCTTCGATGAGCAGGCCGCGCGTCACGTTAAGGTTGCGGAGATGGTGCTTGAGAAGGCCAAGCGTATGGTCGAGAGTGGCCACGATGTTGTCATCTTCCTCGACTCTATCACACGTCTTGCACGTGCCTACAACTCCGTACAGCCAGCTTCAGGAAAGGTGCTTTCGGGTGGTGTGGATGCCAACGCATTGCATAAGCCAAAGCGCTTCTTTGGTGCGGCACGAAACACCGAGGAGAAGGGCTCGTTGACTATCATTGCTACTGCGCTTATCGACACTGGCTCGAAGATGGATGAGGTCATTTTTGAGGAGTTCAAGGGTACGGGTAATATGGAGCTTCAGCTCGATAGAAAGCTTGCTAATAAGCGTATCTACCCTGCTGTTGATGTTGTTGCGTCGGGTACTCGCCGCGAGGATTTGTTGTTGCCACAGAGCGTTATGCAGCGCACGTGGATATTGCGTAAGCACCTTGCAGATATGACACCTGTTGAGGCTATGGAGTTCCTTCAGAAGCAGATGAATCTCACGCGCGACAACGACGAGTTTCTCGCTACGATGAATCAATAATAGGTGATTAATGAGAAAGATAGTAGCTTTACTTACAGCAATACTTTACATTAGTCAGGCTATGGCGTGGGGACCGAAAGGTCACGATGTAGTAGCCTATATCGCCGAGCAACACCTCTCGAAAAAGGCACTTAAAAAGGTGGAGGCTACACTCGGTGGTCACACAATGGTGTATGTTGCAAATTGGATGGATAACGCCAGCCACACTGATGCCTATGCCCATACCAAGACGTGGCACTACGTGAATGTCGATCCCACAGAGCAGACATACGCTCGATCAGCAAAGAGCCAAAGTGGCGATGTTGTAACGGCGATAAACACTATTGTCGAAGAGCTTAAAAGTGGCAAACTTTCGGCCGAAGAGGAGCGCGCGGAACTGATGATGCTTATCCATCTTGTTGGCGATATGCACTGCCCTATGCACGCTGGACATAAGAGCGACCGAGGTGGTAATGGCACGCAGGTGAGGTATTTTGGCAAGATGATGAATCTACACTCGGTGTGGGATAGCGAGATTGTGGAGTCTGCACACCGCTGGAGTTACTGCGAGTGGCAGAAGAATATCGACCGCGTGAATCGCAAGGAGGCAAAGACACTCTCATTAGGCACGCCAAATGATTGGATAGAGGAGAGTGTTCTTCTGGCAGACGATGTCTACGATATTTCCACTGCGTGTGGCAATCTCTCTTTTGATTATGTCGCACGCTATGCGCCAGTCATCGAGACACAACTTCTAAAAGGCGGTCTCCGCCTGGCAAAACTCATCGAAGAGATATATTAGAAATGTTACAGAAAAGGGTTGCTTCTTTTCGAAGTAACCCTTTTTTTTTGATTGTATAACTTATATAAAACAAAAAAGCCTTGCTAATGCAAGGCTTTCGGGTGGAATATCGTCTTAGCCTTGGTCATATAGCCACATAGGGTGTTATTTCCGAGCTTTGCAACATTCAGAAGGTAGTATTTGAAGTCCAATACATCTGCGTTTGTAAGTTGATTGACTGGTTTATTAGCTACTGCCTTTTTGAACTTATCAACTACTAAACAGTATTTATTA
>JAFYRB010000079.1 GCA_017559615.1 Alistipes sp. | reverse complement strand
GAACTAGAAAAATCTATTCGAGAGAAAATTAGTTTAGCCAATAAGGGTAAAAGTAAATCACTTAGCCATAGACTGCATTTGTCTCAATCGTTAAAGAGATACTGGGATTCAGTACCGTCAAAGCCTCAAGACATGAGTATGCAAGAGTATCACACAGAAGAACCTGTGCGTAAAAATAATGATGTCAAACCTTCTAACACTAATGAACAATGAACGACTCGGCAAAGTGGTTATTGATGAACTAAGGCTCTGTTTTAACGCAGGGCCAGAGTTCCTCGAAGTGTTATCATCAGCTGCTATTGGGGAGCGCGTGCACTTCAATAAATTCTCGGTCATTCGCACCATTGGGCAGCATTTCAAACACTACTTCACATTATTTGATGAAGACAAAGAGAGTGTTGCGGTAATCTATTTTGGACGTTACGGTGACGATGATGACACACATCTATTGGTAAAGATAGACAATAAGATTCTTTACAACCAACCCAATCTCAAATCTCTACTATTAGACATACTGGCTACATTCCCAGTCGATTTCAACAACATCACCAGGTTAGCTTTAGCCATTGACAGCAAGAAGAGCTATGTCACCACAATAAAAAGGATGTTTCGAGATGAGGGCATCAAGACAATCATCAACGGTAAAGGATCGGCGCAAAGTACTAAGTGAAATAATGTATATCCACCAGGCTAGCTTAGAGCGGATGAAGCACCCATCCTTGACAATATGTCAAGCCGAAGCCGTAAAGAATAAGGCTAAAGGAATAGTAGTTCAAGCCTACAATAAAAAAACTGAACTGATCAAGTCGCAAAAGGAGTACATATCAGAATACTATAACCATCCAAAGACATTGCATAGGTTAGAGGTAAGGCTCAACTACAACGAGATTAGAGACTACTACTCCAAAATCGGCAAGAAACCATTTGTTATGGACATCCTCGACACGGCACTACTTACCGACATATACTACTATCATCTGAGCAGTGTGTTGAGGTTTTCGCGTCGGCGGAAGCCTATCCCCTGGCAAGAGATATTGGGACTGTCAGCACAAGATAACAACATACCCTGAGACTGCATATATTATTAGATTATCTACCTAAAACAAAGAAAGATAAGTTAATAATATTATGCAAACAAAAAAATGTTATCAATTCAAAAAAAACAAAAAATATTTACTCTTTTTTCAAATAACTCTTGAAAAAATTAAAGTTGAATCTTATACTATATAAAAATAATTATTACTAAAATACTAAAGTTAAAATGAAGCAAATAAAGAATGTTCATCACGACATGAACGAAGAAATTAAGAAGTTGTACAACTCGCTAAGCACAAACAAGTATTGGTTTATTAATGAGGTATGTAATACTGAGGTAAACATTGATACTCAGCAGATTACCATTAATAAAGAAAGACATTTTCGCAATGTACTAAACAAAGAGTTGATAATTCGTGTAGTGTTAAAGGATAAGTATGTTGACAAATGTAAGAATATCAACTGTCCTATAGAAATGACTAAGATATGTGATATATACACGTTTGTCCATTACTATATGTCATACCTTAAACCCAATGCCATTGATTGTGTAGTGTGTACATACGATGGGCGGGAGATTATATTCAGCAAAAATTTGCACGACACATTCAATGAAGAGTTATTCGATGAATTGGAAATGGATAAGATGTTTGAATACATTAACTACATAAACAAGTCCAATGGCGGCATCCAATATGGTGTGTAACTAAAAACCGATAAAACAAATGGCAGCCACTTTAACGGTGACTGCCATTTTTATCTATTCTTTATTTCCTGCTCCAACTCAAACAACTCCTGCATATCTTCTGCGTCGGCATCAATGGCATCTTGGGCTTTTCTGCGTGCGTGAAAGTTATCATAAACCTTGTGAGCGAAGTTCTCCATTGGTTCCCTATTCACTGCGCCTGCATCAACTAGTATAGGTTGCTCATTAGCCAATAGAATCTTATCGACATTATCACGCCAATAATTCATTGTTAAATCCTTGCTAGCAAATAGCAACTACCTCCAGCGCATCAGCCAATGGCTATCGAAGTAGCAAACGTAGCTTAATATTATTTACTTTCTGGCTCATGTTTGTCCTTAGTTTTCATCTTTGCAATATTATCCTTAACTGAGCTTACAAATGTATTGTTAGCAGAAAATCTATCACATAATAGCTCTCCAAATTGTTTTATAATGATACCGTCTAAAGTCAATTGCTCCCACATCTGAATTAAATCATCATCATTATTGTATTTGCTAACAATAATTTCATAAGGGGCACTTATTTTGTTGTGTTTAGACTCATTTAATGCTTTAATGTATGTATACAATATCTCAAACTTATTTTCAATGGATTTATCTCTGTTTAAACACACAATAAGAGAGTTGGTTGAATACTCTACATCACCCTGATATGCACATGAAAGACACATAGGTAAGAACTCTATTAAATCATCTTTAATGAGATTGTGAGATATAGATTGTCCACAAAAATGTTGAAAAAATTGTACTAGATACAAGTCCTTATACGTATGTCCTATACCTCCAATTTGTTCATCAGTACCTGAATTTTTCAGATTCCTATATGCTAACGTTAGATATTTGAAATTAGATATATCTACTTTTCTAGCTAGTAAAAGAGTACCAATATTTGATATATCCCATGGCACCTCAACAAGTCTTCTAAATAATGATGCTGTCTCTTCCTTTTTTAGTCTATCATACAATCCTTCAATATCACTATTGATATTATCGTTTAGTTCTACAATTTCATTCTTAGTTTTTGACGTTCTCTCTTCAAGTTTTTCCACCTGAGCTAATAGCTCTTTCATTGATTTTTCTTTTCGGCTTATGTAGACACCTAGAATTATACCAGCGACCGCTAATACAATAGCAAAAATATCAATTCGTAACGTAGTACCATTTAGACTATTCTCAATAGCACTCTGTTCCTGGCCAATAATCTCTTTCTGAGTCTCAACCAAATATGAAAGATTCTCTACTTGCCTAGTAAGTCCATCTATAGATTTTTCGACATTCTCAATCTTAGTATCAGACCTATTGATTGATGACGACAGGCTATCTACTTTAACACGCAATGTTTGCGCATGCAAACTCGAGCATGTTAAACAAATTAATATTAGTGATATAAGTTTCTTCATTGAGTACTATAGTTAATTATTAAAACATCTCTTGTTAGGTCTATTCTGCTAGGGCTGCTGCTCATTATATTTCGCCACTCAGGAAAGCTCCAATTTATGTAATTTTCAATCTTGTGTTATAGTGCTTAATTCAAATCTTTAGTTAAGATACTATCGATATGCTCCTGTTCTTGCTTAATGTATTCATATAATTTGTCTCGAACATTAACCTCAAACTTATATGTGGTAGAAGCAATAGCTAACACAAGTTCGTTGAAGTAGTTCGAGTTGTCTACATTCCTTACTGGCTGCGGCAGAATCTCAAGAAGGTGACTTGTGTTATTATAGGTTTGATTTTGGTTCTTTAAGAAATCACACAAGTGGTGGTAATGCCTATGTTGATGGTCTTCTACCAACATATAATATATAGCTATCCATTGCAAGTTATTTAGGGTCGTTTTATATTCTTTGTATAAGGTGTCGATATAACAAGCTAACTCATTTGCCTTATCATCGTGTTTTCTAACAAATGAAAATTTAGCATTAGTAGTAGCAATGCGGTCGAATAATGATTTTATCATATCAAATGCTCCTCTGGGATTACTCCAGATAATGTTGGTTACCAAGACAATATCATTATAATTAAATGCATAACAATACTCCAGACTTGCCTCTCTAAATTGGCTCATCCAAAGACATTGCTGTTGATATTGCATGATATTAAGTTGCAGATGTCTGTTCGCCTCATTCTGTTTTTTATTTTCAGTTCTATTACTATCGTTCTGCGTTTTATTGTCATTTCGCTGAATGTATAGAATAATAAAAGCAACACCTGCACTAACCATTGCTCCTAAGTAGCCACCCCAAAAAGATAACCAATCTGTACCTTCCCCGACAATGGGAGAGAATGTAGGTATCATTAATAGAAAATTGATAACGATCGGTAATGCCAGTATGACTAGGATTATCCACCAATATTTTTTAAGCCATTCTTTCATATTATTTCGATTGAGGTTGAGTATTCGTTTTTATAACTTCAGTACTTTTGGCGATACTATCTACACTCTTTTTTAATCGGTCGATAGCCAAAACTAATTCATTGTTTACAACCATTGCTACGTTAATAAAATCTTCAATACTAAACTCTTCGCTTATGTCGTATCTATCGCAATATTTTCCTGTAATACTTATCTTATCTCCTTTGTGTTCTTCAAGCCATTTGTCTATTTGTGCTCCACTATATGTCTTGCCATGAATACAACAATTTTCATAGCCCGAAATAGGCGAAATATCATAATGCTTACTAACTCCTGCTTCTATGCAAAATGGTTTGCTTTCCAATACTTGAGCCCAGTATTTAATTGAGTCAGAGAAGTGGTTGTCAATTAAATCACCCCTAAGCTTAATCGAGATATTGTAGGCTGTAGTAGTACCGCAATTTGTGATTTTTAGTAAGTAAAGGCCATTGATAACCACTATCGAGAAGGTCAATCTAGCCCTATTAGCTTCATTCCACTGTCTTTGCAATTCTTTGAGTTGCTTTTTATTTTGTCGTATGGTGATAAAAGTAGCTAAAGCCATTACTAATGTAGCGATAGCACTAACAGCAGTCCAATCAATATTACATGCACAACACATTATTTTACTCTTCATTTAATTGTAAATATCCCTATTTGCTCTATCGTTTATTTAAGCATACGCTCAACCTTAGACAGCGAGGTCATAAAATAGTTGTCATCTAATAGTAAGCCATTATTCAATGTAACACGATAGTACTCTTTGTCAAACCATATATCGTTACGGTGTACGACTAGTTATCTTTCAAGAACTGCTCAATCTCACTGCGACTATTGAACGTAAACATCTCTCCCTTGTGGAAAATGCAGCCTCGCATCTCATTGTCTACTGTCGATGCACTCTCACCCTTGAATAAGTCTCGCACCGAAACGCCAAGCTTATCTGCAATGGTCCTTAGGGTTGAGTATTGTGGATTGCGCTGCAAGGCGCGAGTAAGACTTTCAGGAGCGATATTCATCTTCTCAGCCAACTCATACATTTTCATACCTCTTTCTTTGAGGATTTCCTTTACTCGCAACTCTTCGATGCCTGTTTTTTCAGCCATATATGATTTGATTTTTATAGTCAATGTACAAAGTTAATAAAAATACTTAAAAGATGTTAATAAATCAGAGAGGAATAAATAAAAATTGACTCGCACAATCAATTTACATGGATTTTATTTGAATATTATTGATATATATTGTACATTTGCATCAGAAATGAGAAAGATGGTTGATGATATAATATCAAGAATTATGGAGATAGGTTCAGAACAATATCACTCCGCGCCATATAATGGCTTTGGACAGAAGTTACTGAGAACGGTTATGGTGCATTTATCAAGAACAACTTCCGAAGCAAGTAAAAGGCATAGCAGATTAATGGTTGTGGCAAGCATTTAAAGAAATTAAATTAGTATAATAAAAAATCTTACAGATATGACAAAGGTTGTGATATATGCGCGAGTCTCAACACAGGGACAAGATTATGAGAGACAGTTAATAGATCTTCGTGACTACGCAAAGAAGATGAATTATGAGATTGTTGAGGAGTTTACCGAGAAAATAAGCGGGGCAAAACATATTGCTGAACGAGAAGCTTTAACTCAACTATTGGAGTTTGTTAAGGTGCATAAAGTGGACAAAGTGCTCGTATATGAGTGTAGTCGTCTTAGCCGTAGAGCGGTTGATTTCCTTGCTATAATTGAGATGTTAACCAATATGAGAGTCTCTGTATTTGTGTTGCAAAATGGTCTGGAGACACTACTCCCGAATGGACAGGAAAACCCTCTTGCCAATATGGTACTTGGCATATTGGCTTATTTTAACAGTGCCGAGCGCTCAATTCTGCGTAGTAGAATGTCAAGCGGCTACAACCATTTTAGAAATAATGGAGGTAAGGTTGGTAGAAAGCAAGGTTACCGCAAAACAGAAGAGCAGATGCTTCAGGAGTACGCCAAAGAAATTCAACTACTAAAGAAAGGAATATCTCTACGCAACATCCAGGCAATAACTGGGACATCACCGATGACTCTACAAAAAATCAAAAAGTTAACATCTTGACTTAATAATTAAAAAATAAAAATGTATATTTGCCGAAATTCAAAATGGAAGTCAAGTTTAGGGCTTCTGCATAAAAATAATTAAGCAAAAAAAATATTATGTAGTAAATGCTTAACGTTTTAGAGTCTTCGGACTTGGAGAAAATCTTAGCTAATACGCTAAAGAAGGAGATGGCCAAACTCCTTGAGATGGCTAAAGAGTCACACAAAAAAGAGGTCTACACAAATATGGTCGACTGCAGAAACTCTGCATCTTTATCAGCCTTCTTATACTTGAGTATAAACGAACCAGTTGGATATTTTGCCTTTTGTCTTCCCATCTTTGCTTATAGTTACTACGATATTTTCAAGAGAATAGTGCAAATTTAGCAAGTTTTTAGAAAGTTTATTATGATTTAGCATACTTTTTTGCCTGAAATGCAATAAAAATGCGACCCGCAGGCCGCATTAGAAAGTTTTTAATTGTCGTATTTTGAGGCATTTAACGACAAAATACCATTAGTACTCCTCCTCGTTAAAGAAGAAGTCATCCTTTGCTGGATAGTCTGGCCAGATATCCTCGATAGACTCGTAGATATCACCCTCATCCTCAATCTCACGGAGATTCTCCAATACCTCCAATGGTGCGCCTGAACGCTCCGCATAGTCAATCAACTCCTCGCGAGTTGCTGGCCAAGGTGCATCCTCCAACTTCGATGCAAGCTCTAATGTCCAATACATAGTGAATATATTTTAAAGTTTTAGATTTTATATCTTAACGGCTATTCTTGCGAAATGAGCGCACAAAAGTATAAAAATATTTTTTATCTCCAACGGAAATGCAAAATTTTATAGCCCTCCATCGCTCAATATCACCCTTTTAGGGTATCCACAGTATCTCCTCCACACGCAGACGCTCCGTGAGCAGTCGGCCGAGGTTATACAAATAGTCCGACAAGCGATTCAGATAGCGGAATACCGACTCATCGACATCCGTAATCTCTGCGGCACGCAACGCAGCACGCTCCGCACGGCGGCATATCGTACGGCATACGTGGCTCAACGACACGGCACGATGACCTCCAGGGATGGTAAACTTCGTGATGGCAGGAATCTCCGCCTGCATACGGTCGATAGCCTCCTCAAGTTCCACAACGCGCTCCTCGGCGATAGGGGCAACCTTACCCTCGCCACCTTTACCAATGGCCAATAGCGCCGCGACGCTCATCAACTGCGACTCTATACGGTGTAGCTCATCAACGATACGCTCGTTAAGAACACTACCAATGCTATTTACCGCCGTACAACGCTCATCGTGGCACAACGTATCAGCCAGGAGTGCCAAGAACGCCGTCAACTCATCGACAGTGCCATAGGCCTCAACACGAAGGTCCGTCTTCGAAACGCGCTCGCCACCAATAAGCGACGTAGTACCCTTATCTCCCGTTTTAGTATAAATCTTCATACGCTTCGTTGTTTCACGCCACTACAAGCAGAAGCGCTGTCGTGGCAAGTGGTTATTAAAAACAAGCAGGTAGGTGCGATTATCCACCGTTGTTGAGGGGTGCTCGTCAATAATTCGCTGACACACCTCCCAACGTTCGCGGTTGTTATAAGGATTCATAATGCAGAGCGTAGCCCCCACCTTACGAGCATAAGCAGTATACTCCTCCAAATGCGTATAATCGACATCCAACGTCGCTACTATAAGATGTGTTTCCGACATCGAATCTATCACCCAGCTATCGTAGCTACATACGGTCATAAGATTTGCTATCTCCACGCAGCGACGCTCGGGGATATCGCACGCCTTAAGACGTGGATAAATATCGCTCGAAAGGTCATACAACTTACGCTGCATAAAGACCTGACGCACAATTTTATATACATAAGGCGAGTGAACACCGTGACCACGGAAATAGCGCGCGCGGCTGATGTACGATGGCAAGTATGACAAATCCTGCAATCGCTGCTTAAGTGTTCTTCCCGACCTTTTCATATAGCCTACTACTTTTTAAGCTGTCCCGCAAGGCGACCTGTTGAGAATGCCACCTGCATATTATATCCACCTGTATTAGCATCAATATCGAGTACCTCGCCCGCGAAGTAAAGACCGCTGACGAGCGTAGACTCCATAGTGTACTTATTCACCTCCGAGCAATCCACGCCGCCCGCTGTAACGATAGCAAACTGGAATGGTGCATAGTCCGAGATTGGGAATACCATACCCTTCAAAATCTTCACCAAGCGCAACTTCTCGGCATCGGTAAGTTTGCTAACGTAGGTCTTCGAGTGGAAGTCAACCTCCTTTGCCAATGGCACCACCAACTGCTTTGGCACCAACTTACGCAACAACTCCGAGAAGAACTCGTTAGGCTGCATCTCGGCAATCTCGCGGTCTATACGCGCTAAGAGAGTCTCCTCATCCAACGCTGGCTTGAGGTCCACGACAATCTTCACGCGCTTCTCGTCGATGATAGCATCCACAGCATCGCGGCTCATACGTAGTGCCACAGCGCCCTCGATACCACGCTCCGAGAATCCCAACTCACCAAACTCCTCCTGAACAAGTTCGTTGTCGACATAGAGCTTCGCACCCACGTTCTTCAACAACACGCCGTTCATATACTCCTTCTGTGGGTGTGACGTTACAAGTGGAGTCAACGAAGGACGCACAGGCTCGATATTATGACCTACCGAGGCTGCAAACTCATAACCATCACCCGTAGAGCCTGTCGAAGGGTAGCTAACACCACCCGTACATACGATAACGCTCTGCGCCTCCTCACGACGCTCAAAGCCACGAGCATTGCGGTAGCGCACTCCCGTAACCTTACCTCCCAAGGTCTCGATAGCCGTAACCTCGGTCTTATATGCAATCTTAACACCCTTATCCTCGCAGAAGTCAACAAGGGCATTGGCGATATCCCACGCCTTACCGCTCTTTGGGAATACACGCTCGCCACGCTCGGTCTCAAGTTTTACACCAAGACGCTCAAAGAAACGCACCGTAGCGCGGTTATTAAACTCGGCAAAGGCCACCGAGAAGAAATCCACATTCGTACGCACCTTCTCGAGGAACTCCTCCGCAGGGCGAGCATTGGTAAGGTTACAACGTCCCTTACCCGTAATGCGGATTTTACGTCCGGCCTTCTCCATCTTCTCCATAAGAAGCACCGAGTGGCCATTCATCGCAGCCGTACCCGCAGCCATAAGGCCCGCAGCACCTGCGCCAATAACTATAACATCGTATCCCATAAAACTCTATTGTTTCAACAAATATACAATTTTTTTTGTTCCCACTCAACTATTTATCATACTTCTTTCTCAGGCGTGTGATACCATCAATGAAGCATAGTGGGTGTGTTGGCGCACCAGGGAGCCAGAGGTCTACGTGATACTTATCGAAGAAGCTGCGGTCTACGGCCTCGCTCTCGGCGAACAAACCTCCCGAAACAGCCTCCGAGCCTGCGATAACCAAAATCTTTGGCTCGGCGATAGAGTTATAGCAGATGTCGAGTGCCTCGGCCATATTCGACGATATAGGACCTGTAAGCACCAAGCCATCAGAGTGACGTGGCGAGGCGGTGAAGCCTACACCATAGCGACCAAAGTCGAAGTTTACGTTTCCCGTAGCGTTAAGCTCCATCTCCACCGAGCAGTCGCCACCCGCCGAAACCTCACGCAACTGCAACGCCTTGCCAAAGTACTTCGCAATCTCGGGACGAATCACCGACGTGTCGAACTTTGGGGCGGTCTGACCAGCCTCCACTACGAGGTCCTCGCGGCGTGTAGCAGCAAGACGATGCTCGTTTGTAAACTTGATATTCTTAGGTGCGCACTTCTGGCACTCGCCACAGAACATACAACGTCCCATATCGAGTGTGAACGGAGCAACGGTGATAGCTCCCGTAGGGCAAATCTTCGCAGCACGCTCTACATCGCTCTTATCATCCGTGTCGGTAAGCAGTGGGAAGCCACGAAACTCCTCTGTGAGGGTTACAGCATCCAAATCGGGAATATATTGCCAGCCGTGGCTGTGTAGTATCTTTGCTTTTCCAAATAACATACTCTCAAATATTTAGTACGCACCCGACTATAAGTCGTGACCGCAGTATGAAAGGTTAAAACTCTTGTTGTTGATAGGGAAATCGGAAATACCCTCCGAGCGTACCGCAATGGCAAGGCCCAACCAGTTGTGAACACTTGGGTCCTTAATCTTATACTTCGCGATATTTCCCTGATTATCTGTAAGTGCTACGTGGCAAATCTCACCGCGCCAGCCCTCAACAAGCGAGAATGACAACGCATCGGGTGCCAACTCTGCCTCGTAGTCTGGTGCTGGGATATTTCCATCTGGAGTGTACTCCGCCAAGGCACGCTCGATGTAATCGGCACTCTGAAGCACCTCATCCATACGTGTTCCAAGGCGCGACATAACATCGCCATCGTGCTTGAGAATCGCCTCGTGCTTAATCTCCGTATAATAACCCCAAGGGTGTGTAGTACGCAAGTCACGCAAAAGACCACTTGCACGTGCCGCCTGACCTACACCTCCGATGCGCTCCATCTCGCTCTTTGGCACAAGACCACACTGCTCGAAACGTGCAAGCAACGTACGGTCATCGAGGATATCCTCCCTAACCTCATTATAGCGGCGACGTACATCGGCTACGTTCTTGCGAATCATAGCAATCTTCTCCGAAGTTAGAGGATGGTTGCTACCACAAGGGCGGATAACACTCTTACCGAAACGGTTACCACACCACGCCTGTGAGGTGTTAATAGTTACGGTACGCAACGCCTCGCAAGCAACCTGATAGAGCTGGAAGCCGATATCGGTAGCCAACGCACCTGTATCGGCAAGGTGCATCGCAATACGCTCTAACTCGATAGCAATCATACGCTCGAGGTTCAACGCCTTCGAAGCCTGCTTACCCGCCAACTTCTCCACAACCTCCACGTAAGCCGTAGAGTGACCTACAGCCGTATCGCCCGCCGTAGACTCCGCCAAAAGCGTCTGACGCAAGCGGTTCTGGTTACGTACCATCTCACCCTCAACGCCACGGTGCTGATATCCGAGCGCAATCTCAAGGTGCAACACCTGCTCACCGTCGCAGATAAAACGGAATGCACCTGGCTCGATGATACCTGCGTGAATAGGGCCTACGTTAACCTCGTGAAGCTCCTCACCATCAATGGTATAGAATGGATAGCTCTCCATCGTAGAGTTCTTATCTCGGCGGTCGTGGCTGAAGCGCAAAGGCTTAAGCCAAGGGTGCGAGTCGAAAGGTATGCCATAGAGTTCGTGCATCTCACGCTCAAATGGGTGAAACTGCGGATGAATGGCAGAGAGTGATGCCAAACCCTCAGCATAGTAGTCGGGAACGAACGACGTAAGAAGCACCTCCGAAGTCTGGTCATCAAGCAGAATCATATAGAACTTAAGGCCCTCTGTAATCTCCACCGCAAAGTAGTGACCTACGTGGTAGCGGGCATCAGCCATACGCTCCTTAAGGTCGTTATAGAGATCGACATACTCCACAACGGGGATATCCTTGATAGCCACCGCCGTAGCTCTGTTGTCTGTGATATGATATAGTTTCATAGCATTACTCGATATTAGTTATAACATCAATGGCATCGCGCACGAAATCAGGCTGCCATACTCCCACTACGATTGCCACAGCCAAAAGCACCGTAGCCAAGTACGACAAGCGGCGATTTACAGCCGAGAGGTGCAACTCATCCTGGTTAGAGTGGTAGCCAAGGCGCAACGAACGGCCCCAGATAGAGTAGATAACAACACACATAAGGATAAGCATCGCAATGAGCAACCACCAGCTACCCACCGATACAATCTCCGAGAATATCATAACCTCGCTAATGAAGAGTGGCGATGGTGGGAAGGCCAACAATACCAATGTTCCGAGCGTAAAGCCAATAGCACCCACACGATTGATATTCATATAGTTACCGATGCGGTTGATGCTATAACTATCGTACACGTGGCGCATAATACCCACCTGGAAGAACATCGAACTCTTAACCAACGTGTGGCACATAACGTGGAACACCGCAGCCCACAACGCCACGCCACCAATACCCATACCGATAGCCACGATACCCATATTCTCCACCGTAGAGTACGACAAGAAACGTTTGTAGTTATTCGTGCGGCGCAGGAACATAGCACCTACGGCCAACGACAAGATACCAATAAGAATCAGCAGATGACGCGCCCAGACGAACACCTCGCTTGCTGCGGCATACAACGAGTAGATGCGGTAGATAGATACGAAACCTGCGTTTACAAGCGCCGTAGAGATAAATGCTGAGGCAGGGGCAGGAGCAGCATAGTTAGCATCCACACCTACGGTGTAGAGTGGGAAAATCTCCATCTTACAGCTATAACCCACAACGATAAGCAAGAATGCCACCTTGAGGTAGAGGGTATTACCCTCGGCGATAACCTCCTTCAACGAAGCGTAGTCCAACGCGCCGTGGTGAGCAACCGTAGAGAGTAGCAAAATACCGAGATATGCCATTGCAATACCCGTAGAACATACGAAGATATACTTCCACGTAGCCTCCAACGACTGCTTGAACTCACGGTGGTAGATAACACCCGCCGAGCAGATTGTGGTAGCCTCGAGGAATACCCACGTCATAGCCACGTTATCCGAGTAATAGACACAGCTGATGGCTACGGCCAACAACATCAACAACGTGTAGTAGGTCTTATACGAGGTAATAGATACATTCTCAGCCTTTAGGTACGACGACGAGTGGATGAGCGTGAAGCCCAACACCGCAGTCATAAGTATGTGGAATACTATGGCGAGGGTGTCGGTGCGGAAGATGTAGAGCATAACGCTATCTACCCTACCAAACACGAGGAGCAACGCCAAGGCTACCACCTGAACGCCAAAGAAGAGACCAGCAAGGATATGTGTGGCACGCTCCGAGCGAACTGCCAAAGGAGCCACAGCAAGCAACAATGATACTATAATATATATAAGCATTTCCATCGTGGTTAGTCTTTAATAGAGGTTAGAGCATCGGTTTCATCGGTATGAATCTCGTTATCCATACGCTGGAGGAACATACCGAGGATTACAATCGACACAAGGATATCGAGCATAATGGCAAGGTTGATAAGCAATGGGAACTCAACACCAATAGCCATCGAGAGCATAAACACGCCATTCTCAATTACGAGGAAGCCGACCAAGTGTGCGAAGATACGCTTACGCATAACAATAAGAATCAATCCCGAGAGCAAGGCGTAGAGCGACACACCGAAGAATATCATATCCGTACGCTCATCGGCCATATAGTAGGTTATGGTGCAGCTGGCAACAAGCGCAATGATAGACATTACCAACGCACCAAACTGCGACGATGCGGAGTGTATGCGGTTAATCTTCGTGCGCTTGATGACATAGAGCAAAATAGCAGGAATGACAATAGCCTTGAAGATAAGCGTCTCAACCACGATGAAGCCCAACTCCACAGGGTGGAAGGAGTGCATACGTGCGATAGCGATACCAAAGAGCAACAAGCCCTGAATAGCAAGTATCGTAGTCTGATTACGGAAGCGGTCAGCTATCGAGAGATAGATGAGCGTCAACACGTAAAGAATGATTAGGGATAGTATCATAGCTCGATTAAATTTCGATGTTTTGGATTAGCAAGAAACCTGTCAACAATACGAGTGCCGACATCGCCACAATCGTAAGGATGAAGGTGATGTTTCGTGAGAGCTTGTTACGCGCACGCAACGACTCCACAACACCCACCGACACTCCTGTGATAAGGATTGCCAAAGGCGCTGCAAACCACCAGTGGAACGACACGGCAACAGCAACGGCATTAGCTGCGATAACGGCGAAGATTGCATTCTTCAACCAGCCTGCGATATGGATAAGGCCCATATCCACGCCTGAGTAGTCAAGACACATTACCTCGTGAATCATAGTAAGCTCAAGGTGAGTCTTTGGATCGTCAACAGGCACGCGGCCCGCCTCGATAATCATAATCACCACAAAGACGTATGCCACCATAAGCAGTACAATCGTAAGGTTCATATCGAGCTCCTGTGCCGTAGAGAAGATATCGGCAAACGACGAGTAGCCGCAGAAGAGCGCCAAGGTTGCCAAACCCATCATAAGTGCAGGCTCCACCAACGCACCATAGAGTGCCTCACGTGCAGCACCCATACCCTCGAACGAGCTACCCGTATCCATCGCCGCAAGGATAATCGCAACGCGCGACAGAGCCAACAAGTAGGCTACAAAGATGATATCGCCGTGGAACGAAAGTAGTGGCTCAAGGTCGGCAACGGGGATAAAGAGGAAGGCCAATAGCGCAGCTCCGAGGTAGACCGTAGGAGCGATGCGGAACAAAGCCGTAGTAGTTGTAGAGTAGACCGCACCCTTACGTAGTTGTAGGTTTACGTTATAGATGTGCTGGAAGAAGCGAATACCCTTTCTTCCCGCGAGCAATGCTCGTGTACGGTTGATGACGCCCGTAATAGAGAGCGCAACAACAACCATTAGCAATGTATTTAGCAGTTTTACCAACATAATTTTCCGAAGTTAGGATTAGAGAATACCTACAATTGAGAGGATAAGCACCGCAACGAAGAAGGCCAATGCGAAGGTGATATAGTTATTAACACGGCCCGTACGTAGGTACATAACCCAGTCGTTGATGCGGTGCATCATCTTAACCCACCACAAGCCAAGCAACGAATCCACCTTATCCTTATGCTCGATACGATAGTTATGTGGCGATGGGAATATCTCACCCTTATCCACCGCACGACCATCTACAGCATTCTTCATAAGAGGTTTACCGATGCTCTCCAAGCCCTCCGAGAAGGACTCACCGGTATACTGCATACGGGTGTTTGTTGCCGTGAAGCCACAACCCCACGTTGGGCCCTGCTCAATCTTACGCTCGCTCTGAAGCTTATGCTTAAGGGCGTAGAGCAACAATACGATAGCCACAAGTACCCACGCCACAGCGCTCAACGACTGGAGTGTTGGAGCAAAATGGTTCACAGCGATGCTATTATCCGCACCCGAGATAGCCTCGGCAACGATAGCCACAGGGCGAATAGCAAACTGTGGGAATAGGCCAATAAAGAGGATAAACGCCGCAGGAATTGCCATAGCACCGATACGAAGGTTATCCACCTCGGTAGACTCCGCAACGTGATGTGAGCGTGGCGAGCCGAGGAACACAACGCCATAGAGCTTCGTGAATGCCAACACCACGATACCACCAATAAGCGAGAGTGCGATGATACCAGCGATAGAGTACAACACCTCGTGACCATCGCTAACGCCGTTGAACATACCGATGTAAATCAACAACTCCGACACAAAACCATTCAACGGTGGAAGTGCGCAGATAGCTACCGTAGCGAACAACATCAAAATAGCGGTAACGGGCATATGCTTTGCCAAGCCACCCATCTGATTCATCTTCGTGGTGTGCATCATCGAGTAGATGTTACCCGCGCTGAAGAAGAGCATACTCTTGAAGAGCGAGTGGTTAACGGTGTGCAACAACGCACCACACAAACCACACATACCTATAAGGTCGCTACCCGCAGCGTGACCTACTGCTGCGATACCCAAACCAATGAGGATAACACCTATATTCTCGATACTTGAGTATGCCAACAGGCGCTTAACGTCGTTCTGCATAGCGGCGAAGATTACACCCCACAGACCTGTTACGATACCCGACAACAGTACGATAAGGCCAATATCGTAGAGCAACGCTGTGTTGCTATCAATAGCCTGCATAAGACGCATAATACCATATACACCCGTCTTAATCATCACGCCCGACATAATAGCCGAGACGTGCGATGGAGCTGCTGGGTGCGCCTCTGGAAGCCAGATATGCATAGGGAAGATACCCGCCTTCATACCAAAGCCAATGAAGAGAATCACGAACAACGGAAGTGGTGCCTCCATCTTGAAGTAATCCTCAACAGCCGAGAAGTTTGCCGAGCCTGTAACGTTATACAGAAGCACAAAACCTACCACGAGGAACATAAAGCCAATGTGCATCATAACCAAGTAGTTGAGTGCCGCGCGACGCACATCCTGACGGTCTGCCTCGAAGAGTATGAGGATGAACGACGCGATGGTCATCAGCTCCCACGAGAAGAGGAACGAGAAACCGCCGCTCGACATCACCACAAACATCATCGACACCACGAGCAACACGAGGGCTGTGTAGTGCAACGAGAAGTGTGCGGGCGAAAAACGCTTCATATATCCCGCGACATAGCCTCTCGAGTAGAGTACCGTAGCCATAGCCGCAACGGATATAATCAACAAAAAGAGCGAGGAGAGCTTATCTACGACAAAGCTCTCGGCGCCAAACATCGGAGTGGAGAATGATGCAATAGTAACCGCATCTCCACTAAATGCCTTAACGACAAAGGTCAAAGCAGCAATAGCGGTAGCTGCAATAGTAGCCGTAGCAACCCACACCTTATGTCGCAAAGGTGTAAGGAAAATAGCCACTATGACAACTAACGCTGCCAACAAAGTGTAGAAATACATCATCTATTTTATTTGAGTTATAGCTTGTTAATGGTCGAGGTAACAACCGTTGCTACCACCGCTGCGGTCTCCGTACGCAGACGCTCCTTACCCAGCGAGATAGCCTTAAATCCATTTTCGAGTGCAAAGTTAATCTCTTCTTCCGAAAAATCACCCTCTGGACCTATTAAAATTAGGGTATTACCCCCTTTTTTGAGTAACTTTCCTAAATACTCTCTTTCGCCCATAGCATCGTTGCAATGTGCGATAAACTTTTCGCCATCGAACGGCATCGCCACAACATCCCTAAAACGAGTCATTGGATGAAGCACCGGATGGTAGGCTTTTAGCGACTGTTTTACTGCCGAGGTGATAACTTTCTCCTCGCGCTCGTCTTTTATCTGTCTACGCTCGCTATGGTCACACTCCAAAGGATATACCTCCGAAATGCCCACTTCGGTCGCTTTTTCTAAAAACCATTCGAAACGATCGATATTTTTTGTTGGGGCTACGGCCATAGTCAAACCGTAGGTCATTTTCTCGTACTCGGGCGTAGTCTCCACTACCCTAACCACACAATGTTTCACATTGTCACTCACCACGTTACAGCGATACATATTACCTTTTCCGTCGGTCAGATGAAGCTCATCTCCCACGCGCATACGTAGCACTCTGATGCAGTGTTTCGACTCCTCCTCAGGCAAAGTGTACTCTGGGAGTGTAATTTCTGGAGCATAAAAAAGTTGCATTGCCAATAATTTTTTTAACTTTGCAAAGTTAATTAAAAAATATTAAGGATGAAACGTCTTTTTGTATTATCGTCACTATTGTTTGCTATGACTATGAATCTATCTTGTGGTAGCGACGCTCTCTTTGCCGAGAGCAACCCTCTTTTGGAGGAGTGGACAACTGAATTTGGTGTTCCGCCATTCGACAAAATTCGCACCGAGCATTTCGAGCCTGCATACGAGGAGGCTATGAAGATGCACAACGAAGAGATTGCTGCGATTGTAAATTCTCAGGAGGAGCCATCGTTCGAGAATGTTATCGTTGCGTTGGACAACGCAGGTATCAAACTCTCGGAGATTAACCTTATCTTCGGTATGCTCTCATCTTCGGACCTCGACGCCGAGATGCAGGAGGTTCAGAATAAGATTATCCCTCGCGTGGAGGAGCATTTCAACACCATTATGCTCAACGATGCACTCTTTGCACGTGTGAAGGCTGTCTACCAGAAGCGTAATAGCTTGAAGCTCGACGAGGTGCAGATGCGTCTTGTGGAGAAGACCTACAACGATTTCGTACGTTCGGGTGCTTTGCTTGAGGGCGAGGCTAAGGAGCGTCTTATGCAGATTAACGCCGAGCTTTCGGAGCTATCTATCCGCTTTGGCAATAACCTTCTTACGGAGAATGGTAGCTTCCAGTTGGTTCTCACCGACGAGCAGGTGAAAGAGCTTCCTGAGGGCGTACGCAACCAGGCAAAGGAGAATGCCAAGGCTGCGGGCGTTGAGGGTTATGTATTCACTCTCGATAAGCCAAGTATGCTTCCATTCCTCACCTACTCGAAGAATCGTGACCTTCGTCGCGAGCTTTACAACGGCTACCTTATGCGTTGTAACAACGACAACGAGTACGACAACAAGCAGTTGGCAGAGGATATGGCACGTCTTCGCGTGGAGAAGGCACACTTGCTCGGCTTCAAGTCATACTCACACTACGTAACCGACGACCAGATGGCAGGTACTCCAGAGGCTGTATATTCGCTTTTGGAGGAGATTTTCGAGCCAGCGGTAGAGTCTGCAAAGCGCGAGTTGGAGGAGATGAAGGCTCTCTTTAACAAGGATTTCCCAGGCGAGACCTTCGAGAAGTCGGATTGGTGGTACTACGCAGAGCAGGTACGTCAGAAGAAGTATCAGCTCGATGAGGAGGCTATCCGCCAGTATCTCTCGTTGGACAACGTTCGTGATGGTATGTTCTACCTCGCAAACCGCCTCTATGGCATCACCTTCCGCCCTATCACAGCTCCACGTTATCACAAGGAGTGTACCGTATATCAGGTTTTGGATCAGGATCAGTCACACGTAGGTGTTCTCTACATCGACCCATATCCACGTAAGTCAAAGAGTGGTGGTGCTTGGTGTGGCAACTTCACCGAGCAGCGTTATGTTGACGGTGTGCGCAAGGCTCCTGTTCTTGGTATCGTATGTAACTTCACACCTCCTGTGGGCGACACTCCATCACTTCTCTCGTTCGACGAGGCAGAGACTATGTTCCACGAGTTCGGTCACGCACTTCACTTCCTCTTTGCTGATGTTCGCTATCGCGGTCTAACGGAGGTTGAGGGTGACTTCGTAGAGCTTCCATCACAGATTATGGAGAACTGGGCCTTCGAGCCAGAGATTATGAAGGAGTATGCTCTCCACTACAAGACAGGTGAGGTTATTCCTGATAGACACATCGAGAAGATTCAGAACGCTGCGCTCTTCAATCAGGGCTTCACAACTACGGAGCTTGCAGCAGCGGCACTTATCGATATGGATATCCACTCATTGGAGAGCTATACAGATATGGATATCAACGACTTCGAGGAGTATAACCTCGCTACACGTCGTGGTCTAATCCCAGAGATTGCTCCACGCTATCGCTACACCTACTTCGCACATATCTTCAACGGCGGCTACTCATCAGGCTACTACTTCTACCTTTGGGCAGAGGTACTCGACAAGGATGCATTCGCAGCATTCGCAGAGAGCCGTGACATCTGCGATAAGGAGCTTGCACACAGCTTCCGTTATGATCTCTTGGCACAGGGTGGTCAGCGTGCAGGTATGGATATGTATCGCAAGTTCCGCGGTGCAGACCCTGATAAGACTGCTATGCTTAAGGCTCGCGGCTTGTGGACAGAGCCTGTTGTAGAGGAGCAGGTTGATGAGGTTGTAGAGACCGAAGAGGCACCTGTAGAGGTAAAGAAGGCACCACTTCCACAGCTTCCAGGTCGCCCTGTTAAAACTGCGCCAAAGCTCCCAACGAAGTAACCCAACAACGTAAATTGTTGAAACCATTAAATAATTATCTCTGAAAAAAGTACTTTTTATTATGTCAGCATTGACTTTGGGTCTTGTTGGTTGTGCAGACGACATCACCAAGAACCCTCTCGTGGCTGAGTGGGATACCCCATTCCAGACACCTCCATTCTCGAAGATTGAGCTTAAGCACTATGAGCCAGCT
>JAFYRB010000078.1 GCA_017559615.1 Alistipes sp. | reverse complement strand
TGATAATGAGTGCATCTTCTTGCGCTTGGTAAACCTTAACACTCTGTGAGAGGCTACCATCCTTTGATTTGAAAGTAATTGTGCCCTCACGGTTGTCGTTGGTAGGATTCTTGGCAATTTCGAATGTGAGAGTCTCGGTAGTGTATGCACGTGTCTGTTCTCTTGTAATCCAATCGGCCGAAATTTCCACATCGAAATCAATATTATGTCCTACCTCAATCTGAATCTGACCACCATCGCTATCAACTATGTAACTATCCTTAGCCAATACAATAGCATCCTTCTGCGCTTGGGTGATGGTAATGGTCTCCGACTCATTGGTCTTGATGTTTGTTACAACAATCTGTGCCTCGCGTGAGTCGTATGTTGTGTTGGCGTCATACTCGTAGGTAAGGGTATGAGATGTAAGACCACGAGTCGTTACGGCTCGCAACCAATCCACATCAGGTTCGCTCACTGAGAACTCTACATTGGCCTGAATCTCAAAAGAAATAGTTCCGCTTTCCTCTCCGACAACAATATCCTTCTTGCTGATGATGAGTGCATCTTCTTGCGCTTGGTAAACCTTAACAGTCTGTGAGAGGCTACCATCCTTTGACTTGAAGATGATTGTGCCCTCACGATTGTCGTTGGTAGGATTCTTGGCAATGTCGAATGTGAGAGTCTCAGTAGTGTATGCACGAGTCTGCTCTCTTGTAATCCAATCGGCCGAGATTTCCACATCGAAATCAACATTATGTCCCACCTCAATCTGAATTTGACCGCCATCGCTATCAACTGTGTAACTGTCCTTAGCCACAACGAGTGCATCCTTTTGAGTCTGTACAACACTTACAATTTCAGAGAGACCATTCTCTGAATTAGTGAATTTTATCTCGGCATTGCGCTGGTCGTACTCCTCACTCGGTGCAATGTCGAAATAGTATGTATTGGTAGATACTCCACGAGTAGTATTTTCAGTAACCCAATCCGCTTCTGTTGGGAGTTCTACCGTAACATCGACATTGCTCGCCACCTCTACCGCTATGGTATCGCCATCGGATGACACAACATACTCGTTTTGAGAGATAACGATTGTTGGCTCAGCACCCGCCTGATAGATTGTTACAACCTCGCTAAACTCACCGCTCTTAATAGTGATTTTGGCTTCGCGCTTCTCAAAATCTTCATTATCCTTAACCTCGAAAACAAGGTTAGATGTTTTCATTGCACGAGTTGTTTTATACTCTACCCAATCTTTGGCCGACTCCTCGATAGAATACTCAAAATCAATATTTGCCTTGACCTCGATAGAAACCTCACCACCCTCGGCCGAAACCTCGAATTTAGACGATGTTACCGTCAGGGCGTCCTTCTGCTTTTGCGACACGTTGATGGTTTTTGAGGCTGTGCCAGCCTTGATGATGATCGATGCCGTGCGGTCGTCGGGCGTATCGTTGGCGGTGGTTGTTACAGTAATTTTCGCATCACCCGCCGCACCACTTGTAGGGTTCACGTTGCACCACACATCTGCGCGCGAGTTAATTACCTCTGCCGTCCACGCCGTAGAAGATGTGAAGGTAATCTCACTTGATCCACCGTCGGTCGCAAAATTCGACGTTGTAGCATCAAGTGTGATTTCAGGCTGCTTGGGAGTTTCGTTGTTATTATTTCCTCCGCCAACATCGTCACCCTCAGAGCAAGCAATAATTATCGTAATGGCTAACAGATAAAGTAAAAAGCGTTTCATATTTAGACTTTTATTGTTGCAGAATGGTTTGCTAACAAAGTTAGCATTAAATTCTGGGAAAATATTAAGAAAGTCTAACTATTTTACGGTTGTTTGCTAGAAATCAAGTAGGTCATATGTCTCTAAAAGTTCTTCTTGCCGTATGCCGAGATATATTTTTGTGATGGCTATATTGGAGTGATTGAAGAGTTCGCTGAGGCGTACAAGAGCCATATTTGCGTTCTCGCCAGCCGATTCGAATACCTTTCGGCCGAAGGTCTTGCGGAGACTGTGAGAACTGATATTCCTGACGCTTTTTAGGCTATATTTTGTCTTAATTTGCTTCAAGAGTATATTTACTCGTTGCACCGAGAGGGGCATTCCTGAGGCATTTATAAAGCATTTAGAGGTATTGTCTGTAATCCTCATTGCTTTGTGGCAGGCTTTGATATGCTTCTGAAAATCTCGATTGATTCGTATAGTTCTCTGCTTACCCGTCTTTCGCTCGGTGACGGTGAAACTATCACCATCAAGCAACATATCCCACGAGAGTTGCAAGAGGTCTGAGATTCTAAGCCCGAAGAAGATACCACAGCCAATTAGAAGGCTCATACGATAATCTCCGTCTCGATATAGGCGGTGAACGAGATTCACGGCCGTGTTCCACTCGATATAATCGGCTCGTGTACTACTTCCCTTCAAACTCATATTAGTAAACCTTAACAATTGACTCCCATCTGAAACTGCGCCACTCGCCCAATTCACAATCAAATACCGCTGTGGTGGCATAGCACTCACGGCTTACGCCTCGCCCGTTGATGTGTCGTTTAACCAGCGAAGGGCAAGTCGTGGCAAACATCTCTCGCAACTCGCCATTCTTCTTTTGGAAGATGAAATGAGCCACGCCCGAACGAAGTTTTGATTTTAGGTCGTGAATCATCATTGCTTTCGCTCCAGCGATGAGGAGGTTTTGCGTACGGTCAGCAATAACCGCCATTCTTGTTGCTGTCATATCCGAAATAACCATAATGTTTGTAGCCATAATTGTAAGATTATTTATTACACATTAATTTCTAATACCATCGCGAGGGCTTTCTCCAACCCTCCAACTCATACCAACGCTCAAGGGCTGCAATTCGGCACTGACCAAAGCCTTCCACTTTCTTTCCCGTTGCAATTTCCCAAATGCCCCAACCCGAGCCACTACATCCAACCTTGTATTTTCTTGTCTGTACCATATCATTTAACTCTTTTGTTATTACAAAAGTAATATTAAATTATTATTCCAGCAAATATTTTCAATAAAATATTATTACATTGGTAAAAATAATCTATTACTTTTGCTCGTATTTCAATAATAAAGTAATATATTTGTAGAAATATATAAAATTGGGTAATATGATTAAATTACGAATAGCCGATATACTTCAAGAGCGAGGTATCTCAAAGAGTCAATTTGCAGAGATGATGGGGATAAAAAAACAGAATGTGAATCTTCTACTCGAAACAAATAATATTCGCAAGTTGGAAGAGATTGCATCAGTCCTCAATGTATCTCTTACAGACCTATGGCAAGATGAGACCATATCACAACCATCCATCAATGGTTTCATTGAATTTGAAGGTGAGATTTATACCATCAAGACCGTAGATGACTATAAGAATCTGTATCAAAAAATACTACAAACATTGTAGGAGTTTTTGACAGTTTTGCTGACTGTATACCCGTCAACTTTTGGTGAAAAAAATAACCAATTTTTGACGGTTAAACGACAAACAGATATGTTGATATGATTATCAATAATTTACAAGAAATATTGATTTTTTAATCATACATACCTTGCAAATAATAGTTGAAAAAAGACATAAAAATAGCCTATTATCTAATGTAAAAATCAAACAATAGGCTATAATAATATATTTTTCATAATATCAACAAGTTATATATAATAACACTGTTCTGATAGGGTGGTTTACTAATACCTTGCTAAAGCACTACGCCACTAAATCAAGGACATCGTAACACTTGCGCCCTTCGGCAGATTGGAATCGCAGTACCCGCCCAGCGAAGTCTAGGAATGTACGCCACAACCAAGCCTCATCAGTGAACATCATCGGGTCATAGATGATTCGCTCTCGCTCTATGTATTCCCTAAGAGCGTCAGACGAAACCCGCACTTCAAGACGATGTAAGTGGTTGGGGTTGCCGTTTGCATCCAGAATGTAATCTTTGTGACTGGCATTCTCCACCTCTCGCTTCTTATTGTATGCCATTAAGCGAACATCTCCATTCTTCTGCTTGATAAGAAGACTGTACTCCCTTATCCGCCGACAATCTCCCGTTCCGATGTAGAGAATATCTTCCAATAGTTCGTCTCTTTTCTCAACCTTCTTGCCATTCACAATCGGCACGAGGGAATCATCCCTAATGGCTCTAATTAGCCGTTTGGAGAGATTCTTACCATCATCCATAGCAAGGTCAAGTTGAGTAAGATTGTGGAAGCAAAGCCCCAACATTGCCTCGATGTACTCCAAATACACCATCCTTGATTTGGTGTTGTAGTCATAGTTGAGATAGAATTGACGGTTGTCTATGGCTATCCACACAAACTTATCCATCTCACCCTCTTTGTCCGAGCGAAGTCCCCATCGGAGCGTGCCGAAACATTGATGGTCGAACTCTCTCATTGAGTTGTCCGTGTAATCAAGGTAGATGATTTCATAGATGTGGTTAAAGTGTTTGCCCTCTACTCGTCGAAGGCTGAAGCCCCATTCGGGGTGTTCAAATTCATCAGTTGGATTGACCATAAGGTCGTGTAGGATACTCTGCTCTGTTAGCGTATAGCAGATTTTTAACTTATCAATCTTTATATTCATAATTGATTATTTTTTAATAAATTAGTTTTATTTTTCCAATATTCCACCATCGCTTCAGAGATGGCGGCTCTGTGCTGACCAGTCTTTGCCCTACCTCGTAGGGCTTGACTAATCAACTTTCGGGTTGTGGCCGATTTCTTTCGACCTCGCATCTTGTGAGAAATTTTTCGTCTGATTTGTTCATTCATCATTACCTAACTGTTTATATATATAAATAGTAGGTAAGTTGAAAAAATAACGAAATTTCCAGAAAAAATTTTCGCAGTGAACAGATAGGTAGTAGGTAAGGTGTAACTCGTGCTATACCACACGAGTTACGGTTATGCGTCTATTTCCCTTCTATAGCATCAACTAAGGCCTTTAACTTATCTACACGTTCTTGCATTGAAATTTCCTCATTGAAGATTTCTTTAAATGGTAATATTGTTTCTATGCCAAGTTTGTCCATTAGCCGCCCCTCTTGACGACCTATCATAGCCATTAGTTCCGCAAAGTCTTCAACATCGACCCACTTAGTTGGACTAATCCCTAAAAATGTTAATACTTTACGAGCCTCATCTACACCTCTCACATATTTACAATTATTGTCCTTTAGAATCTCAACCTTTGTGTTTGTCCTTTGAACGATAGGTATATCATCGGTTGAGCCTATATCTTCGGTTAGTTTCTTTATTTTATCGTCGCTATTGAGGTGGGCATATATTTTTTCTATCATTTGGTCGTCCGTATGCCCTGTTGTTATCTTAATAGTATCCTTTTCAACGCCCCTGCGCAACATATTTGTAATATACGAGTGTCGTGCTGTGTGAGAGTGAACGAGTTCGTATAAGGGTTTTGATAAATCTATTGTTTTTTTGCCTCTTTGTTCTTTATAGTTTATAATCCTATTCAAGCCAGCCTCTTTGCATATAGATTTTAGATGTCTGTTGTATTTTGCAATAATACTTTTAAGTTCTTTATCTGCCTTGCCTTGTTCTTCAGAGTCTATTACCTTGCTTAATAAGTCAATTTTATAACATTTGAATCCGTTAGTTGTATACTTGTTTATTATGCCTTGTATGTCGTAACCGAAGCCTTCTCTATCAAGTCGAATGATAACATCTACTTCAGTCTTCCTGGATGTGAATTGCACTATATTTGGACTTACATTAAATTCTTTGTTAAAAAGTTTACATAAATCAGAAACGCGTTGCCCAGTCCAACATTGAAGAACGAATAAATCACGGGTCTCCTCTTGAACATTAGATAAGTTTTTCAAATTATAGAGAGTTGATATTTCCTCTTCGTTGAGATCTGCTTGCTTTTTATTTTTCTTCGAATGAGAAATGTTGACAGATAGTTTGTCAACCATATCAATTCGATTTTGATTATAATCATAATTGTACTTGACCGATTTTGATAGTGATTTCAGGAAAGTTTTAATGCAAGTTAAACGAGTGTTAATAGTGCTGACAGATAATTCTTCTGTACAAAGGAATTCTTTATAACCCTCTATAGTTTGTTGATTCATATTGACGAATGTATCATCAATACCAGATGAACTTAAATACTTTCTGAAAGAGGATATGATGTTATTATATGCATTAGCAGTGCTGTCTTTTTTTTCTTTAATTAGTTCAAGCATTGCATAAGTTACAATAGGTTTCTTTTTTCTCATAGCCCCTCGACTTTTAGGATTTATAATAACTCTAAGTTGTTCAGATAAATTGTGTATTTTGCTTGGGTTATCACAAAGATAGCATTTTTGTTCTGTAAAAATTTGTTTTACTTGTTTTATTCTTTCGTTAACAATCCTATTGTTATTGTTATCGAGTTCGGTTTGAAGATTACTGATAATCGCAAGTTGTCGTTTGCTATTCCATTGGTTAGGGTATATCTTTACCCCTATACTAATTTTCTCTCGTTTACCCATATGCGTAAATACTGCATATACCATTGTAGGTTTATTGTTTGTCCCCTTTCGAATATTAAACCGTAGATTTAAATTAAGAAATATTTGACCCATACTGTTAGTCAGTGTATTGTTGATTTGTTCTCAAAAAGTGTTCTCGAATTTTGTTCCTAAATTTTGTAGCCAAAAAATGTTCTCAAATGAGGTTTTAGGCCCATATCTAATTGTCGGAAGGTTTATTATAATTATATTTGCACGAGTGTTATGAAATAATTAAATTCGCGACCGTTTTATGGAGCAGCAGGAGAAAAATAATATTCAGCGTGACGAAAAGTTTATGCGTATGGCAATAGATG
>JAFYRB010000077.1 GCA_017559615.1 Alistipes sp. | reverse complement strand
GCAAATATTTTCAAGAAAAAATTAGAAAATATTTAAAAATTCTTGATTTACCACCCTATTCACGGGGTATACCTATATTTATAATATATATAAGGGCAAATATCCCCACGTTGCAGGCCATTCTAAAAAAGATTTTACTAACTTTGTAGTATGGATGCAAGAAAAATTACGGTTCGCCCCGCGCGAATAGAAGATACAGAAATCATTGCAAAGGCTATTGCAATGGCAATTGACGATGAAAATGCGCTACAAGATTACTGCGGCGAGGAGCCTATCGCCGTATTGAAGGAGATTGCACGCCGCGAAAATACGCAATATAGTTGGAGGTATGCATTCGTTGCCGAGGTTGATGGCGTAGCAGCTGGGGCTATCGTAGGCTATGATGGCGCACGGCTGAAAGAGTTGCGCGATGGGACGTTTACGGTATTACGAGAGTATGTAGGTCGTGTTCCGCAAATCCCCGATGAGACGAGCAAAGGCGAATACTATCTTGATTCGATAGGCATACTCCCCGAATTTCGAGGTTTGGGCATAGGGAGGCAACTGATTAAGGCGTTCTGCGAAAATGCCTTTGAAGAAGGTCACGAGTGCGTGGGACTAATCGTAGATTTCAATAATCGGCAAGCCGAGAGGCTTTATACATCATTGGGCTTCGAGCGTGTCGGCACTCGCGAATTCTTCAAGCACCAGATGTGGCACCTACAACGTCGCGCCAATAAATAAGGGGCAATTATCTACACAAAAAAAAGAAACGAGAATTCACGTTCTCGTTTCTTTCTTAATTATATACCCACATAATAACAGGCTTATTGCCTACGCTATTTAGAAGTCTTGAAGTTTCATCGTACTTACTAAACGGCATCGTTATGCAACCTGCACTATATGGGATTGCTGAGATAATTGGCAATGGGTAAACACTAATAGAGGGCAGGGATGAAGGATGTAATAGTATGGCTCTACTGCGTGCATTGCTATTACTACTATCAAGACCATCCAACTCGAAGCATTTACGATTCAACGAATACATCTGCCTCTCTTTACCTATCTTGTAATGTCCTAAAGATATGCATCTTGAGCCTGGCTCGTTGCTAAATTTATTTCGACCATAGCTCCTACCCTTTCCACATCCCATCGGACTGACACTTGACACCACAGCCTCTCCCTTTGCAAAATCCCAAACGAAGTATCTATTCCTTCCCGAATAGAGGCTATAATCAACAAGAATTCCTATTTGAGTGTTATACCCTCGCTCTTGGCAGTATGCGTATAACTCTGCGGCCTTCTGCTCAATATCTTTTGGCAACCTATTACCAAAGCATAGGTTTACTACCACCATAGCACATATCACTATAGCAGCAATCAAGATTAAATAAAGGTATTTCCGCCCTCTTGGAGATTTCATAATCCTAACGTGTTTCAAGTGAGTTCGGTTCGGGCGACTCTACTTTTTGTGGCTTGGGCCCTCTGGGAACCAGCCTTTTTCCACTCGTCTCTTTTGGTGTACCAACTCCAAGATACTCCAAAACGATGAGAATGCAGTAACACCAAGTATTGTAGAGACAATCATATCTTCTATGACGATTGATAATGCACAAAATAGAATGCCTGCTATAAGGAACCACCACCAACATTTTACACCAAAATAATATTCCGCTTTGATAACAATAGGATGAAATATACCTATGACTAAAAAAGTTGCAAGTCCGACAATTAGTCCTGTAAAGTTCATAATTTATATTTTTATACTACAATTTTATGTGACACAAAGATAATATAAAACTCTAAATATAGGTTAGATGGTGTCGAAAAATATGAATTAGAAGAATATACTTAAGTTCAATAGCATAACGGTAAACCTGTTTTGAAATAAGTGGGTTATCTTAATCAGTAAAATAGTGAATAGGTTTGTCGTGCAAATGAGACAAAGTGCGCCAATCATACGACAAGCTGCGACAATTCTCACCCTTTGAGTGTTAGCGGGTTACAGCGGGGTGGAGGCTAACTTTCTGATATGCAACAAAAAAAAAGAGAAGAACTCTCGTTCTTCTCTTCTGTACCCCCTCAGGTGTTTGAATTGTGAAATACCACTAAAATCAAGATGCCGACTACAATAGTGCATAGAGCCATATATCGTTGATATGTAATATTTTGTGTATTACAAAAGATTTTTCAAAGAATTTCATTAAATTTCTTTCCTCGTCAAAAATATTGACAAAATATTGACGCTAAATTTTTGAAGTGCCATAAATAAGTGTTATCTTTGTAGTGCAATCATATAATAATTTTATACACTATGGCAAAAGTCAATTTCACACCCTCCACAAAGGAGGACAAAGCGACCCACAAGGTGGAGTTGCTTATTCGCCTCGTAGTAGGCAAGGATGCAGTTATCAGAGCGAAGAGTGGCTATTTCGTTGATAAGAAGTGGCTCAAACAATTAACTCGCAATGAGCGTATCAAAGGCAGTGATGGCAAGTATCTAAAAGACCAGTACGACAACTATGTTACTCGTTCTGTTCCGATGGATAATTGGCGTATCAAGACATCGAACAATGCAGAGCAACGCACGGCACAAACTAATCTCGCAAGATTAGAGGCAGACATCATTAACTTGTGCAACTCTACACCCAATCAGCTTATCACAAAGGAATGGCTGGAAAAAGTCATCTACAAGCACCACAATCCTAATGAAGTAGAGGTTGAGGTAAAGCCTAATTTCTTTGACATCTTCGATAGGTTCTTGCAGGTACATCCATTGTCGGATGTGCGTAAACGCAATTTTGCAGTAATATATCGAGCATTGCAACGATACCAACTTTGGCGTAATGTTACGCTCGAATATGACACATTTACCGATGCCGTACTCATAGACTTCAAAGACTTCTTGCTAACAGAGCATAGCCACTTTACAAAAGGCGATGATGGCAAGTATATTTGTGCGGAGGAGTATAAACACATCATCGAGGCATACCCCGAAACTCGCACTCCTCAACCAAGAGGACAAAACACTATCAATGATATAATGCGTAAGCTGCGTACCTTGTTTATATGGTGCAATAACAATGAGATTACAACAACCAATCCATTTAGACATTATAAGATTGATGAGTGCAAATATGGCACACCATACTACATCACAATCGAGGAGCGTAACCAGCTCTACGATGCCGACCTATCGGCTCGACCTGCTCTTGCCGTTCAGCGTGATATATTCGTGTTTCAGTGCCTAATCGGTTGTCGCATCGGGGACTTGTATAAACTCACCCGTAATGACATTGTAGAGGGTGAGATTGACAAGAGCCAACGATTTATATCGTATGTGGCACGCAAGACAAAGGACTCCGAGCCTGTAACCGTTCGTGTGCCATTACACCCTATCGCACAAGAGATTATTGAGCGTTACGCAAGCAATGAGCGTAAGGAGTTATTGCCGTACATTTCCGAACAACGATACAACGATGCTATCAAGGAGGCGTTTACTGAGGCAGGTATTACTCGCAAGGTCGCAGTGCTTGACCCTCTTACCCGAATAAGCACACCTACGCCAATCAACGAGGTAGCATCTTCACATCTGGCTCGTAGGTGTTTTGTTGGCAACCTATATAAGCAAGTTAAAGACCCTAACCTTGTAGGTGCATTAAGTGGGCATCGCAAAGGTTCAACCGCATTTTACCGATATAATAATGTGGATGACGAGATGCGTAACGAGTTAATCAACTTATTATAGGAGGTGGTTATGTTTGGTTTTATTTTTAGTGTAATATGCTTTTTCGCATTTGCAGGCGAGGCATTTAGTACCAAAGGCAGAAGATAGGAGGGCAAAGACTATGAGATATAATATTGACAAGTATATCGAGGTGTATAGTCGCCACACATCCACATCCAAAGCAGACTATCCATTTAGCCGATGGGAGGGAGAATGGGATGAGGAGGAACGACCTATAATAATTACAGATGACGACCTATATAGCCAAGTAAAAAACGCTATTAAGTCTATAACGGAGGAGAATAGCGAGGCTTATGAGCAACTATTTGTAGCGTTTAAGTTCTACTATCAGGAGGCAGAGGAGTATAACGGATATACAACACCACCATCGGAGAAATCTAACTACAAGAACGCTATCTCATTGATAGGAGAATTACACCGAGAGGGCAAAAAAGCACTTACGGCTATTGACGACAAAAAAGGTAGTAAAATAATAGTAAGGACATCGAACGAGCGTATTATATATATAGGTGTGCAGACACCCGATAAAACCTACAAAGTGCCAGACTATTATTTTCGCCTTGCGGAGTTTGACGCTGAAAGCAAAAATCTCTCCTACATCTATAAAAGTTCAAGAGGAGAATATGAGCAGGAGGAAATTAAGGCGTGGCTGCGAGGTGTACTTGAATTGCACCTAACCGATGCAATCAAGGGAAGTAATAAACGCAATAACTATGAGGAGCGATTTTTCAAAAGATTGGGCGGTCTATATAGATGGTTAATGGATAACCAACTAACCAATAAAGAGTACACCACAATCGAATTTATCAAGCAGTTGTTCAACCTCAAATATGCCGACTATGGAAAGATAGTTCAATACATCACAAAAGAGAAATGTATCATACCCAAGAGGCAATAATCGCCTAACATACCGCAGAATATTAAACGCCCCTAAATTGGGGCGTTTTGCATTGTAATATATTGAATATCATATTGTTACATACTTTTTATCGCTTTATCTTTGCAGTAGAAAATTAAACTAAAAAATGTATAAAGTATGGAAACGATTATTCAATTAAACAAAACGGATCTCCGTTCGGAGTTGGAACGCATCCTCTACAAAATTCGTATGGAGGAGCAAGAGAAAGCGAACAAGGCTATTACCGAGCAGTTGATGACTGCCGAGGAGGTAATGCAAGCCTTGAAGGTGTCATCGGTTACTTTGTGGCGTTATGCCAAGCAAGGCATCCTCACTCCAAAGTATATAGGTGGTGCGAAAAAGTTTTTGACTGCCGAGGTGCAGGCGTTAATCGATGGAGGAAAATAGCCTATGAGTTATGATAACGAAACCGCCCCTCATACGCTTGAAAGCGGACAAGGGGCAGACACACGGCAAGTGCTTGATTATCACAACAAAGATAGCAAAAATATATCAATTTCCAAAATCGACGAGGCAGAGGTTGGCACAATTCTACGACTGGGAGATAAGTATTTCCAAATAGTACGCACACCCGATGGGAATATAACAACGGTCTATCGTGAAAAGGCAGAACTTAAAGCCGATGGCACAGACTTCTCCAAAGTGCAAAAGTATATAGGTAGTTATGTAGAGCATAACTTTCTCAATTATCGGCAAAGCCTCAACGGGTGGTGGAACTTATCACACCCCTTGAAATGGCAAGCGGAGGATGGCGAATTTCCAACGATTAAGCGATTGTTTGAGCATATCTTTGGCGAACAAATAGAATTGGGTTTTGATAGATACCAACTACTACTCACACGCCCACACCAAATACAACCTATTCTTGTTTGTGTGAGCGAGGAGCAGGGAACAGGTAAAAGCACTTTGCTACAATTAGACGGGATGCTATTCGGGTCTAACGCAATTATCCTCAATGTAAGCCAATATAGCCAACAATTCAACGCCCTATATGCGACCAAGTTGTGTATCGGCATAGACGAAACCTTTATCAATGAGCAATTCATTAAAGAGAGGTTAAAGCAGGATAGTACGGCAACCACAATCCAGTTGAGGCGTATGCGATGCGAACACGAAACTATCCCCTTTTATGGGAAGTTCACGCTTTGCACCAATAGGGAAACCGATTTTGCCAAACTTGAGACCTCGGACTTGCGTTTTTGGGTGCGTAAGGTGGGTAAAATTAAGGAATTCGACCCCGACTTTAATAGTAAGTTGATGGCAGAGATACCGCACTTCTTATACTTTTTGTTGCATCGTCAAATGCACACACCCAAGCCATTGTCAAGGCAATGGTTTAGTGCTGACCAACTACGCACCTCGGCACTTCAAGCCGTAGTCGAAAACTCAATCTCTCCCCTCGCAAAATCTATCAAAGAGTGGATAGAGGACACGAAAGCAGAGGTCGGAGATAGGGAGTGGGGATTTACGGCTACCGAGTTAGCCGAGGAGTTAAAATTGGGTAAACGAGGAGCGTATGATGTAGCCAATGCCCTACAAAAGGAGTTGGGAATGACTAACTATAATTGCACATATTACCGATGGAATGACCTTCTCACTCCTCGTGTTGGCAGACGCTACCTTGTCGCAGGAAAGACCATCGAGGAGAAAGACAAGGAGATTGCCGAGAATGAGGAAACGCCATTTTAACACCCTTAACACTCACTTAACGGATGTTTAACGACATAAGTTATTGATATATACTTATTTAACACTCTTAACACTATATATAGTATATATTAAGAATATAGGAAAAATACAGATAAATGTTAGCACGAAAAAGGTGTTAAGTCTGTTAATATGTTAAATACCAGCAAATTAAGTGTCAAGCAACCGTTAAGCAGTCGTTAAATAAACAACAACAATATGACTATGAATGTATCATACTTTTCTTGCGTAGCTCAAAGCCATAAACCACAAGGCTCTTTGCCCCTCTCCTCAATCCTTTTCTCGGAGCGAGTGATGGCGAGAGTTGAGGCATTGAGAGCGTTGCCCTATGGCTCTGCCGAGTTCAACCAAGCCAAGCGACAAATGCCCTGCTACACTCCATCGGGCGTGTTTAGCGTAAGGAACTCGGAGGGGTTGATTAGTCATAGTGGAGTGCTATGTATAGAGTGGGACAAGGTCGAGGATGTGGATGCACTAAAAGACCTACTCGGAGGGTTGCCCTTTGTGTACTATGCAGGTCTATCGTGTTCGGGTCGTGGTGTATTTGCACTTGTAAAGATAGCCGAGCCAACCAAGCATCGGGAGTATTTCCGAGCGTTGAGTGAGTATTTCGGAGGCATAGGTTACCGAGTGGATGAGAGTGGCAAAGATGTGTGCCGATTGCGTGTTGCATCGTTTGACGATACCCCAATCTTCAACCCCGATAGTGAGGTGTGGAGCGAGTTGCCGAGAGTAGTAGCACCGACCTATACACCCCGAATGGCTACCGCTACCGATGAAAGGTTACTGCTTGCAGGAGTTGAGTACATAAGTCGGCACGGCATAGACATCACGCAAGGGCGTAACAACTGGCTTGCTATCGGGTCTTGCGTTAAATCTATACTCGGAGTATCGGGCGAAGATGTGTTTGTGACACTTTCCCGTTACCACCCACAATATCGGGAAAGTAATGCTCGCAAGACCTACCGCACAATATCGGGTAGTGGCTATGGCATCGGAGTATTTGCGAGTGCTTGTTCAAGGGCAGGAGTACCAAGATTAGTTGAATTAGTAAAACATTAAACAATAAAGAATATGGAAAAAATTAAAAACAAAGTAGAAAAGGCGTTCTATGAGCGTCACCACCAAGCACTATTTACCCCAATTACATCGAAGATTGAGGGGAGTGTCGTAACGCTCAAAATGATGGCGATTAACGACAATGTACTACGCAAAAGCATACTTATTGACGAGCGTAGCGATGCACGATTGGGCGATGATTATATCTCGTTCAGCTCACACTTTATTAAGTCTCTCAAGGCTTGCCGATGTGAGGAGATTGCGGTTATTAGTAAGCGAGGCAAGGTCATCATCCTTTGCCCTATGCTCGACAAACCTATTAAAAGTTATGATGACTTTGGCGATGAAGTGTGGACTTTCCAAAATCCCAATCAATAATGATACATAACTATTGCGGATTGACGAGTGAGGAGTTGGAGCGTGTTAGACCTGACACCTCCAAACTCCAAGCCGTAAGAATTAACCACAATACGATTATTTATGTATCAAAAGACCGCAACCCCGATGATGCCCGCAAAGAGTTTATCAAGGCGTGGCGTAGGGATGCGATAAAACATTTAGAAGATGAAGAAAGGTACTACACTTTATAAAATACCAATGGCGGAGAAATTGACACCGCAAGACCGCCATTTTGTTGTGCTGGTAGTGGCAGGTTATCCCTCAAATCTTGCATATATGCTTGCCTATGACACAAAGGCGAACACTAACACCTCGGCAGCGATGGCAAGCCGTAAACTTGCTCAATGGGAGATACAACAATTATTATCTCTTATGCGGTTGTCGTGGCGAAGTGGTACGCTGGAATTTCCAGAGCGACTAATGAGATAAGGGTAAATAAATCAATAAATTAAACATTAAAAATCAAGAATATGACACACGCAGAACAAGAGGCATTTAAGGCTTTTGTTGCCGAGAAATGCAAAGAGGCATTAGCACCGCTTTATGTAGAATTAGAGGAGTTGAAAGCAGAGTATAAAGATTTGAAGTATGAGCCAACCGCCCCACAACCCGACCCCGAAGAAGTAAGAGAGGCGGAGTTTAAGAAGAACCTTCAAGAAATGAAAGAAATGCTCATTAAGTCGGGGAGAATTAAGGCGTAAAACAAAAAAGTTGAAACTATGACAAAAAAGAATGATACATTATCTTATATCTCGGATATTAGCCGAGAGATAGTTAGAGATGAGATTGCCAAGCATTGTGCAAAGTTGGAGCAGATACGAAAAACCCTTGCGGAGCATCAAGAGAGCATCGAGGATGCTATCATTTATCAAAAGCGAGGTGCAGACTGGAAACGAAAGGAGGTAATAGCGGAGTGTGAGGCGTGGATGGATACCACAAATTGCCCTCTATACCTTCGAGCCGACAATTTGGCGAAAGCTCGTGAGAGTTGCGACAACGCTTATATCGCCAAAGTAGCATCCGCAATGTTTGGATTAAAACTTGACCTCGCTACGGAGGTAGAGGTTACACCTAACGGAGAGTGGCGAGTGGCTAAAAGTGTTGCGGATGCTATGTTGGAGCAAAGACGATACACACTTACGCCTAACGAAGTGGAGGCTTATCGCCTATATGAGCAACTCCTATCAGTTGCCGAGCAGTTGCACCAGAGAAACTATTTTATGACTACGAACTTTGCGGGCGAAGATTGTTTGTATCGCATAGAGGATGAGGCAAAACAGATTGACCATTTCCTATCTCTCTATGTTATGACCGATGCGGAGCGTAAGGAGCGTATCGAGAAAATAGGCGTTTAATATATCGCACATATTGTTTTTGTTATCCGTTGGGAGTGGCTTGCATCGTGCAGGTCGCTCCTATTTTTGTAAACAAGGTAAGCAATGGAAAACATAACAAAAAATTTTTTAGAGTCGCACCCACCCTTTTCGGCTCGTTCCGCCTCAATACCCCCGCACCCCTTTGTAAATCAATCAGTTGCATGTGTATAAGGCGTATATCGTAGGTGTTACCTGCAACTAATTATCGGGAAAGACTTGCTCGTAATGGAAAATTTACCTATATTTGCACAAACATCGGTGTATAAAGCCGATTATATGATTGCAGAAAAAGCATCGGGAATATCGTAATTCTCGGTGCTTTTTTGATATAATGACAAAATATTGACAGATATAGATACGACAAAACGCTAACAACTTGATTATTAAGTTATTAGCGTTTTATCAAGTACCCCCTCAGGGGCTCGAACCCTGGACCCCAACATTAAGAGTGTCGTGCTCTACCAACTGAGCTAAAGAGGCATTTGCTATCTTTCTGATTGCGAGTGCAAAGATATAACACTTTTTTTAATCCACCAAATATTTTGCAAACTTTTTTACAAAATATTTTAAGATTTTTTATCACCCTATATTCAACCTATTATAAGTCAACACTTTACACAAAGTATAAATTTCAGGGTAAAATCGTGTATTTCTCTCGGTTTTGCAGCAAATCGCTACTTTTGAGTATAAGCATCGTCGCTATTCCACTCGCCACCGCCGTCATTATACAGCACAGGAACGCTCGTTATAGCCTTCGCAGCGAGGTAACTTTCGTACAAACAGATGCCATTTGCGCTATCATCCGCAAGGAAATAGGCAATGACACAGGCATAGCGCTTGGTGGTATGGATAGCCGATGTCACGCGCTCGGCATACTCCTTACGCCACGCAGGGTTATTCGAAGGATTACCGCCACGCTTACGTGATGTGCCAGCAATCGAGCTATTGATAGGCGCTGTGATAGCCACGTAGATACCCTTTGTCTCGCAATACTCCAAAAGTTCATCACGAACATAGCCCGCAGTGAAGCGTACGGCACGAATACCTGAAGCGTAGACCTTATCCAACTCCTCGAGGCTCACACGTGGTGACAACTCGTACCACGTGATATTCTTCTTCTTATTATTAATATGGTATTCGCCATTTCGGTAGCTCAGTTCGCGGAAGGCAGCGTCGAAGGCATAGAACTCCACATCACGGCCTGCGATACGATTCTTAAGGCGCACAGAGACGCGAGATGGCGACTCTGCACTCCATAGCACACTATCAGGAATAGGGGCACCAAAACGCATAGTATCCACGCCATACATACCCACTGTGACATCGAGATGACCACCTGTAAGACGAGTGGTATCGTTTAGGAATAGCCCATAATAGATTCGTGAGTTCTTCTCGCCGAGGGTTTCGTTGCGCATAATAACGTTGAAGTCGATATTCACAACGCCGTTCATACCGATATTTGTGCGCCACGCAACATCACGGACACGAACACGAGGTTGCGAGATAACATACACCCTTGGGCGTGGTACTCCGCGCTCGAAGCACTCTATATCGCTCATCGTCTTACCATTCTTAAGACGCAGCTCTACCCTATTCTTATCCTCGCGAGACTGCTTAGTGATATTCATCTCCGTAGCCACGAAGCCATTTGTAATATCGGCTACACGCTTACCGTTTACATATACCTCATAAGGCGATGCGCACCCCTCAACGCGCAAGAAAACCTGACGCTCGAGCCACGAGAAAGGGAAGGTAAACTCTCCGCGAAGCACTCCATCCTCTTCCTGCCACTCGTCGATAATCTGCATATAGCGATTCGACTTCACGCCACCCTCCAATGCCGATGCCTCGGTAGGATAGGGAAGAAGGCGAGTACGGAAATTCTCAACATTATCGCTCTGCGCAATGGCATAGGACGATATTGCGGTTGCCATAAGGCAGAGGAGCATTCTAAACATCTTCATAATCTACTCATTTTTTAAGGCTACTTCGCCCTATACGAAGAGCGGGTGTTACGCCACTCTACAACCTCTGGTGTAAGCTCATCCACGCGATCCTCCCACACACCATTCTCCACCAAGCGGCGACGGTCATAGTCAATGCGGTCAGTGATTCTGAAGCGAGGTTTCTGATGATTCGCAACATCCTCACGGCGTGATGGGCGTATCGTTCTGTCGCACACCGAGTCACGCGTTGGACGATTCTCACCATACCACTCAAAGTCCTTGAGACGGCGGTCCTGCGTCTCGGGAACCATAGCCAAAGGATAGATGACATAGGTAGGATTCTGCTTATAGGTAATCTTTTCGATCTCCTTCTCGGCGAGGTAGAAGGTGATACTCGCACTCTCGATATACATCAAACCTGTAACCTCGGGGCTATCCTCGTTCTGCATATAGTATATGGTCTGTGCATTGCCATCCACATCGTTACGATATACCGCACCATCTGCGAAGTAGGCGGTCATAGTTCGGCCCTTCACCTGGTTGTAGTACATCGTATCAATCTCCATCGCCATAATAGGGTCGCCCATAAATACGGCCTTCGACAAGAGCTGATTACGTGTGTAGATAGCCATCGAGTCGGAGGCAATCTGATTACCCTCGTTCCACATCACTGGTTCGCGGTAAAGACGTATGATAGAGTCGGTATTAAGCAACACAAGAGAGTCGCTGATAAGCTGTGAATCAGTGCGATACATCTTCACATTGCGATACGCCTTAATCATCTTATAGACACTATCCTCTGGGAATGGCACAACGAGTGAATCCATTGCCGTAGAGTCCATCATCATAGAATCTCGGCCAAGAGTGTCGACTGCAATGTTATCGCCCGCTACAACATCCTCAACGACTGTCTCCGTAGCCGTAGAGTCTGTATCGAGCGTATACTCTGGGCCATCGTAGACCTTACCACGCCTCAATGCGCGAGCCTTCGCCCTATCAATCTTACGTCGCTTATGCTCCTCGGTCTTCTGCTTTAGGCGCTCCAGACGAGCCTTCTCCTCATCGGCAAGTTTCGAGCTACGCGCTCTACGCTGCGCAATAAGTGTATCGACCTTTATCTTAAGGAGTGAGTCGCTGATATGCTGAAGCGAATCACGTTTTGCCTGCTCGATAGCTCGTATCGAGTCGCGGATGCCAAGCTCAATAGCACGTATCGAGTCACGCACACGACGCTTCTCCATCTTCGCCTGATAACGCAACTGACGCTTTGTAAGCACCTTAACGCTATCCGCCACAATGCTATCTACGAGAGCGCTATCCACAACCACGCTATCGGTCATAACCGCATCCTCAACCTCACGAGCAAGGCTATCTGCGGGCGCAGCCTCCTTATCCGCCACCGAATCATCACGTTTTGGAAGTGTAGCACCATCAAGTTCCGTATTTCGTTTTGGAGCATCCTTCGAGCCCTTCACGCTTTCAGCAGCACCTCTCTTCGACGACTCCTCACCACCTCGCTTCGATGGCTCGGCAGCAATCTCACTACCCTTGCTAAACGTATCATCCTCCAACGCTGGCACCTCCTCCTTCACATCCTCAACCATATCGGTTGCCATAGCCGTAGTATCGGTAGCCATAACATCACCCTCCGCACCGTTACGCGTAGTGTCCGCCTGCTCCGTTGCGGGAGGCAACACAGCAATAGTGTACATCCACAACGTATCTGCCGAGAGATACAACGAATCCACCTGCTCGGGGTCGTAGTTAATCATCGAAGGGCGGCGCGTAAAGAGGGCATTACCTGGCTCATCCCACCACTCGCCATAGTCGGCAAAGCCGAGAACCTTCTGCGTGGTGTCATCCATCTGGATATTACCACGACCAATGATGTGGTTCGTTGTTCGATAGTACTCTATCGTGTCACTCCATATCTCACGCTCGGGCGAAAGGATATAGGCATCGCGTGTAAGGTGGTGTAAATCAAGAGCCTTTGTGTACTTACCCGCATTGGCAAATAGGTACTCATCCTTATCGTTCCAGATATTTGTATTTGTGAAATAGTGTGCATCCTCGGTCTGTGTGTTGAAGATTACCGAGTCACCCGTCATAAGATACTTATCATCGCGCATCTCTACCCTATCGACTGCAATAAGGTCGTGGGTATCAGTGTTATAGTAGCCGCGCTCTGCCTCGAGGTGATTGCTGCCCTTATCAACGTAGCAGCCATTATTGAAATAGCCGATATTATCCGCCGTATTGAACGTACAGTTGTAGGCATACATCGTAGCATCGCCATCCACAACCTTCACAAGTTCGGAGTAGAGCGTTGCGGTATTATTATCGCGATTATACTCCGCACGGTCGCCATAGGCATACGTATCATTCTGATTGATAAGCACATTACCAAAGCACTCGAAGCTTTGATTCGAGTAACGCACCGCACTATCGGCAAGAATCACCGTACCGTTGTGGTGCGCTGCGAAGTTACCAACGAGGATAAATATCGTAGAGTCACCCTTATCCACAAGGTAGCTATCATCGGCAACCATATCGACCATACGTCGCTCACCGCTTTTGCTGGTCTGTGGGGCAGCAAAGAGCGATTCACTATCGAAGACATAACGATAGCTACGGCCACTTGCGGCATAGAACATCGCCCCAAGAAGCAGAACAAAAACTATGATCGGGGTTATTATCTTTCGACGCATACTACTTTATCCAATTCTTATTCTCGAAATCCTCGCTGCGGTATGCGGGGTCGATATAGATATACATCGACTCAATCTTATCATCGAGCCACTCACGATATATTCTCTCCTGCTTCTGCTGCAGCGCCATCTCCTCAAGACGGATGTAATCCTCCTCCAAAGATGCTGTATGGGCAGGGATGATATCCACCAACTTAACAATCTTACTCATCTGATTACCCATAATATCGGTTGTCTGGAATGAGTTCGATACTTCGCCAACCTTCAAGCGCATAAGCGCCGCGTAGTCCTCCAACGACTTACCACCCTGCATACTGAAATCTTCCTTAAGGAAGCGAGTAGCCGTCATACGCGCACCATCGTAAGCACCCATACGTGCCAAGATATCGCTATTCGACACGATACCGCCATTATGCTTCGAGGTAGCATCGTCCGAGAACATCAACGCCGCCTTGTCGAACGACAACGAATCGAGGCGTATGAGATTTGCGATACTATCGAGCTGATGCGCTGGCTCCATAAGCTCGTCACGTGTAAAGGTTGGGCGCAACAAGATATGGCGACAGTGATACATCTCACCCTGCTTATCAATAAGCTCGATGATGTGGAAACCAAACTCCGTTTCTACAATCTCTGAAATCTGGCCTGGCTTTAGCTTCTCCAACGCCTCGGCAAAAGGACGAACGTAGAATGACGATGGTCCTGGCTCCATCTCACCACCATACATCGCCGAGCCATCCATAGAGTACATACGCGCCAAGACCGAGAACTTGGTTTGGCCTGTAATAACACGCTCACGCATATCCAACAATCGCTCCTTGGTACGCTGCTGCGCCTCCTTCAACGATGAAGGGAACTTGGTGATATGGGCATAGACATACTGCTCGCCAATCATAGGAAGGCTATCCTTATCTACCCTCTTGTAGAATCGCTCCACCTCGCCTGGCACTACCGTAACACGTCCCACGACATCCTGACGCATAGCCTGTGCGTATGCCTGCTCCTCGTAGCGCTGACGCAACAACTCGCGGTAGGTGTAGATAGGCATATGCTCCTTAGCCTCAAGTTCGGCGATACCACCCGCCTCCGCAACAAGACTCTGAACGTAGGTCTCTATGCGCGCTGCAATATCCGAGGTATTCACCTCCACAGAGTCCAACAACGCCTGATTATAGAGGAGTTTCTGCTCCAAGAGCGCCTCCAACGACTCACTCATAGGATCTCTATCCGAGGTATAACCCATCTGGCGACGCTGATCCTTCAGTGCTACACAATACTCCTCGACCTCCGAGTGGAGAATTGCCGAGCCACCAACAACAGCTACAACCTTATCGAGCATAACCTGACGACGCTGCTGCGCCGAAGCACGCTCCATAGTAGAGATAAAAGCAGTGGCAACAACCGCCACAAGCATAATTTTTCGTATCATAGATTCAAATTTCATTATTCATTCTTTGGTGCCATAGAGATTGTTGGGATATCCTCCTCAATCTGCTCCTCGGTAACATCAATAACCTCGACGCTCTCCACCTCCGCAGGCATAAAGCTCATACTCTCCATCAACACGCTATCGGCCATCGTAACACGTCCATTAAGCACACTCTCGCGCTTAAGTTCCGTTTCGTACTGCTTCACGATATCGGCACGACGCTCGGCATACAACCTACGGCGAATATCATCCTCGACACACTCCAGCGGTGCAACCTCGCCCTTGCGAGCCACGTCGATAATCACAAAGTAGAAGACGGCATCGTCGGCCTTCATCTGCTGAACTCCACTCTTACTCAATAGGTCGGTATAACTTCGTGAGCGCTCCGTAGGGAGGTTACTCAAGAAGTCGGAGTACGACACCCACATCTGCGAGCAGTCTGACAAAACAAGGTTTAGCTTCTCGGTCAAGGCACGAAGCTCCTCCGTATCGCCACTCTTAAGTACACTCTTGAGCGTTGTCGAAAGAGTTGTGGTATTACGGAACGAGAGCGGAGCCTTAACAACCACGCCTCGCACCTTATTATGGTCGAGCTTAAACGATGCCGAATGGGCGCGATAGTACGACGCAAGCTGCTTATCGGTAATCTCCACATCGATAGCCTTGTCGATGTAATATTGGTCGAGCTGACGGATGATAAGCGACTGGCGATATCCCTCCACAAGACGCTCTATATCGCGCTGCGATGATGATAGCACCTGCTCGGCACGGCTCACCTTGAGTTTGGTTAGCACCCAATTATCGATGTACATACGTGCAAACGTAACGCTATCAACGCCTGTCAAACCCGCAGGCATATCACGCGCTATATCCTCACGCAACAATACGTGGCCATCGACCGTAGCTACAACACTCTCCTTGTCATAATCAAGCGACGAGTCGCCATCGTAGATACAACCTACCGATAGCGTCATAAGAGCAAGAGTTAGTATGTAAAATAGTTTCTGCATAATCAATTTGCAAAGATACATTTTATTTCGTAATAAACGCACCATAATCGTAGATTATTGCATAGCAATAGAGAAAAAAAAGAGCGAGTAGCGCCATACGATACTACTCACTCTCATTTTCACTTATTCCGCGCAACATCCAAGCGGATGCCCGCCTCAGCCTACTGACTACTCCACGAATAAGATACGCTCTGGGCCCTCATACTCTGGAAGCGGCTTTGGCGTGTAGTCGGCATAACCAATCGAGATTACACTCCACACACGATAACCCTCTGGAATCTCCGGCAGAAGAGCCTTCACATAATCCTCGCTGGTCTGGCTCGCTGGGTCATCCTGAAGCGTGCGGTAGTCACCCACGTGTACCCAGCACGATGCAAGACCCTCGTCTACAAGCGCAAGCTGAAGGCACGTTGCCATAATCGTAGCATTGGTCTGCCACATTGGTGAAGCACTCTCATCACCGAGGATGATAATCGCAGCACCCGCCTCCTCCAAAAGGCTTGAACCCCAATCGCGAAGTTTACCGAGTTCGTGAACACGCTTCAAATCGGTAACAGCCATAAGTCGTGTAGAGCGTGTATTCTTCGAAGATGGGGCGCGGAGAGCAAGCTCCATAACGCGCATAAGTTTATCTTTCTCAACAGGTTGACCTGTATAACGTCGTGTCGAGCGACGCTTCTTCATCACATCTTTAAATTCCATAAAACACTATTTATTCTTCTGGTATTACTAACCACAATATCAAATAAACCCAGACGGACATACCGCCAAAGAGAATCAACAAAGCCGATATAACACGTAGAGCCGATGAATCGAGGCCAAAATATTGCGCCAAGCCACCACAAACTCCACCAATCATACGGTCGGTACGCGAACGTAGCAAACGTCTGTTCATAAATCGTTTAATAAATTTATCTCTACTAATTATTGCAAAAATAGTAATTTTTTCTTAATTTTGAACCATATATCTAAAAAATTAGAGATGAAAGAGAAGATTACCGTAGCATTGATATATGATTTCGATGGTACGCTGGCTCCTGGAAATATGCAGGAGTATGACTTTATCCCCGCAGTAGGTAAGAGTAATATGGAGTTCTGGCACGAGGCGAATACGCTTGCCGAGGAGCAGGATGCCGACCAGGTGCTTACATATATGGCACGTATGCTTCAGGCTGCACAGTCGAAGGGATTGTCGCTTCGCCGCGAGGCATTCCGCGAGTCGGGACGTAACGTGCAGTTTTACAAGGGTGTTGTGGAGTGGTTTAAGCGCATAAACGACTATGGCGCAGAGCGTGGCGTCACCATCCTCCACTACGTAAACTCATCGGGACTAAAGGAGATTATCGAGGGTACGGCGATTGCTCACGAGTTCAAGAATATCTACGCCTGCTCGTTCCTCTACAACGTCGACGGCATCGCATATTGGCCTGCCGTGGCGGTAAACTACACCAACAAAACGCAGTTTATATTCAAGATTAACAAGGGCGTGGAGTCGGTATTCGACACCAAGGATGTTAACCGTTTTATGGAGGAGTCGAAGCGTCCTGTACCATTCTCACGAATGATATACTTCGGTGACGGAACTACGGATATTCCTTGTATGAAACTCGTGAAAAACTTTGGCGGACACTCCATCGCGGTCTACAACCCCGAGGAGGAGGGGCAGCGCACGATACTCAACGAACTTATCCGCGACAACCGCGTAAATCACATATGTCCTGCGGACTACTCCGACGGCTCGGAGATCGACACCGTAGTAAAGACCATTATCGACAAAGTAGTTATGGACCAGCGACTTACCGAATTAGAGGTGGCGCGCAACTAAACCCCAATAGAACGATTATGAAAATTGTATTTGCAACAAATAACGCACATAAACTCTCCGAGGTAAAGGCCGTACTTGGCGAGGGCTTCGAGCTTGTGACACTCAAGGAGGTGGGCATCACGGAGGATATTCCCGAGACGGGCGAGACACTCGACGAGAATGCCAGCATCAAGGCACGATATGTCTACCAGCGTACGGGCTTGGACTGCTTCGCCGACGACACAGGCCTGGAGGTTGAGGCTCTTGGTGGCGCGCCAGGAGTGCGCTCGGCTCGCTACGCTACGGATGGTCACGACTTTGCAGCCAACAACCGCAAACTTCTCAAAGAGTTGGATGGCGAAACTAACCGCGCAGCACGTTTCCGCACCGTAATCTCGCTAATTCGTGGTGGCGAGGAGATTCAAGTGGAGGGCATCGTGCGTGGCACGATAGCTACACAAGAGTCGGGTGCCGAGGGTTTTGGTTATGACCCGCTATTTATCCCCGAAGGTAAGAGTGTCACCTTTGCCGAGATGTCGGCCGACGAGAAGAACGCCATATCGCACCGCGGACGGGCAGTAGCAGAATTGGTAAAGGTACTAAAAAAATAGAGCCACGTGGCTCTATTTTTTTAGTACCTCTGCTATTAACATCTCTACATCTTGCTCGGTTGTTGACCAACTTGTAACGAAACGCACTACACTCTCCCTCTCTCCACGAGGTCCCCAATAGTCAAACGAGATACTCTCGCGAAGGCGGTCGATAACATCGTTAGGAAGTTGGAAGAATTGCTGATTGGTAGGCGACTCTATAACAACCTTATATCCTGCCTTTCGGAACGCCTCACGAATCCTAAGTGCAAGACGCACAGCCTCTTCGCCAATACGCTCATACAATCCATCGCGGAACAACGCACCGAACTGAACGCCCAACAATCTACCCTTGGCAAGCAGAGCACCGTGCTGCTTAACAAGCGGAAAGAGATTCTTCAGAAGCTCCCTATTTGTCACAACCAGAGCCTCGCCGAACAACGTGCCACACTTCGTGCCACCAATATAAAATACATCTGCAAGGCGCGCGATATCGCGTAGTGTAAAGTCCGCACCCTCGGCCTTAAGACCATAGGCCATACGCGCACCATCAATATACAACGGGATATTGTGACGATAACACACCTCGCTTAACGCCTTTAGCTCCTCGAGCGAGTAGATTGTTCCAAACTCCGTAGGCTGCGAGATATAGAGCATTCCTGGAGCCACCATATGCTGATAAGTTTCATCGGCATAAAACTCCTTGATAAACTTCTCTACATCCTCGCTACGCACCTTACCCTCACGCTCTGGCAGCGTCAAAACCTTATGCCCCGAAGCCTCGATAGCTCCCGACTCGTGGACAGCGATATGGCCACTTGCAGCAGCAAGGACACCCTCGTGACGACGGAGGATGCCATCTATAGCCGTAGCATTAGTCTGCGTACCTCCAACAAGGAACATAACCTCAGCATCGGGGATACCCACAGCCTCACGAATCATATCACGAGCCTCGGCGGTATAGTCATCATTGCCATAGCCCACAGTATGCTCCATATTTGTGCGAACAAGAGCATCCATCACCTCTTGGTGCGCACCCGCAGTATAGTCGGAATTAAAGTGTATCATAGCGCAATATCATCGTGCAAAGGGAACTACTGATGAGACTCCACCCACAATATACTGAAAGAACTCCTCCGCAGGATCACACATCTCCTCCGAGAGGGTAAACACCTCACCATAGTAGATAGGACTCATATTACCCTCCTCATCCTCAGCGATACCCGCAAAGAAGCTTGGCACATCGTAGTACATATCCATTAGTTGCAGAGTGCCTGTTGGTGGGTACATCAACAAATCCTCCAAGAATGCCTCCTCGCTATACTCTACGAGCATCCAATCCTCATACCACCAGAAATAGGCATTATCGGTAGGTGCCGAGGTCTTCATCTCCACCACCGCGATACACTGACACTGGTCTACGAGGTATCTATAACTTGGATCTACGGCTGCAATCTGGTAAGTATCAAAGAGTTTAAGGATATCAATACTCTCAATTTTGATATTACCCTCCTTGGCAGTAGCCGACGTAAAATCATTACGAACGATAGATGTCGTAGGGAGGTTATTCTCCACGCCAAATGCCAAAACAGTATACTCCGTATCAGGCATCAAAGGCAGAAGCTGCTCGCTCCAACCACCTTTAAAGATTTCAGGATCGAAGTTCGTAAGGATAAAGTTCATAAGCTCATACTCATTCTCCATCTCTGGCACCTGGCTACGTGCAAGGAGCACACAAGCATACGACTCGGTGTCGTTCGACGTAGTAACCGTAAGCTGCGCGGTATAAGGCGTGATATCTGTTACATCGAGAGTGATTACGAGGTCACTCTTACTGATATCCGCAGTTGCGAAGTTATAGACCGAAGGCACAGAGCAAAGCAGCGGCACTCTATCTCTGTTAACAGCAAAGAGAACAAGCTGATAGTTTGCATTAGGATTTAGGCGCTTCTCGATAGTCGTCACACCCTTGTAGCAGAACTGCGACGATGGGATACCCTGATCGTTGACATAGGAGCCAAACTCCATAAAAGCACGATTACGATAGTGGTCGATATGCTCCTCGGTAACCTCCTCGCCCTCGGCAATAAAGTACTTATCACTTTCAGGTACGATATAGCCATAGTAGAAGCCATCGTAGCCATCAGGAGTAACGGTCAATGACACGCTATTACCCTCTACGTTACTCTCCACAGAGAACTCCGCGTTAATAAGCGCAGGTGCCGTAGTGGTAATAACCGTATAGTTAATATCCGTCGTTACATCGTAGGTATCATCCCTAAACTCAACACCATAGCAATATACGACATACTCCGTATCGGGATATAGATTCTCAACCTGATAGCCAATCTTATCACCCTTCACAAGCCACTTCAAACCCTCCAAGAGTTCGCGCACCGACACGCCATACTGCTCGGCAAGGCCCAAGATATAGTTGAGGTCATCGGCCAATATCTCCTCCTCGGTATCAATGTTATTTGAGGTAAAGTATCTCTGCTCGGCAAACATCACCACATACTCCATATCCTTATCATTTGGGAGGATGTCAACACTAATTTTTGAGTTATTCATCGCGATGTTTGCAAAGGTGAAATCCTCATTTTGTGGCGTTGGCGTAGGCCTATTTTCAGGTTTCTCTTCATTACATCCCACAAACGCACAAACACAAAGCAACGCGACAAATAAAAATAGCTTCTTAATTCTCATATCTCTAATTTTTTAATTTTACAACTTTGTGTCAAAGGTACAAAAAAGAAATTATGATTCAACGCTAATCATAAAAAAATTGCGCTCCACAGAACAACATAACATTTTTTTTCTTAAATTTGTAATATATATCCGAATTTTCGGGATAGAAACACTAACACAAACATTCCTATGGACGACTATTCAGCACAAATAAAGTCACAGATAGAGCCGCTATTCGACTACCTCGCAACGCGTACATCCGAGGTGCAGATGGAGCGTATTAAGAGAGGTTATGAGTTTGCTGCCGAGGCACATAAAACACAGAAACGTCGCAGTGGCGAGCCCTATATTATCCACCCTATCGCCGTTGCTACGATTCTTGCCAAGGAGTTGGAGATGACCGACAACACCGTTATCGCAGCATTTCTGCACGATGTTGTTGAGGATACCGACCACACTATCGAGGAGATTCAGGAGCTTTTTGGCGAGGATGTGGCGAAGTTGGTGGACGCCGTAACAAAGCGCAAAAAGGCCAACTACGAGTACTCGAAGCAGGTGGATAACTATCGCCAGATACTCGAATCGGTACACTATGATGTGCGTGCGTTGCTCATCAAACTTACAGACCGTCTGCACAATATGCGTACGCTGGATAGTATGAGCGCTGCGAAGCAGATGAAGATTGCGGGTGAGACCGACTACTTCTATGCCCCTCTTGCCAACCGCCTTGGACTATATCACATCAAGACCGAGTTGGAGAATCTATCGTTCCAATATCGCTGTCCTGGCGACTACGAGAAACTCGAGGAGCAGCTACGCGAGGAGCGCGAGGAGGAGCGCGAGGCTATCGAGACCTTTATCGCGCAGATAGACCAAATCCTCAAATCGGAGGGTTATGATGTCCGTACGGAGGTGCGCTATCGTGAGCCTTACAGCGTATGGCGCAAGATGAAGGAGACAAATAGCGACATCAACCACATCACAGGAAAGCACTACATACGTATTATATATAAGAGCGAGGCAAACATCAGCGATAAGGCGATGACGCTCAAGATTTACTCCGCACTTACTGACCACCTCAAGGAGAAGCCTTGCAGCGTATGCAACTACATCGACACTCCAAAGGAGAATGGTTATCAGAGCTTCCACGTCAAGCTCCTCGGAACGAAGGGCGAGTGGGAAGAGGTACATATCTCGTCGGAGAGTATGGTGCGTAACTCACACCTCGGATGTGCCGCAGAGCGCTCCGAGACCAACCTTTCAACGTGGCTTCAGAAGTTCAAGGATATCCTTCAGGAGATTGCTCAGGGTAGTCAGGATATGAAATTTATGGAGGGTGTAACATCTACCTTCTATAACGATGATATTATGGTGTTCACACCTAAAGGTCAGGGAGTTATACTTCCAAAGGGTGCTACGGCTCTCGACTTTGCATTTGAGATTCATAGCAAGATTGGCGAGCGTGCGGTATATGCCCGCATCAACCGCAAGCTACACTCTCTACGCACTGTTCTTCAGCGTGGCGACCGCGTGGAGATTGGCACGGCTGACGATGCTAAACCCGACCCAGAGTGGCTCAACTACGTCTCTACGTTCCGCGCCAAGAAGTACCTTCGCAGCTACTTCGCAAACCTTCCACGTCTGGAGTATGACCGCTGCCCTATCTGCCATCCACTTCCTGGCGATGAGGTTATCGGATACAAGGGTGATGACGAGAAGATTTGCCTCCATAAGCGCGACTGCACGGAGGTTATACGCCTCGCCTCGGAGAATGGCGATGCCATCGTATCGGCAGCTTTCGAGGAGGATGAGCGATTCCTCTACCACGTACGTATTCGCGTGAAGGGCATCGACCGCTACCACCTTATGAGCGACCTTATCGACTGCATTACCGACAAGCTCCACCTCACGATGCTATCCCTCAGCACCGAGAACATCGACCGCATTGCAATATGCACCATCGACTTCTCGATTCACTCCGTTGGCGAGCTTAAGATGGTAATGAACAGCATCTTGGAGATTGACGGCATCGACGAAGTAACCCACATAAATATTTAGGTTACAGCGATATAGTATAAAAATTTAGGGTAGCTCCGCGGTTATGGAACTACCCTATTTTTTCTCGCTACTACTTCAACGTACGCTCAATATATGAGGTATAATCCCTCACAACAGGCTTATAATCGGCATTTGCCATAAGCGTTGAAGATATCATAAAGTCCGCCGAAGAGCGGTTGATAGCCGTTGGAACATTGTAGAGCGTTGCCAATCGCAAGAGTGCCTTTACGTCCACATCGTGAGGCTGCGCCGACATAGGGTCCCAGAAGAAGATTAGCATATCAATCTCACCACCAGCAATCATCGCTCCGAGCTGCTGGTCGCCACCCAAAGGTCCCGACTTAAGCATCGTAATATCAAATCGTGCATTCGCAGCATCCTTACCGCGACGCGCCATAAGCGTCTCGGCAACGATACGTCCCGTAGTACCTGTACATACAAGGCGGTGTGACAACAACTTCTCCCAGTTCCAAGCAACCCACTCCGCAAGGTCGTGCTTCATAGCATCGTGCGCTACAAGCGCTATTGTTAATCTCTTTTCCATAATCTCTTACTTAATTTTCCGATAGCAAAGGTAGTGGGTAATTATTTCATAGTTATATCAATTAGATTAAAAAAGTGTTACAACGCAAAAAAAGAGCCTGACACCGAAGTATCAGGCTCCCACTCTATATAGTTAGAGATTACTATTTAACTGCATTAACGATTGCCTCAAATGCCTGTGGCTCGTTGAGTGCAAGGTCAGCCAAAACCTTACGGTTCAAAGCGATACCCTTAACATTCATCTTACCGATAAACTCTGAATAAGTCATACCGTACATACGAACCGCAGCGTTGATACGAACGATCCACAATGAACGATAATTTCTCTTCTTCTCACGACGGTGTGCATAGGCAAACTGCAAACCCTTCTCGACAGTATTTTTCGCAACTGTCCATACGTTTCCCCTTGAACCAAAGTTACCCTTGGCAAGTTTCAAAACCTTC
>JAFYRB010000076.1 GCA_017559615.1 Alistipes sp. | reverse complement strand
GATAGATTTGTGGATATTTGTCAGAATATCAGAATATTGCTATCCACAATTGCTATCCAAAGTTTGAATATGGCGTTTGCTATCGGGATAAAAGTGATAAAAAACAAAAAAAGACACTGACAATCTAATGATTATCAATGTCTTTTGTTATTTTTGAAGGGGATTTTATCCCTTCAAAAGTGGAGGTGGCGGGGGTCGAACCCGCGTCCAAACAAGGAACCCCAGAGCTTTCTACACGTTTAGCCGACCATTTCATCCTTCTCCTCAAGCCAGGCAGGCGGCAGCCAAACCCGAGGCCCAGCCTCTAAATCTCGCGTGATAACCGAGGCACATACCACACTATCTCTAAATTGATGATACCCCATAATGATTGGCCGTTAAAGAGCGGAACGACCTCTCGGGATACTCGTCACACAGCCTCCTTGGGCTACGCGATTAAGCCAATTTTCTCTGAAAATTAAGCAGCGAGTGCGTAATTGTTATTGCCATTTATAGCTTGAGCGTTCAGTTTAACGAGACCCCACACAAGGCTCGACGTGCTTACAATCGAATTCTACCTGCTGTCAAAACCGGTCACCCCCTTTGAAGATGTCGTAGAGGCTCTTCATTGGTTTCTGCTTGTCGCTTTCTGGCTGCTTATTGTTTTGTCTTCTTGATAATAGTTCACTATTACCCGCGAATCCAAAAGCACAATCAGCTCAAAAATCGCCTTCGCATAATCTCAATAAAGAGCCTCAACGACATCTTCTTTATTGAGACCATTGATTGAGGTCTACATCCATTATAGATGACTCACAGCGATAAAATCTATCATTGTGGCATTTGTGGCAATTCAAATGCGGTGCAAAAATAGTGAAAATTTTGCACACAACAAAATAAATTGCTACATTTGCAAAGATAAATGTAAAACGAAAATCTATGGAGAGTAAAAGGGTTGTTGACCTAAAGGATGTGTCGGTATATTTGGGTGAGGGACGTCGAGGTGTCGATGGCCAGAATGACCTTATTTTGTCGAATATCAACCTTCAGGTTGATGAGGGTGAGTTGGTCTACTTTATTGGTCGCGTAGGCTCGGGAAAGAGTACTCTTCTAAAGACTATGTATGCCGAGGTGGAGTTGGCATCGGGCGAGGCGAATGTCGTGGGTTTCGACCTAAAGAGCCTCAAACGTAGGGATATTCCATATCTTCGTCGCTCTATGGGTATTGTCTTTCAGGATTTTCAGCTCCTTACCGATAGAAACGTATTCCTAAATCTCTATGATGTTATGCGTGCTACGGGCTGGAGTAAGGAGGATGATATCCGCCAGCGTATCGACGAGGTGTTGAATCTTGTAGGCCTCGCGCATAAGAGCTATAAGATGCCTTTCGAGTTGTCGGGAGGCGAGCAGCAGCGTCTTGCTATCGCACGCGCTTTGGTTAATAATCCACGTCTTATTCTTGCTGATGAGCCTACGGGAAACCTCGATGTGCGTACCGCGGATGATATTATGGAGATTTTCCAACGTATTGTCAAGAGTGGCTGTGCGGTTATTATGTCTACGCACAATATCTCACTTCTTGAGCAGTTCCCATCTCGCACCATACTTTTTGCACAGGGGCATATTCAGGAGGTTGACGTAAGGTCGGTTGTTGGCGAGTAGCGATAGGCGATATATATAATATATGTATAAGGGAGGCTGTTTAGACCTCCCTTATTGTTTAGTATAACTTGATGTATTCGTAGCTGTTTCCTATAAGCGAGAGATATTTCTCAAACTCCTCGCGCTCTATCACCACCGTAAATCTATTGTCATTGGGGTGAAAACTCAACGAAGGTTGCTCACGTAGTGTCTCGTCGAGGAAGAGGTGTACGTGGTTTTCTGTGTCATTTATAAGACCGAATGGCGACACCGAGCCAGGACATAATCCCAACCACTTATCCATTCGCTCGGGTGAGGCAAACGACAATTTGCCCTGATGTAGGATATGCTCCAAGTCGTGAATTGCCATAGATTGCTCCGAATCGAATACAACCAAATAGTGGCGATTGCCCTTATGGTTGCGGAAGAAGAGGTTTTTGCAATGCTTCGACCCATCCTTACGCCAATGCTGTCGTGCTATCTCGATGGTAGGGGCCTCGGGATGCTCATACCAACTATACTTTATGCCGTGACTATCGAGCCACTCAAATACTTTATTACGTCGTTCCATAGTGCAAATGTATGAAAAAGAGTTGCAAAACACAAATATATTACCTAACTTTGTAGATATTCTATATAGAAGCTAAATTTAAACTTGATTATAAGTATGGATGTAAAAGTTATTAATGCGAAGTTCGAGGAGCGTTTTGCAGCGCACGGAGAGATGTTTACATCGCCAGGCCGTATTAACCTTATCGGTGAGCATACCGACTACAATGGAGGTTTTGTATTCCCAGGAGCTATCGATAAGGGTATGGTTGCCGAGATACGTCTTAATGGTACGGATAAGGTACGTGCCTACTCCGTAGACCTTGACGATTATGCAGAGTTTGGACTCCGCGAGGAGGATGCACCTGCGGCAAGCTGGGCGCGATATATCTTTGGTGTATGTCGTGAGATTCAGAAGCGCGGTGGTGTTATCGGTGGTTTTGATACAGCCTTTGCGGGTGATGTGCCTCTTGGTGCTGGTATGAGTTCTTCTGCGGCTCTTGAGTCTACATTTGCCAATGCCCTCAACGAGCTATTCTCGTTGGGTATCGACCGCTTCGAGTTGGCGCGTATTGGTCAGTCAACAGAGCATAACTACTGCGGTGTGAAGTGTGGTATTATGGACCAGTTTGCATCGGTATTTGGCAAGGCTGGACACTTGATGCGTCTTGACTGTCGCTCTATGGAGTTTGATTACTTCCCATTCGACCCCGAGAAGTATGGCTATAAGGTAGTGTTGTTAGACTCTGTTGTTAAGCACGAGTTGGTGGGTTCGCCATATAACGACCGCCGTGCTTCGTGTGAGAGAGTTGCTGCGGTGCTTGGTCAGGAGTTCTTGCGTGGTGCTACTATGGAGCAGTTGGATGCTATCAAAGATAAAATCTCGGAGGAGGACTACAAACGCGCCCGTTATGTCATCGGTGAGGAGCAGCGTGTGTTGGACGTATGCGAGGCTTTGGGACGTGGCGATTATGAGACCGTAGGAGCGCGTATGTACGAAACTCACTGGGGTATGTCGAAGGATTACGAGGTGTCGTGCGAGGAGTTGGATTTCTTGGCTACGGTAGCCCAGGAGTGTGGTGTTGCGGGTTCTCGTATTATGGGCGGCGGCTTCGGAGGTTGTACTATTAACCTTGTTAAGGCGGAGCTTTACGACAACTTTATTGTCACTGCAAAATCGCGTTTTGCTCAGAAATATGGCCACGAGCCTAAGGTTTACGCCGTAGTAATCTCTGATGGCGCACGAAGATTGTAGTATTTTTAGGAGTTTTTCCGATTTTATTTTGGGAAATAAAATAAATTGACTATCTTTGTGTGACTATAAATGTGCAGGTGTGTGCTTGTGCAGATAGGATGTAGCGAAACAGATTAGAAATAGTTTAACCAATACATACTTAATTAACACATTAAACTTATGAAACACAATTTTAACGCAGGTCCTTGCGTACTTCCAAAGCAGGCTGTTGAGGCTGCTATCGAGGCTATCCGCGATTTCGATGGTACAGGTATCGGTATCCTTGAGATTTCACACCGTACTCCAGGTTGGGAGCGCGTAATGGCAGAGGTTGAGCAGCTTTGGCGCGACCTTTTGAACATCCCTGAGGAGTATGCTATCTTCTTTGTAGGTGGTGGTGCTTCAACTCAGTTCTTCCAGGTTCCTG
>JAFYRB010000075.1 GCA_017559615.1 Alistipes sp. | reverse complement strand
CCCCGAAAATTTTTTGTAACTTTGTAATGAGGCAAAATATGATTTGCCCAAAACGGAAAATTTAACCTAAAAACCAAAATATTATGAAAAAGATTTTATTATTACTTGCTATCGTGGCGGCGACCCTTACCGCCGAGGCACAAGAGAGTTTCAAGTTTGGCAAAATAACAAAAGCTGACTTGCTAAAGACTGATTATCCTATCGCGGCAGGAGCAGATGTGGTTGTGTTGGATGAGTGTATACAAGATGGATTTTACTATACCGAGCCATTATCCCCTGTGACTCGAACTCGTATGCAAAGAATTGTATCTCGCAAGGTGAAGATTTTAAGTACAGATGCGAACCTTGCATTAGAGATACCATTTGAAAGGAATAATCTTGGGGAGATTAGTATATATGATTTTTATGCATATCACTACTCTTTGCAGAATGGCAAAATATCTAAAAAGAAGTTTGATAATAGCAAGGCGGTCATAGATGACATTGACAAACGCCAGGGCGTCGCAAAGGTTGAATGGCCCGAAGCAAAGGTGGGAGATATAATAGAGTATCGATATGTTGTATTTTACCACGAATTAGGTGAAACAACCAATTATAGAATCAATGGCTCAAATCCTATTATCAACTCAACATATGAGGCTATAGTTTATTCGGGCAACGATATTGCTCTTAATACAATAGCGTATGGCGATATATCATTTAAGCAATCAAGGATAAAGGATATGCGTGTTAAGTATGTTGATAATTTTGGTGACTCAAGAGGTATGTATTTTAACTATGCTACTCCAAGCCACAGTTTGCCTCGCACATTAGAAGTAGGAAATCGTAGGAAATTTACAAGCATCATATACTCTTTCTGTACGACAAACATCCCTGCCAATACCGAGCCTGCAGGCGTAAGAGTTGTTCTGCCAAATGATGGAATAAAGGATATTAGACAAACCACTAACAAATAAAAATCTTTTTCGTAATTAATTTACCTTACCGCTTCTGCGTGGACCAAAATAATTTGAAAACCTTAAAACTTAAGATATAATGAAACGAATTTTTTTATTAGTTGCCATCGTGGTGGTGACCCTTACCGCCGAGGCACAAATAGTAGATTATGAGTTCCCATATTATGATGCTGGACGGATAAAACGCTCTGATTTGCGAAAAACCTCATATAGTATTGCGCCTAAAGCCGATGTTGTAGTTTTGGATGAGCATATACGCCTCACGCCAAGTCTTATTGATATTAAGGCTTTCCTCGAAGAGGGAAAGGTTACCCCATTGGCTATCACTGAAACGGTATGGCAGAAGATTAAGATTTTGACTGACGAAGGTGTCGCAAAAGCAAATATATCATTAGATATTGATGGTAAACTTGATAATATAGATGATATTTGCGCGCGACACACTATTGAGGCATATTCTTATACGCTTGAGGGTTGCCACGTCGTAAAGAGCAAAGTCAAGGCGAAGGATATCAAAATCGAGAAAATGGTAGACGGAAATACTCGCTTGTCGTTTGAGATACCAGACGTAAAAAAGGGTTCTATTATAGAGTATTGTTACACAAAATATTTGACACAAGAGAATCTATATTACGACCGTCCGATGCAGTCAAATATTCCTAAATTGCATAGCAAATGCTATGTGACGGTGGACGAGTCATATTATTATCTATTTCACAGCGTAGTGTTAAACAATGCTAAAATATATATTGAAAAGACTCGTACTTACGATTGGAAACCAACACCTTCCATTCGCTATACTAATATGGGGCAACTTGGAGAGGGGCAAGTTCAGTATAACCTCGGTGGTGTTCCCACAGAAGTTTACGGACCGCCATTGGTAACATATATATTTACGGCAGAGAATCTCCCCGCCATACAATCTTCTGAAAACGTAGGTGTGAGAGTATTGTTTACTGACGCCGCGTTTAAGTAAAATGTAGTAATAAATTTTCTTACATCCCCGAAATGGCCATAATATGCTGTTTCGGGATTTTTTTATGACTTAAAATTTTATCCGTCACTCCCCCGAGCCTGTTTGGAGTCTCTATTATCAAAATCTTGAATAATAAAAAAGTGAACAAAAAAGCAGAAACTAAACTAATCTGCCTTGCGATGACAATCATACACGCATTAGTATCTTTTTTATATAATAAAAACCTCCTAACATTGGGTATTCTGCGGATTGTTTTGTATTTTTGCCAAAATTATGAAATAATCAAACACTAAATAAAATGTCAGACGAAAAAATTATCTTCTCGATGGTGGGCGTCTCAAAGACCTTCACTAACCAGAAAAAAGTATTGAACAACATCTATCTCTCGTTCTTCTATGGTGCCAAAATCGGTATCATCGGTCTCAACGGTTCGGGTAAATCTACCTTGATGAAGATTATCGCAGGTATCGATAAGAACTATCAGGGCGAAGTAATATTTGCCCCGGGTTACTCGGTCGGCTACCTCGAGCAGGAGCCGCAGTTGGATGACTCGAAGACGGTCAAGGAGGTTGTCGAGGAGGGTTGTGCCGCTACGGTAGCCTTGCTTAAGGAGTATGAGGAGATTAATATGAAACTCTGCGAGCCTATGTCCGACGATGAGATGAATCGTCTTATTGAGCGTCAGGGCGAGTTGTACGAGCAGATTGACCACGTCAATGGTTGGGAGTTGGATAGCGTTTTGGAGCGCGCAATGGATGCCTTGCGTTGCCCCGACCCCGACCAGAATGTTAGCGTGCTGTCGGGAGGTGAGCGCCGTCGTGTGGCGCTTTGCCGCTTGTTGTTGCAGTAGCCCGACGTATTGCTGTTGGATGAGCCCACCAACCACCTCGATGCCGAGTCTATCGATTGGTTGGAACAGCACCTCCAGCAGTATAAGGGTACAGTTATCGCCGTAACCCACGACCGTTACTTCTTGGATAATGTAGCAGGTTGGATTCTTGAGTTGGACCGTGGCGAGGGTATCCCCTGGAAGGGCAACTATTCAGGCTGGTTGGACCAGAAGTCAAAGCGTTTGGCACAGGAGGAGAAGCAGGAATCGAAGCGTCGCAAGACTTTGGAGCGCGAGTTGGAGTGGGTGCGTATGTCACCTTCGGGCCGTCGCGCCAAGAGCAAGGCTCGTCTGTCGGCTTACGATAAGATGCTTAACGAGGATGTTAAGCAGAAGGAGGAGAAACTCGAAATCTTTATCCCCAACGGACCTCGTTTGGGCGATGTCGTTATCGAGGCTCACGATGTTAAGAAGGTCTTTGGTGACCGCATTCTCTATGAGGGACTTAACTTCAATCTTCCCCCTGCAGGTATCGTAGGTGTTATCGGTGCCAACGGTACAGGTAAGACTACCCTCTTCCGTATGATTATGGGCTTGGAGGAGCCTACCGAGGGTACATTCACAGTAGGCCAGACTGTTAAGTTGGCATACGTTGACCAGCAGCACAAGTCTATCGACCCCGAGAAGAGTGTCTATGAGGTTATCTCGCAGAATAGCGACTTGATTACTTTGGGTAACCGTCAAATCCCCTCTCGTGCTTACGTTGCACGTTTCAACTTCAGCGGTGCCGACCAGGAGAAGAAGTGTGGTATGTTGTCAGGTGGTGAGCGTAACCGCTTGCACTTGGCTTTGGCACTCAAGGAGGAGGGTAACGTATTGTTACTCGATGAGCCTACCAACGATATCGATGTAAATACCCTTCGTGCATTGGAGGAGGGCTTGGAGAACTTCGCAGGTTGTGCCGTTGTTATCTCGCACGACCGTTGGTTCTTGGACCGTATCGCTACCCACATCCTCTCATTCGAGGGCGACTCGAAGGTTGTCTTCTACGAGGGCTCTTATTCAGAGTACGAGGAGTGGAAGAAGTTGCAGGGCGAGGACACTACCCCCAAGCGAGTTAAGTATAAGAAGTTGATGGAGTAATCCTATCTAAAACAATTTTGAAGATGAGGAGTTTGCTTTATATTTTCGCCTCTGTTGTGGCTCTGCTGACCTATGTGTCGGCCGATGCGTGCACCTCTGCCGTAATCTCGGGACGTGCCACTAAATCGGGACGTCCGCTGTTGTGGAAACACCGCGATACGGGCACGGAGTGGAATCATATCGAGCATATGCAGGGCAAGCGTTTCGCCTTTACAGGCTTGGTCAATTCTTCCGATGAGGAGCGCAAAGAGGTGTGGGCTGGTGCCAACGAGCGTGGCTTTGCCATTATGAATACTGCCTCATATAATATGAAGCCCGACTCTTTGAAACACCTTCCCGAACGTGAGGGCGAGGTGATGAAGCAGGCTTTGGGCGAGTGTGCTACGGTAGTAGAGTTTGAAGAGTTTTTGAAAAATATGCCACTGCCTCGTGCCTTGGAGACTAACTTTGGTGTTATCGATGCCGAGGGCGGTGCTGCCTATTTCGAGGTGTGGGATTATGGCTACACAAAGTACGATGCTAACGATACAGCGCAATACCCCAACGGCTATATCATCCGTTCCAACTACTCATTCTCGGGTGCGCAGGATGAGGGTATGGGTTATATCCGTTATCAGAATGCCGAATATCTGCTTCACAAGGCCTATGCAACGGGTGCCCTCTCTGCTGAGTGGATTTTCTCGTCTGCCTCACGCTCATTCTATCACGCCATTTTGGGCGATGATGCGTTGAGTAGTTCGGCTAATGGCTGGGCTGTGGACCAGGATTTCATTCCTCGCAAGTCGTCGAGTGCATCGGTTGTTGTCGAGGGTGTTTGCAAGGGTGAGAATCCCGATGCAACTACCATCTGGAGCGTTTTGGGCTATCCACCGTGTGGCTATGCTGTAGCCTCGTGGGTTAAGGCTAAAAACGATATTGCAGAGCCTATAACCGCTTATGACGAAGGCCGTTCTTCGGCTAATCGTTTGGCTGTAGCACTTAAACGTGAGATATTCCCCATTACACGCGGTAATGGTAGTCGTTATATGCGTACTGATGTTATTGCGCGCGCTATCGAAGTGTTACACCCTTATGAGGTAAAGTCTATGCGTGCAGCCGCAGAGGTGCGCGACCGCATTGCCAAAGAGGGCTTTAAGGTTGAGTTTGTTCGTGAATATAACGACTTTGTAAAATCATCAGCACCAAAGGCTGACGAGGTATTATCTCAGGTTATTGGCAAAACTAAATAGTGAGAATTAAGTAAAATAAATAAGATATTAATATGGCACAGAAACCATCAATTCCAAAGGGTACACGCGACTTCTCTCCTGCCGAGATGATGCGCCGTACCTATATTTTTGATACTATCAAGAGTGTTTTCCGCACCTATGGCTTTGCTCCGTTGGAGACTCCCGCTATGGAGAATCTCTCTACCCTGCTGGGTAAGTATGGCGACGAGGGAGATAAACTATTGTTTAAGATTCTCAATTCGGGCGATTATGCATCAAACCTCTCTGATGAGCAGGTGCGCCAAGCATCAAATATTTGCGAGAAAGGTTTGCGTTACGACTTGACAGTTCCCTTTGCTCGCTATGTCGTGCAGCATCAGAACGAAATCTCGTTCCCTTTCAAGCGTTATCAGGTGCAGCCTGTATGGCGTGCCGACCGTCCGCAGAAGGGCCGTTATCGCGAGTTCTATCAGTGTGATGTCGATGTTATCGGCTCTCGTTCATTGTTGAATGAGGTGGAATTGATTTCTATCGTTGAGCGAGTGTTTGCGAAGTTGCAGATTAATGTTACGCTCAAGATGAATAACCGTAAGATTCTCTACGGTATTGCTGAGTCTATCGGTCACGCCGACAAGATGATGGATATTACTGTGGCTATCGATAAGTTGGAGAAGATTGGCCTTGATAACGTGAAGGCAGAACTTGCTGAGAGAGGTCTTGAGCAGGAGGCTATCGACAAACTTCAACCAATACTTGAATTAGCCGGCTCTAATGCTGAGAAATTGAGCAAATTACGTGAGGTGATTGGCGGCTCTGAAACAGGCGCTAAGGGTATCGACGAGATGACTGAAATATTTGGTTACGTCGAGCAACTCGGTATATCACTCCCTATCGAGTTAGACCTTTCGTTGGCACGCGGTTTGAATTACTATACGGGTGCTATCTTCGAGGTTAAGGCTATGGATTACGCTATCGGCTCAATCTGTGGTGGTGGCCGTTACGATGACCTTACAGGTATTTTCGGCTTGCCTAACACTTCGGGTGTTGGTATCTCGTTCGGTGCTGACCGTATCTATGACGTTATGGTTGGTCTTAATCTCTTCCCCGAGGAGGTTAATTTCACTACGAAGGTGATGTTCGTAAATCTTGGTGCCGAGGAGCAGTTGGCATCTATGCAGATTATCCGCACATTGCGTGATAATGGCATTGCTGCCGAGATTTATCCCGAGTCGGCCAAGATGAAGAAGCAGATGGAGTATGCTAACCGTCGTATGATTCCCTATGTTGTCATCATTGGTGGCAATGAGTTGCAGGAGGGTAAGGCTACCATCAAGAATATGATTTCTGGCGAGCAGTCTTCGGTTGCATTTGAAGATGTTTGCGCAGCCTTGAAATAATTTTGTGAAATAAATTTGCGATATGAAACGACTTCTGATATTGTTCTTTTGTTCTATCGTTGCGTGTTGTGTAGCCCCGATGGCTGTATTGGCACAACAGCAACAGAAGAACGAAGCCGCAGAACAGTATCAGAAGTTGAGTCGTTTCTATCGCTTCTTGAGCGGTATGTATGTCGATGAGGTTGAGATGAAACCACTCGTCGATAAGGCTATCCGCGAGATGCTTTCTGAGTTAGACCCCCACTCCTATTATCTTGATGCCGATGCTGTCAAGGCCGACCGAGAGTCTATGGGCGGAAGTTTTAGTGGTATAGGTATCGAGTTTAATGTTCAGCGAGACACAATCGTTGTGGTCAATACATTGTTGCGAGGCCCAGCCGAGAGTGTGGGAGTTATGCCCAATGACCGCATTGTCGAGGTCGATAGCGTAAGTGTTGTCGGCTTAAAACGCGAAGAAGTACCCGCAAAACTGCGAGGCGAGAAAGGTAGTGTCGTTAATATCGGTATAGTCCGTCGTGGGCATCCTGAGATGTTGCGTTTTTCGATTACACGCGATAATATTCCTATTAATACCGTAGATGCTGCTTTTTGGGTTGATAGCGATAAGAAGATAGCCTATATTAAGGTTAATCGTTTCGGTGCAACTACTATGAGCGAATTCCGCGAGGCTATGGCCAAGATGGAGGGCGCAGAGTCACTTATCCTTGATTTGTGTGGCAACGGTGGCGGTTTGCTTACCCAGGCTGTCGAGATGGCTGGTTATTTCCTGCCCAAAGGTTCGCTTGTTGTCTCTACGGAGGGGCGTGCTGTCCCCGAGGAGCAATATATCTCGCAAAACGAACAAGAGTTTGATGGTCGTGTCGTTGTTCTGCTTAATGGAACGTCGGCTTCGGCGAGCGAAGTTGTAGCGGGTGCATTGCAGGATTGGGATAGAGGCGTAGTCGTTGGTCGAGATAGTTTTGGTAAGGGATTAGTGCAGCGTCAAATTCCGCTTGGTGATGGCTCTGCAGTGCGAATCACAGTAGCTCGTTATCATACACCGTCGGGCCGAGTTCTGCAACGCCCTTACGAAAATGGTCATAAGAGTGATTACTATGAGGCCCACGCCAATCGTTTGCGAGGTCAAGGTGCTGATTCTTTATCCACTGATACTATCGCCAAACCCGAATATAAGACATTGATTTCAAGTCGTAAGGTATATGGCGGTGGTGGTATTCGCCCCGATTTTTATGTTGGGAGCGATACAACTGAAATCAGCGATTATGCAGTGCAGATTATCTCTCAAGGAGTATATTCCGATTTTATTATGAGTTATCTCGATGCTAATCGCGAGAAACTCAAGTCGCAATACCCTGCTTTCGAAAAGTTTAATGAGCAATTCCGCTTGTCCGATGCCGATATGGAGGCTTTGGTTGCTGCGGCTACGGCTAAAGGTGTAGAGTATAATGCCGAGGAGTATGCCATCTCGAAGGAGTATTTGCGAGACCAATTAACATCAGTCATCGCCCAGCGTTTATATTCTGTTTCGGAGGGTTATCGTTGGCTGAATCCACGTCGTAATTTGTACTATAAACGTGCTGTCTCACTGCTTGATAATTGGAGCAAAGAGGTAGAACCCTTATTTAAGCCCGATAAGAAATAATTACTAAAATTCATCTTTATTTCTTGTATAAATAATAGATTTTGATTTTTTTATTCAAAAAATCGCTTCTATATTTTGTGTAAAAAAATATTTTCCCTACTTTTGATATGAAAAACAACTTAATCAAATATGGGACTTGATATTTTTGAATCAGTAGAGTCTGCTGAAGGTTATGGCGATTCGCTATTCAGTAAGATGGTAAAGGCGGGCCATCGTACTTATTTTATCGATGTTAAGACTACACGACAGCGAGATTATTTCTTGAGCCTTACCGAGTTGCGTAAAAGAATTACCCCTAACGGTATTGTTAACGAGCGAAATAAGGTATTTGTCTATCAGGAGGATTTCGATAAGTTGGGTGAGGCATTGAAGGAGGCCTTGGACTTTATTAACTCTAACAAGGTAACTAAATCTGAAGAGTAAATTCAAAACAACCGATGTTATAATGTCGGCATTTGCGCCTATTGTGTGATGTGTGATAGTCGAGAGAGTGTAGTGTTGGGCTTCAGTGGTGGCATAGATAGTGTCACTGCTGTAACTCTGTTAAAACAATCTTTCAAACGCATAGTTGCTGTTACGCTCGATACTATAGGCGATGTTGCTATGCTTACACGTGCCGCAGAATCGGCCCGCAATCTTGGCGTTGAACATATTGTACTCGATGTTCGTAAGGATTTTTCTCGGTGTATAATCGATTATTTTATTGATAGTTATTCTCGCGGGCATACCCCTGCGCCTTGTACATTGTGCAATTATGCTATCAAGTGGCATTATTTGGCGCAGGTTGCCGATGAGTTAGGCATATATCATATCGCTACGGGGCACTATTTTAATGTCGTAAAACATAATAATCTCTATTATGTTGCTCGCGGTAAAGATTCTGCAAAAGACCAATCTTATTATTTGTGGGGGCTTAGCCAGGATATTCTGCAACGCGTTGTGACGCCTATGGGCGATATTATTAAGCAAGAAATTAAGCAAAACTTCGCAGACAAGCGCGAAAGTATGGGTGTCTGCTTTTTGCGCGGTCAAAACTATCGTGATTTTATTACTCGTCATCGTGCGGAACTCGCCGTTAAGGGAAATATTGTGGACACTAAAGGGACAGTTGTTGGCTCGCACGATGGAGTGGCATTTTATACCATTGGCCAAAAACGAGGCTTTGAATTGCGTGATATGGCGTGCGGAAAATCGATTGTCGATATCGATGCTGAGCGCAATGAATTGCGTGTCGGAGCAGATGCTGATTTACTTAAAGTGACGCTTGAAATAGAACAATGTAATGTTGTTGATTACAATGAGTTGCTTACTGCTGATGATGTGACGGTTGTGGTGCGTGGTATAGGTCGAAATCCTGCTGGATTTATGCGCTCTGCAGAACGAACTTCGTATGGAGTACGCATCACGTTGAGTGAGCCAGCGTGGGCATTGGCTGCAGGTCAGCCTATTGTTTTTTATCGCCAAAATCGTGTCATAGGCGGTGGTTTTCTGCGACGTAGTTATTGATATTTCTTCTAAATGTATTATCTTTGCACATTATTAATAATATAGCAAGTGGATATTCCTAAACTTTATCTTCTTGTGTGTAAAATTTATCCTAATGAATATTGTAAAGCGTCTATACGATTGGGTACTCTCGTGGGGTGATTCTCGCTGGGGAGGATTGGCATTGTTTATTTTGGCTTTTGCTGAGTCGAGTTTCTTTCCTATTCCGCCAGATGTGTTGCTTATTGCATTGTGCTTGGGCGCAGTTACTCGTTCATTCCGCTATGCGGCAATATGTCTTGTGGGCTCGATATTAGGAGCCATAGGTGGTTATGCTATTGGTTATTTCCTTTGGCAGAATGGCGCAGGTGAATATACCGCATTGGCTAATTGGTTCTTTGCCAATGTCTTTAGCCAGGAGAGTTTCTTGGAGGTGAAGAATCTTTACGATAAGTGGGATTTCTGGATTGTATTTACAGCAGGATTTACACCTCTACCCTATAAGTTGTTTACTATTACGGGCGGTCTGTTTCATATCAATTTTGCGATGTTTATCTTGGCATCTGTAGTATCGCGTGGTTTGCGTTTCTTCCTTATTGGAGGATTGATTTGGAAGTTTGGTGCTCCGATTAAGACTTTTATCGATAAGTATTTCAATCTCTTGGCGATAGCCTTTACGGTTTTGCTCGTAGGTTCGTTTATTCTTGTTGGTAAGTTCTTGTAGCATTATGCGTCAGTATGGTCTTATAGGTCAGCGATTAGGTCACTCTTTTTCGGCGCAGTATTTTGCAGAGAAGTTTCAGCGCGAAGGACTCGCTGAAGAGTGTTCTTATGAGTTGTATGAGTTACCCTCGATAGAGTGTGTTGTGGATTTTATCCGCACCACTCCATCGTTGCAGGGTTTTAATGTGACCATACCCTATAAGCAGCAGATTATACCCTATTTGGATTCTCTGAGCCGTGAGGCGCAGGATATTGGCGCGGTAAATTGTGTGAAAATCTCGCAAGATGGCCGTACTATGGGCTATAATACCGATATTGACGGTATCCGTTTTTCGTTAGATAAGTTGTTGCAAGGTCAGAGTGCCGATGCTGCTTTGTTGCTCGGTACAGGCGGTGCTTCGCAGGCTGTACAATATGTCCTTGCCGAACGTAATATACGTTGCTCGGTGGTCTCGCGAGAGAAGTCTAAAGGTGATTTTACCTATGAAGAGTTGTCGCAGGATGTTATCGCTTCGCATTCGCTTATTATCAATTCTTCGCCCGTTGGAATGTATCCCAATGTAGATGCAGCGCCTGCTTTGCCGTACGAATATCTTACTCCGCAACACTATCTTTTTGACTTAGTCTATAATCCGACGACTACGCGATTTATGGAGTGTGGCGCTCGATATGGCGCACAAACCCTCTCTGGCCTCGATATGCTATATGCGCAGGCCGAGGCTGCGTGGGCGATTTGGAATAGATAGTGAGCGGGGCGAATCCGCTTTGCCTTAACGCCTAATCTGCGGCGTATGCGCTCAAAATTTCTTCGGCTTTGGCCTTATCTTCCGAACGAATGACCAATTGTGCTGGCATCACACCTGTTGGATATACTGCCGACATCAACTCGTTGCGAATCATTGAATAAATTCCTGCGCCATCCAATAGCGACTTCTCCCACTCTGCATCGTTTACTGAGTCATACTCGCGCAGTACAATCAAACCTTTCTCTTCCATACTTGTCGAATTTTTAGTTCAGCAACTTGTTTCTTAACAAAGTTAGTTGTTTTGTTGAAAAATTGCAATGTGTAAATCTGTTTTATTCCACATTTTATGCCTATATTTGTAAACTATTAACCAATGAATTGTAAATAAATATATAAAACACTGAATTTCAATATGAAAAAGTTGATTTATGCTATTGTCGCAGGTATTATAGTTTTTGCCTTGTGGCACCACGTGACTACGTCTAAAAAGGTCGAACTTGAGAGCAAACCGTTTACGTTTAACACCGAGCGTATGGTGTTGGCCGATAGCGTGATTAATCAATCTATCGCCGATGATGATTTTCCTGGTGCGGTGCTTTGTGTTGTAAAGCGCGCAGATGATGGAGAGTCTATGGGTGAAATCCTCTATCTAAAGGCCTATGGTAGTCGTCAGGTATGCAGTGGTAAGGATGTTGAGAGTGGTAATTTCATAAGCGACACAATTCCTATGACTACCGATGCAATATTTGATATGGCTTCGGTGAGCAAGTGCGTTGGTACTACCCTCTCGTTTATGCGTGTTGTGGAGGATGGCTTGGTGCGTTTGACTGATAATGTGTCGCGCTATATTCCTGGTTTTAAGCCTTGGGAGAGCACTCCCGAAAAGAATGGTGAGCGTGTGCAGCGCCAAAGTATTACCATTACCAATCTCTTGAATCATACTTCGGGCCTACCCTCTTATGTTGGTGTTCCTGGATTCTTGGCTCGTTATGAGCAGTATGGCGACCCCTTGAAGATGAATTTGCGCGACTCACTTACAGCATATCTTACAAATGACCTTGAGCGTTTGAATCGTCCGGGTGAGGTTATGCGTTACAGTTGTTTGAACTTTATTACTCTGCAGACTATTATTGAGCGTACTACTGGTATGCGTCTTGACCATTTTGCAAAGCAGGAGGTTTTTGATAAGTTGCGTTTGAAGAATACTTGGTATAATTGTATCGCCGATGCTGAGCGCCCATTTTCTGCCGATGCAAAGATTGTTCCTACAGAGATTCAACCCGATGGTAAGGTGCTCTATGGTGAGGTTCACGACCCGCTGGCTCGCGTGGTAAATGGTGGCGTGTCGGGTAATGCTGGTGTATTCTCAACTGCCGAGGATTTGGCTGTAATAGCATCGTTGATGCTCAATGATGGCGTAATTCGTCTGCCTGCTGATGGTATTAAGGGCTTCTTTGGTGGAACAGACCGCATAAGATTGTATTCTAAGAATACTGTCGATGCCTTTACTCGTATTCCCGCAGGATATGAGGAGCACGGTCGTGCGCTTGGTTGGGATATAGGTGTTTCTCACGGTAGTTATATGGGTGAATTGCTCACTCCTGGCTCATTGGTAAACCATTCAGGTTATACAGGAACATCGATGGCTATCAATCAGAAGGATGGTATTGCTATTATCTTCCTTACAAATCGTGTTCATCCCTACGATGACGGTGGTGTTGCTCGTGCTCGTGCTACGGTTAGCAATATCGTTGTGTCGGCTATGGACCACAAATAATTTGACAGATATTTTAAGATAAATTTAATGTGTCACAATGTGGCATATTGACAAGATGATTTTGTGTGCATAATAACTATGTGACAAAATTATCAATATGAAAACTAAGATTATGCAGGACTTCGTACATCTTCACGTACATTCACACTACTCTATCCTCGATGGTCAGGCGAGCATCCAACGTCTCGTCGATAAAGCCATTGATGATGGTATGCGTGGTATTGCCATCACCGACCACGGCAATATGTTCGGAATAAAGGAGTTCTGGAACTATGTTAAGAAGAAGAATGGAGCCCGCCGCGATAAGGTAAAGCAGACCTCTGCGGCCATTGCCGACCTGCAGGCCAAAGTTGATAATGACGAGGCTACGGAGGAGGAGAAGACCGAGTTGGCTAAGTTGAAGGCCGAATATGATTCTCTGCCTAAAGAGGATTTTAAAGCGATTATCGGTTGCGAGGTCTATGTTGCTCGCCGAGGTATGCTACTCAAGGAGGGTAAGATGGATCAGAGTGGTTATCACCTTATCCTGCTTGCTAAAAACGAGAAGGGTTACCATAATCTTATAAAGATTGTTTCGAAGGCGTGGACCGAAGGTTTCTATATGCGTCCACGTACCGATAAGTCCGAGTTGGAAAAGTATCACGAGGGACTTATCTGTTGTTCTGCCTGTTTGGGTGGTGAGATTCCTAAACTCATTACCGCAGATGATTTGGCAGCAGCCGAGGAGGCTGTCTTGTGGCATAAGAATCTTTTTGGCGAGGATTATTATCTCGAATTGCAGTTGCATAAGGCTACGGTCGAGCGTGCCAACCACGAGGCCTACCCTATGCAGTTGAAAGTAAATGAGCATCTCATAGCACTATCGCAAAAACACGGTGTCAAGTTAGTTTGTACCAACGATGTACACTTTGTTGATGAGGTACACGCCGAGGCTCACGACCGTTTGATTTGCCTCTCTACTTCTCGCGATTTGGACGACCCAAAGCGTATGCTATATTCTAAGCAGGAGTGGATGAAGACGCGTGCCGAGATGAATGCCATATTCGAGGATGTTCCCGAGGCGTTGTCTAACACTGTCGAAATATGCAACAAGGTTGAGAGTTACTCTATCGACCACGCTCCTATTATGCCGACCTTTGCTATCCCCGAAGATTTTGGAACAGAGGAGGGTTATCGTGTGAAGTTCAGCGAGAAGGATTTGTTTGACGAGTTTACACGTGATGAGAATGGCAATGTCATAATGTCGGAGGCTGATGCCCATAAAAAGATAGACAAATTGGGTGGATATGATAAATTGTATCGTATCAAGTTAGAGGCCGACTACCTCGCCAAATTGGCTATGGATGGCGCCAAGCGACGTTATGGAGAACCTCTGACCGAAGAGGTCTCGGAGCGTATGAAGTTTGAGTTGCACATTATGAAGACGATGGGTTTTCCTGGCTACTTCCTTATTGTGCAGGACTTTATTCGTGCTGCTCGCGAGGAGTTGGATGTGTCGGTTGGTCCAGGTCGTGGCTCTGCGGCAGGTTCTGCTGTGGCCTATTGCTTGGGTATTACGCAGATTGACCCAATCAAATATGACTTGCTGTTTGAGCGTTTCCTTAACCCCGACCGTATTTCGTTGCCTGATATTGATATCGACTTCGATGATGATGGTCGTGGTCGTGTGCTTAATTGGGTGACACAGAAGTATGGCAAGGAGAAGGTTGCTCATATTATCACCTACGGTACTATGGCTACGAAGATGGCCTTGAAGGATGTTGCGCGTGTGCAAAAATTGCCTCTCAAGGAGTCTGACCGTCTATGTAAATTGGTACCCGACCGTATTCCTGACCCCAATAACAAGGATAAGCAACTTAAGATAAACCTCAAGAATGCCATTGCGGCAGTTCCCGAACTGAAGGCTGCGGAGGATTCCGATGACCCCATTATGAGCGATACTATCAAGTATGCTCGTATGCTGGAGGGAAATGTGCGTGGTACGGGTGTTCACGCCTGTGGTACTATCATCTGTCGTGACGATATTACCGATTGGGTGCCTGTGAGTACGGCAGATGATAAGGAGACGGGCGAGAAGATGCTCGTAACGCAGTATGAAGGTGCGGTGATTGAGGATACAGGTCTTATCAAGATGGACTTCCTGGGTCTGAAAACGCTCTCTATCATTAAGGATGCAGTGGCCAACGTTAAGCATACGCGAGGTATAGATATCGATATTGATACTATCGATATTGCAGACCCTACAACATATAAACTTTATTGCGAGGGAGGTACTATTGGTACATTCCAGTTTGAGTCGCCTGGTATGCAGAAATATCTTCGAGAGTTGAAGCCTTCTACCTTCGAGGATTTGATTGCGATGAATGCCTTGTATCGTCCGGGCCCGATGGATTATATCCCCGACTTTATCGACCGTAAACACGGCCGTAAGCCTATTGTCTACGATATAGACATTATGGAGAAGTATCTCAAGGATACTTATGGTATTACCGTCTATCAGGAGCAGGTGATGCTTCTCTCGCGTCTGTTGGGAGGCTTTACGCGTGGTGAGAGTGATACTCTGCGTAAGGCTATGGGTAAGAAGATTAAGTCGAAACTGGACGAACTCAAACCCAAGTTTATCAAGGGTGGTCAGGCTAACGGCCATAATCCTGAGGTGTTGGAGAAAATCTGGGCCGATTGGGAGAAGTTTGCATCGTATGCCTTCAACAAATCGCACGCTACTTGCTATTCGTGGGTGGCCTACCAGACGGCATACCTTAAGGCTAACTATCCGTCGGAGTATATGGCCGCTGTGTTGAGCCGAAATCTGGCCGATATCAAGCAGATTACTACCTATATGACCGAGTGTAAGCATATGGGTATCAAAGTGCTTGGTCCCGATATTAACGAGTCTGTGGTCGATTTCTCATCAAATCGTAATGGCGATATTCGTTTTGGTTTGGCGGCCGTTAAGGGCGTCGGTGAGGCTGCGGTTAAGTCTATTATCGAGGAGCGTGAGAAGAATGGCCCGTATAAGAACATATACGATTTTGTCGAGCGTGTCAATTTCTCTGTTATCAATCGTAAGTGTATGGAGAATTTGGCCTATGCTGGAGGTTTTGACTCTATTCTCGACTTCCATCGTAGCAAGTTCTTTGCAGAGGATACACGTAGCACTGCTGGCAGCGTTACGTTCATCGAGTTGTTGATACGTTATGGTCAGCGTGTGCAACAGGAGAAGCAAAATTCGCAGCAGAGCCTCTTTGGAGGTGGTGATATTGTCGATATCCAGCCCCCTACTGTCCCCGTAGCAGAGGAGTGGAATCAGTTGCAGGTGTTGAATAAGGAGCGCGAGATGATTGGTCTTTACCTATCGTCGCACCCGCTTGACGAGTATAAGGTTGTCATAAAGCATATGTGCAAGGCTGGTCTTGCCGAATTGTCCGATTTGGAGCCTTTTAGTGGTCAGGAATTGGGTTTGGCGGGCGTTGTTACATCGGTGCAGGCTATGACTTCTAGGACGGGCCGTCCGTGGGGAAAATTTACGCTGGAGGATTATAATGGCGGTGTACGCGAATTTGCCCTTTTTGGTAAGGATTATGAGCAGTTCCGCCCGATGATGTACCCCAACTATTTTCTCTTTATTAAGGGTAAGGTGCAGCCTCGTCCATATGGCGATAACCCTGAGTTGGAGTTTAAGATTTTGTCGATGACTCAACTCTCGCAGGTGCGTGATGAGTTAATCAAGGAGTTGCATATTATACTCCCTGTCGAGGAACTCACCTCTTCGTTTGCGAAGGAGTTTTCGCAGATGGTACAAAGTAATAAAGGTAATACCGTTTTGCGTCTGTCGCTTGTAAATCGTGCCGAGGGCGTTACGCTCAATATGTTCTCGAAACGATATAAGGTGGCTATGACATCCGAATTGGTAGATTATTTGGATAAGAACGAACTGAAATTTACATTATCATAAATAAATAATTAATACTTTAAAATTATGGCATTAGCAATTACTAACGAAAATTATGAGTCATTGATTGCATCAGGTCAGCCTGTTGTTATCGATTTCTGGGCAGAGTGGTGTGGCCCCTGCCGTATGGTAGGTCCTATCATCGACGAGTTGGCTACAGAGTATGAGGGTAAGGTTGTTATCGGCAAGTGTGACGTAGATTCTGCTGACGATATCGTAGCGCAGTACCGTGTACGTAACATCCCTACAGTCGTATTCATCAAGAATGGCGAGGTTGTCGATAAGGTTGTCGGCGCAACAAGCAAGGAGACCTTGAAAGCAAAGGTTGACGCGTTGTTGTAATACTTTTATTGCACGATAAATAAACAGCCGAGATTCTTCGTTGAATCTCGGCTGTTTTGTTGAATTACTTCTTCTTATTTATAAACTTTTTCGCGAGCCAGCGACGTACGGGCTCGTCGTAGAGCTTAAGACTTGCGTAAGCTAATACAACACACGTTACGACTGTAAGAATCGATACACCCATAGTCTCGCTGAATGTATAACGCTGGTTCTTGATAAGCCAAGAGAAGAATAGATACATAATCGGGTACTGCACCAAATATAACGGATAAGATATCTCTCCGAGGAAGTTGCTTATGCGTTTTGTAATCTTCGCCTCGGCACTTCCGCACGCACCTAACCATACAACTGCTGGCAGTATAAAGGCTACGCATATCACCTCATACAAGCAGTTGAGATTGATGCTGCTCTGTGCGCTGATAAAAGGTCTGGTGAATAGGAAAATCAAGATAGCACTACACAACCAAAATGCACCCTTAATCTTGCGAGGCTTGAATGTGCGGGCCAAAAGCATACCAACCGTGAACGGGAACATCATACGCACCAATCCACTCCAGAAATTGATGGTGTCCATAGTCCACCCTACTCCCATCATTCCATATCCTGCCATATCGTGTGTGAAAATCCACGCGTGAACGATGCCAAGCACAACAGCCAGCAAGGCTAACAACTTGGTAGATAGGCGGCGGATAATCAGCGCGTACAAGATATTGCTGATATACTCAAAAAATAGCGACCACATTGAGCCGTTGAGCGGGTACATCTCACCATTGCCTCTGACCTCATAACCAGCACCTGGCACTGCGGGAATCAAAAACATCGTGAGCAACATAGCCACCATAACCCAACTATATGGCGTTACAGCCCCACTCCATTGATGACGACCACCAATCAGAAATGCCACCACACCTACAATCGTACCTATGATTATCATAGGATGAAGGCGTATAAGACGTCGCTTGAAGAAATCACCGATGGTCATCTTGCCCCAACGGTCATCGTAGGCATAACTGATAACGAATCCCGATAGGATAAAGAAGAAATCTACGGCAAGGAGTCCGTGGTTGATTGTATCAATAACACCCTTGCCGCCGGCAAAGGCATATCCCTCGAAAATGTGATAGACTACGACGAGCAAGGCGGCCACTCCGCGTAGGCCGTCAAGTAGTTCGTAGTGAGGTTTGGTGTCGGCAAAATTAACCGACGGGGTTGTGTTGTTATTCATAATTTAGGTTTTAGTTTGATGCAAATTTGGGAAGTCTTTTGCGCTAAATTAAAGTCGCAATGTGCCTTCAACTAATTGTCCCATCGACCATACTCCGCATAACTCCATTGATGAATCCATCAGGACGATGTCGGCATCCTTTCCGCGCTCCAATGAGCCTTTTCTGTCGTAAATGCCCATTATGCGAGCAGGAGTCTCACTTGTCATACGAACTGCATCAGTAAACGGAATCTCAGCAAGAGTAACCGCAGTGCGAATAAGTCTATCCATAGTGGCGATACTACCAGCCAGTGCCGAGCGGTCGTTGAGTTTGCATACTCCGTCCTCGATAATCACGCGAGGGTCAAATGCTGCTGCATCATCTGCCGCCATAACGGCCAATGCGTCGGTTATGAGACACATCCTTTCTGTGCCTTTGATTTTATGCACATAGCGAAGTATTGCGGGTGGAACGTGTATTCCGTCGGCTATGAGTTCGACGCTGATATCGTCGTAATATAGCAGGCTTTCGATTGTTCCCTCGCTCTTGTATTCGCCACATTTGTGTATGCCTGTCATAGCATTATATAGGTGTGTCGCGTGAGAATATCCCGCTTTGCGTGCTGCTGTTATGGTGTTAAAGTCAGCAGCGGTATGCCCTACCGACGCCATTACGCCTTTTGAGGTTATATAACTACCAAACTCTATAGCATTAGGTATCTCGGGCGCTGCATCCCAACGCTTGATACAAGATGTCTGCTCTAAAATAGATGCGTACTCGGCCTTCTCGGGGATGCGTATATACTCGGGCATCTGAGCACCCGCCATATCGAGGTTAAAGTATGGGCCTTCGAGGTGCAAACCCATAACAGGGCTACCAGGCTCCGCCATCATCTTCTCGGCTGTTGCAGCAGCCTTAAATATCATTTCTGTGCTTGATGCCGACAATGTGGGATATATTGCAGTTGCGCCATATCGCAGGTGAGTGTTTACAGCGGTGCGGAAAGCATCCTCGCTACCCTCCATAAAGTCGCGACCACCTCCACCGTGCGCGTGAAGTTCTATACCGCCCGGAATGACGTATGCACCCTTAGCGTCGATGACTTTTGTCGGGATGTTTTCATCGTTTGGTAACTCAATATTTTTGTCGGTTACGTCAATAATCTTTCCGTCGCGAAAAAAAATCGCAGATTTTTTTTGTAAGCCTTGCGTGGTTAAAACATTGCCATTTAGTATTTTAGTCAGCATCTTCAATAAGATTTGTTTTGTTTGGATTCACAAAAATAAATATTTTTTCTTAAAAAATTTGCATAATAATAAAAAACATTCTATATTTGCACTCGCTTTGATACACGAATCATATAACAAACGATGGTGCCATAGCTCAGATGGTAGAGCAAAGGACTGAAAATCCTTGTGTCCCCGGTTCGATTCCTGGTGGCACCACAGCAAAGAAAAGCAAAACAACGTAAAATCCTGATTTTCAACGAAAATCGGGATTTTTTATTTTCCCCAAAAACGCAAAAAAGTGCGGTTCACGACCGCCTTTGGTGGAGCAAGAGGTGGAGCAAACGGGTGTTCCAAACATCTCCACCTTGAAAGAGTGTTTTTCGCTGATTCACAACATTTTGCATAGTATCAAAACGGGCTCGGATTCCTACTTTTGTCGAACGAATGTTTAATTAAAAAGTAGGAGAAAATGAGACGAGATTCATTTAATGTGCTTTTCTTTATCAAGAAAACCAAGCTGCTGAAGAACGGAGAGGCTTCAGTATGTATGCGTATCACAGTCAATGGCGCAAGAGTAGAAACAAACATCCGCAAAAGTATCGAACCAGTGTCGTGGAACCAGGCTAAAGAGTGTGCGAGAGGTAAAAGTCGTAAATCCACCGAGCTTAACAATTACATTGAGGAGAGCCGTATCAAACTCCACCGAATTTATACGCAACTCGAAGAGAATGGGGAGCTTATCACTGCCCGAATATTACAGGAAAAGTTCTTTGGAGTGGACAAAAAGGTGGAGCAAGTACGCACCATTATCGGCACTATGCGCGAACACAACGAGCAATGCCGAGCGTTGGTGGG
>JAFYRB010000007.1 GCA_017559615.1 Alistipes sp. | reverse complement strand
TTTATGAAGATGACAAATGGCGAGATTGAGGAGGGTAAGATGGTGCTTCGCGCAAAGATTGATATGGCAAGCTCGAATATGCACTTCCGCGATCCTATTATCTATCGCGTTGTGAACCACCCACACCACCGTACGGGCGATAAGTGGAAGGTATACCCTATGTATGACTTTGCACACGGCCAGAGCGACTACTTCGAGGGTGTTACACACTCGTTGTGTACCCTTGAGTTTGTGCCTCACCGCCCACTTTACGACTTGTTTGTTGATTGGGTGAAGGAGGGTGTTGACCCATCGGACGAGCGTCCACGTCAGTATGAGTTCAATAAACTCAACCTTAACTACACGCTTATGAGTAAGCGTAACTTGCTTATCCTTGTTAAGGAGGGGTTGGTGAATGGTTGGGATGACCCACGTATGCCTACGTTGTGTGGTTTCCGCCGTCGTGGTTACTCGCCAGAGTCTATCCGTAACTTCGTGGATAAGATTGGTTATACGACCTACGATGCACTTAACGATATGGCGTTGCTCGAGAGCGCCGTACGTGACGACCTTAATAAGCGTGCTACACGCGTGAGTGCCGTTATTAACCCTGTGAAGCTCATTATCACCAACTACCCAGAGGGCCAGGTGGAGCAGATGGAGGCTGTAAATAACCCAGAGGATCCAGCATCAGGTACACATATCATCGAGTTCAGCCGCGAGCTTTGGATGGAGCGCGATGACTTTATGGAGGAGGCATCAAAGAAGTTTGAGCGTATGACTCCAGGTAAGGAGGTGCGTCTTAAGAATGCCTACATCGTTAGATGTACAGGTTGCGAGAAGGATGAGAATGGTAATGTTGTAACCGTATATGCGGAGTACGACCCAGAGACTCGTTCGGGTATGCCAGGTAGCGACCGTAAGATTAAGGGTAAGACCTTGCATTGGGTAAGCTGCGACCACTGCATCAAGGCCGAGGTACGCTTGTATGACCGCCTCTGGAAGGTGGAGAACCCACGTGACGAGATGGCTGCTATCCGCAAGGAGCGTGGCTGCGAGGCGTTGGAGGCTATGCAGGAGATGATTAACGAGAACTCGCTTCAGGTGCTTACAGAGTGCTACGTTGAGCGATACCTCGCCGAGGCGAAGCCTTATGACTATTTGCAGTTCCAGCGTATCGGCTACTTCAACGTCGATAAGGACTCTACGCCAGAGCGTTTAATCTTCAACCGTACGGTGACACTCAAGGATACTTGGGCAAAGATGAATAAGTAGTCCTTTGACAAGCCCCAAGATGCTGAAAATGTGAGGGTAGGGGGTTGAAAAAAGTGACGAAAAATATTGGAAAACCGAAAATTATTGCTACCTTTGTAGCGTGATTGAGAGAATGTAAGGGGGCTAATAGTCCCCTTCTTTCGTAGATTTATACCACGTTAACACACATTTTTGATAGATATATGATTGACGCAAAGCGAGTTATAGAGATTGCTGACCAGTTCCTGAAGGAGACTGATATGTTTGTTGTGGAGTGTAAAACATCTCCTATGGGCGACATCGAGTTGCTTATTGATAGCGATACGGCAGTAAAGTTGGAGGATTGTGCTGCGCTAAACCGTGCCATCGAGGCGGAACTTGACCGCGAGGTTGAGGACTACTCACTTATGGTTGCTTCGGCAGGTATCGGCTCGGAGCTTAAGCTTCTTCGCCAGTATAAGAAGATTCTCGGCAACTCTGTGGAGGTGCTTCTTAAGGATGGCATTAAGATTCTCGCGAAGCTCAACGATGCTAACGAGAAGGGTATCGTACTCTCGTACGAGGAGAAGCAGACCGTAGAGGGTAAGAAGCGTAAGGTGACCGTGGAGGTTACAAAGGAGTATGAGTGGGAGGAGATAAAGTACGTTAAGGAGTACCTCGACTTTAAGTAGTCCCGCCACTAATCGACCAAGAAAAATATAACTAAAACAAAATATAGAAGAGAAAATGAAGTACATTAATCTTATCAGCAACTTTGCTGAGTTCAAGGAGTTGAAGAGCATCGACAACAACACCCTCATCGGAGTGTTGGAGGATGTATTCCGTCACGCACTCCAGAAGCAGTTCGAAAGCGATGAGAATTTCGACGTTATCATCAACCCAGAGAAGGGTGACCTCGAGATTTGGCGTAACCGTACCGTAGTTGAGGATGACGCTGTGGAGAACCCTAACACCGAGATTGCACTCTCGGCTGTGAAGGCTATCGACCCATCGTACGACCTTGGCGATGAGTACGTAGACCAGATTGATATGACACAGTTTGGTCGTCGTGCAGTGTTGTCGCTCCGTCAGAACCTCGCATCACGAATTCTCGACCTCGAGAAGGCAGCTTTGTTTGAGCTTTACTCTGAGAAGGTGGGTGAGATCATCACAGGTGAGGTTTATCAGGTATGGAAGAAGGAGGTTTTGGTACGCGACGATGAGGGTAACGACCTCGTATTGCCAAAGAGCGAGCAGATTCCTAACGACTTCTACCGTAAGGGTGATGCTATCAAGGCTATCGTAAAGGCTGTGGAGATGAACAACAACCAGCCACGTATCATCCTTTCGCGTGCCGACAACCAGTTCCTCGAGCGTTTGTTCGAGCAGGAGGTGCCAGAGATTTTCGATGGTCTTATCACCATCAAGCGCATCGCACGTATCCCTGGTGAGCGCGCGAAGGTTGCCGTAGAGTCTTACGACGACCGCATCGACCCAGTAGGTGCTTGCGTGGGTATGAAGGGCTCGCGTATCTACACTATCGTAAAGGAGTTGCGTAACGAGAATATCGACGTGGTGAACTACACTTCAAATACATCGTTGCTTATCCAGCGCTCGTTGAATCCTGCGAAGATTTCGTCTATCGTAATCGACGAGGAGCGCAAGACTGCTTCGGTATACCTCAAGCCAGAGGAGGTGTCGTTGGCTATCGGTAAGGGTGGTTTGAACATCCGCCTTTCGAAGATGCTCACAGGCTACGATATCGACGTGTACCGCGAGATTGAGGAGGAGGATGTGGCACTTACGGAGTTCACAGACGAGATTGAGGGTTGGATTATCGAGGCTCTCAAGAATGCAGGTTGTGACACCGCTAAGAGCGTATTGGAGTTGTCGGTTGAGGAGATTGCACAGCGCGCTGACCTTGAGGTTGAGCAGGCTGAGCAGGTAGTAGCAATCCTTAAGGCAGAGTTCGAGTAGTTTGATAACGATTAATGAAAGGAGATATTGAATGGATAATAGCAAAAAAATAAGGCTTATACAGGTGGCCAAGGAGTTTAAGGTGGGTTTCAACACTCTCGCGGAGTTTCTCCAGCGTAAGGGTTTGCAGAGCGACTGCTCACCATCTTCACCCGTGTCACCAGAGGTATACGCCGTACTCGAGAAGGAGTTCGGTCGCACCCGTCAGTCAGGTAACGAGCGTAATGCCGTACGTGAGCGCATTCAGCAGAAGGGTAGCGTAACTATTCAGTCACAGGGTAAGGAGAACGAGGAGGAAGAGGTTATCGTACGTAGCAACACCATCAGCGTTAAGGATGAGGTTCGTGGTCCAAAGATTTTGGGTAAGATTGACCTCGATGGCAGGCGTGAGCGTGTTGTGGAGGAGACTCCAGCCGAGGCACCAAAACCTGTTGTGGAGGAGCCAAAGCCAGTTGTGGAGGCACCAAAGCCACAGCCAGAGAGCGTTGAGACTCCAGCGGAGCCAAAGCGCGATTCACTATTCCGCCCAGAGGCACCAACACTTGATGGTCCAAAGATTTTGGGTACTATGGATGTGTCGAATATGACACCTGGTGGCAAACACAAGCGTAAGCGTCTCGAGAAGGAGAAGGTGAATGTCGCTCGCGAGGGTGGCAAAAATGGCGGTAAGCCACAGGGTGGTAAGGGCGGCGCACAGCCACAGCAGGGTGGTGGCGCACAGCAGCAGCCAGCACAGCCACAGTCGAAGAAGCCAAAGAAGAAGCAACAGCCAAAGCCTGTGGTACGTCCAGAGGTTTCGGATGAGGAGGTATCAAAGCAGATTAAGGATACCTTGGCTCGTCTTACAGCAAAGGGTACAAAGTCAAAGGGTGCTAAATATCGTAAGGAGAAGCGCGAGGAGGTTCGTGAGCGAATGAACGAGGAGATCGAGCGCGAGGAGATGGAGCGCAGCGTGCTTAAGGTTACGGAGTTCGTAACCGTAAGTGAGCTGGCTACAATGATGAACGTCTCGCCTATGGAGGTTATCTCGGCGTGTATGAACCTCGGTCTTATGGTATCTATCAACCAGCGTCTCGATGCCGAGGCGTTGGTAGTAGTAGCCGAGGAGTTTGGCTTCACCGTAGAGTTCGTATCTGTGGAGATTCAGGAGGCTATCGAGAGCGATGCAGATAGCGACGATGAGCTCGTAGCACGTCCACCTATCGTAACCGTAATGGGACACGTAGACCACGGTAAGACTTCGCTTTTGGATAACATCCGTAAGACAAACGTTACAGCAGGTGAGGCTGGTGGTATCACACAGCACATCGGTGCTTACTCCGTAGAGCTTAACGGTCAGAAGATTACCTTCCTCGATACCCCAGGTCACGAGGCCTTTACGGCGATGCGTGCCCGTGGTGCGAAGATGACCGACGTTGCCATCATCATCGTTGCTGCCGACGATAGCGTGATGCCTCAGACTGTCGAGGCTATCAACCACGCCTCTGCGGCGGGTGTACCTATGGTATTTGCCATCAACAAGATGGATAAGCCTCAGGCAAACTCTGACCGTATCCGCGAGCAGCTCTCGCAGATGAACTACCTTGTTGAGGATTGGGGTGGTAAGTATCAGTGCCAGGAGGTATCTGCAAAGCAGGGCCTTAACCTCGATAAGCTCCTTGAGAAGGTACTCTTGGAGGCTGAGGTATTGGAGCTTAAGGCTAACCCAAATCGTAAGGCTACGGGTGCCGTTATCGAGTCGATGTTGGATAAGGGTCGTGGCTACGTAGCTACAATTATGGTACAGAATGGTACTCTCCGCATTGGTGATGTGCTTCTTTCGGGTACTTACACAGGTCGTGTGAAGGCTATGTTCGATGAGAATGGCCGTAAGGTTACCGAGGCAGGTCCATCAACACCTGTTCAGGTGCTTGGTCTTAACGGTGCGCCACAGGCGGGTGATACCTTCAACGTTATGGACGATGACCGCTCGGCACGTGAGATTGCTAACAAGCGCGAGCAGTTGCAGCGTATGCAGGGCATTATGACTCAGAAGCACGTGACACTCGATGAGATTGGTCGCCGTATCGCTATCGGCTCGTTCAAGGAGCTTAACATCATCGTTAAGGGTGATGTGGA
>JAFYRB010000074.1 GCA_017559615.1 Alistipes sp. | reverse complement strand
GAGCCGAGGTGACCTCGTGCCTTGTCGGTACCAGGGTTGGTGTGTAAAACGCAGATAATGTGAGTGTTAGTCTGCGTTGATAGCCTCATCAGGGCACCCACCAACGCGTCACTCTCCTCCAAGTCGTTGGTATTACGCTGAAGGTCAGCAATACCATCTATCACTATTAAATCAAAGGGTAATACTTTGATATTGTGATAGATAGCGTCTACAAGGAGATTGTAACGCTCCATCGGCGCAAGCTCACGCATCAGTAGGGTGGTGAGTCTTGGCTCTGCGATGACACCTCCGAGCTTGGCGCCCGTCATCTCGGATATGCGCTCTACGACACGACGTACGTGCATCTCGCCCTGCTCGGTGTCTATCCATAACACTCTCATATCCATATTCTTATCTACGTTTGCGAAGTTGTCTATTCGCTTCGAGGGCATCGCCATTGCCGAGGCTACAAGAGCCGATGCAAGGAAGGTTTTCTTGCTCTTTGCCTCGCCGCAAATGGCCGATATATTACCTCTCGAGCAGACGCAACTACCGCCTATCGAGATAAGCGGATGGAGCTCTGGAAGCTCCTTTGTCATATCGAGCGTATGCTCGTTGATACGCTCCTCCATAAGGTCCCATTCAAAGGCCTTTGCCTGCGCCTCTACGTGCGCTGCATCAATCTTTATGTCCATAATTGTACTCGTAAAATTTAGATATTAGGTTAAATGAATTACTTTTCGAGTACAAATATATAACATTTTGATGCCCTTGTCAAGAGTTTAGGGATAAAAAATTTAATATATTTTTATTTTACCCTAATGCTATATGGCGTAACATACCGAATATTAGCATATTAATATAAGGTTGTGATTTTTGCGGTTGGGGTAAAGTTTTTATCTTTTTGGGGGTGATTAGGGAGGTTAAGGAGGTTAGGGAGATTAGGGAGAGGGAGGAGGAATACGCGCCGAGTGGGGACGAGGCGGAGCGGGGGGGGGAGCGCGGAATACGTGCCGAGCGGTGGCGAGGCTGAGCGAGGGGAGCGCAGAATACGTGCCACGTGAGGGCGCTTCCCACCTAAACTACCGCCTCCCCTAACAACCGCTGCCCACCCAGGCGCGGGTTGTCCTCCCTCCCAGCGCGGGTAGCTTCCGAAATCTCGGGCATAGCACACAAACACACAAATACACGCACAAACGGGTTGTGTGCCGATGTGCGCGATGTGCATCTTGTGCGCCCCAAATTCACACAAAATTCTATTTTGTGCATACCCAATCCCATCCTCGACCATAGCAAAAACTAACTTTATACGTAGCAAACCGCACCAAATCACGTTTTTTTGCGGCAAAGTGTTGCACGTCTCATAAATTTTAATTACTTTTGTAGGCAACAAAAAAATGTAATACCTTAAATTTACCTGATATGTCATTTATTGATGAAAGGGTACTGCCAACAGGTCTCACATTTGATGATGTGTTGCTCGTACCAGCCTATTCTGAGGTACTTCCTCGCGAGGTTTCGACCGTGGCTCGATTCTCTCGAAATATCACTTTGAACATACCTATCGTCTCTGCGGCGATGGATACCGTTACGGAGGCTACTCTTGCGATTGCCTTGGCGCGCGAGGGCGGTATCGGCGTTATCCACAAGAATATGTCTATCGCAGCGCAGGCGGCTCACGTACGCCGTGTTAAGCGTGCCGAGAGCGGTATGATTTACGACCCTGTAACTATCCTCAAGGATAACACCGTGGGCGATGCGCTTCAGCTTATGCAGGAGAATAAAATCGGCGGTATCCCTGTGGTTGACGAGAAGGGCTTGCTTATCGGTATCGTAACCAACCGCGACCTTCGTTTCCAGAGCGATATGGAGCGTAAGATTGAGGAGGTTATGACCAAGGATAACATCGTGACTACTCACGATACGGACCTTAAGCTCGCTGCCGAGGTGCTTCTTCAGAATAAGATTGAGAAGCTCCCTGTGGTGGATAACGAGGGTAAGTTGATAGGTCTTATCACCTACCGCGACATCACAAAGCTCAAGGATAACCCTATGTCGTGCAAGGACTCTAAGGGCCGTTTGCGCGTAGCTGCGGGTATCGGTATCACGCCAGATGCTATGGACCGCGTTGCGGCACTCGTAGCCGAGGAGGTTGACGCAGTGGTTTTGGACTCTGCGCACGGCCATACTAAGGGCGTTGTCGATTTGTTGAAGAAGATTAAGGCCGCGTACCCACACCTCGACGTTGTGTGTGGTAACATTGCTACTGCCGAGGCGGCAAAATACCTCATCGAGAATGGTGCTGACGGTATCAAGGTAGGTATCGGTCCAGGCTCTATCTGTACTACACGTATCATCGCGGGTGTCGGCGTTCCTCAGTTGTCAGCTATCTATGCCGCTTCTACCGAGGCCAAGAAGGCGGGTGTGCCTATCATCGCTGATGGTGGTCTTCGCTACTCGGGCGATATCGTTAAGGCGTTGGCTGCGGGTGGTAACTGCGTTATGGTAGGCTCTATGTTCGCAGGTACCGAGGAGTCGCCAGGCGAGACTATTATATATAATGGTCGTAAGTTCAAGGCTTACCGCGGTATGGGCTCTATCGACGCTATGAAGGCTGGCTCTGCCGACCGCTACTTCCAGAAGGGTGAGGTTAACGTTATGAAGCTCGTTCCAGAGGGTATCGTAGGTCGCGTACCTTTCAAGGGATCGTTGGCAGAGACTGTATATCAGCTTGTTGGCGGTATTCGTGCAGGTATGGGTTATTGTGGCGCTCGTTCTATCGAGGAGTTGCAGAAGGCTCGCTTCGTACGCATCACTTCGGCAGCAGTC
>JAFYRB010000073.1 GCA_017559615.1 Alistipes sp. | reverse complement strand
TGAGCGAAAGTCAAGTAAAGGATACGCTCGATAGCGATAGCCAAACCAAGTACCAAACAAACAAGTACTGGAAGCATCCACTCCCAACCACCTTCCAAGAACTTCTTCATCAAAGCGAAGTGCATAGGCTCACCAGCCAACTCCTCAACAGCCTCAACCTCGGCTACTGGAGCAGCCTCCTCTACAGCTACCTCCTGTGCTGGAGTCTCGGTAGCATCCTGTGCGAAAGCAGCGCCGAAAGAGAGAGTAGCAGCTGCCAAAACCAAAAATAATTTTTTCATAATGTTTTGTTAGTTAAAATTTGTAATTTTTAGTAGTTGTTTTCTATATGTCGTTAGTTAAAATTAAACTTTTTCAAAACTCCTTAAACGCCCAAATGCGCCACACGACCGCCCTATCTTCTCAGATGAGCATCGCGCAAACCACATATCAATCAATCACTTACGCCACAAAAACGTGCAAATACTCTCTATTGCGCCCCCTTTTTATGGCAAATTATTGAGCGAAATATACGAATAAATTCTGAAAGTTACAACACGTTACAAAGTAAATTCGCCACGAAGCGGTCTACGCATCAAGTTGATAGTTTCCGAATGTGGCAAATTTTTGCCTAAAACATACATCAACTTTGTCACCGCAGCCTCGATGGTCATATCGTGTCCCGACACCACGCCAGCCTCCTGCAAAGCAAGACCTGTTTCGTAGAGATGCATCTGCACAGCACCATCCTTACACTGCGATACGTTGACCACAACGATGTCACGAGCCACAGCCTCCTTAACGAGGTCGACGAACCACTCCGACGTTGGGGCATTACCCGCGCCATAGGTCTCCAATACCACACCACGTGCGCCACTCTCGAGCAACATTGCACGCAACGTCGCAGGGCGAATACCTGGGAAGAGCTTCACCACAACAATCTCATCCGACATTCGCTCGCTAATGCGGAACTCGTCCGAGAAATCGGGAGCATAAGGGGCAATAGCCGCGCTGTTGTACTGAATATTCACACCCACATCTGCCAAAGGAGCGTAGTTGAACGATGCAAAGGCATTCAACGCCTCGGCACTTAACTTTGTAGTACGGTTACCACGGAAGAGACGATTCTGGAAATAGAGAGCCACCTCGGGAACAAGAGGCGAGCCATCCTCGTTTTGCGCACCTGCAATCTCGATTGCGGTGATAAGATTCTCACGTCCATCGGTACGGAGAATACCAATAGGAATCTGGCTACCAGTGAAGATAACTGGCTTGGCGAGATTCTCGAGCATAAAGCTCAACGCAGAGGCCGAGTAGGACATTGTATCGGTTCCGTGAAGCACAACAAAGCCATCGTACTTCGCATAGTTATCGCGGATGAGGCGAGCCATAACTGCCCAATTCTCAACCGAGACATTTGACGAATCGATAGGTGGTGTGATGGTTAGCACCTCAATATCCACCTTGAGGCGCTTCAACGAGGGGAACTCCTCGTATATACCGCTGAAATCAAATGGCACCAAGGCTCCTGTAGCCTCGTCGGTCTTCATACCGATAGTACCTCCGGTATATATAATAAGTATAGATGATCGCTTCATAGCTGAAGGTGTGCGGCTTTAGTGTCGCACTATATCTTTACAAAGGTAGATAAAATTTGTGAATGAAGAATATTTTTCTCTACTTTTTTCACCTTTTTATCGATATTTATGCAAAGAGGGGCTCTATATGCAGAATATTTCCTTCGCCGTAGCCGTTGTCACTGCATCAACGTGGTCTGGTGCGAGGTTGTGAATCTCGGCGATTTTTCGGCACACATACTCAACATAAGCAGGCTCGTTGCGCTTACCACGATGAGGAACGGGTGTGAGGTACGGAGAGTCTGTTTCCAGAAGAAGCAGCTCCAGAGGCAGCTCCGCAACAACCCTATCAAGGCCGCTATTCTTGAACGTCACGACACCACCAATACCGAACGCAAACTCTCCATTTCGAAGTAACTTACGCGCCATATCCACATCCGCAGCATAGGCGTGGAAGACACCGCGAAGGCCACGACCACGATACGTCGCAACGGCATCGAGCATCTCGGCATAGGCATCGCGCGTATGTATCACCACACTCTTGCCATACTTCAGTGCCAGCTCAAGTTGTGCGTGCAACGCCTCGCGCTGCTCCTTATAGAAATCTCTACTCCAATAGAGGTCGAGACCTATCTCTCCCACGCCATAAAGTGGCACAGGAGCATCACGCAACAGACGCTCCACCATATCCAACTCCTCCTGCCAACGAGGATTATCGTTTACCGAGGTGGGGTGCAATCCAGCCATAGCCTTGCATCGCATAGGCTCCTGGGCTGCTAACTGAAACATCCGCTCGCGGCTCTCGGAGTCGATATCTGGGAGGAGCATCAGCTCCACACCAGCATCCCAAGCACGCTGCAAAGCCTCCGCGCGGTCGGCGTCAAACTCCTCGGCGTATATATGTGAGTGTGTGTCAATCATAACTCTTCACTTTTACCTTAAATATTTTAGGTGTAGCCATTAAATCTTCTCATAGCGTTGGCCTGGCAGAGCGCGGATAAGTCCCTGCATCTCCAGCTCGAAGGTCACCATCGACAACTCTCCAATGGAGAGTCCCGTACTTTCGTGCAACTGCGACCAATTTATCGTATCGCCACTTGCCATAGCCTCCAGCACCGCACGTTGCTGTGGCGAGAGAGCCTCGATGCGCTCATCACGCACCTCCTCCGTTGCTGCCGCGACCTTGATATTTGGCTTCCAATCCATATCTTCGAGGATATCGTTTGGCGTGAGCACCATACGCGCTTTACCACTGCGTATCAGGTTATTACACCCCATAGACGCTGAGTCGGTGATTCGTCCTGGCACAGCCATCACGGTGCGATAGTAGCCATCGGCCATATCTGCCGTAGCAAGCGCACCGCCCGATACGCCCGACTCCACAACAAGAGTACCCATACTCAACGCCGCAATAATGCGGTTACGCGAGATGAACATACGTCCATTCTGCTTCGACTGCGAGTGCAGCTCCGAAACCAATGCACCACCGCTACGCAGTATCTCATCGGCCAAAGCACGATGTTGCGATGGCGATACCTCGGGGAGTACATTCGCCACAACGGCAACACTCTTTGCACCATAGGTGAGTGCCGCGCGGTGACTCGCCGCATCTATGCCATAGGCCAAGCCACTGACGATACACAAGTCACCCAACTTATCGCACAACCCACTAACGAGCCTATCCACAACGTGTAGGCCCGAAGATGTAGCCTCGCGCGTGCCGACCATCGTAAGCGTACGCATCGACAGCGCCTCGACATTACCCTGAACAAAGAGTACGTGAGGCCTATCATCTGCCTCGCGGAGCAGCGCGGGATAGTCATCATCCGAAGCGGCTATGGCGCATATATTATGTTTACGGCAGTAGGCAACCTCACGCTCGGCATCCCTAAAGGTCTCACGACGAGCGATTTGCTCGGCGACATCCTCACGCAGCCCATAGCCACGTACAAGGTCACCTACGGACATACGGAACAGCTCCTCGGCGCTACCCGCAGCATCAAGGAGCTGAACTATACCTCGGCTGCCCAAGCCACGAACAAACAACAGGGCAAGGTCTTCGATAGTCATTATCCGCAGTGGAAATATCTATGTACAAGAGCCAACATCTGCTCTCTATCGTTACCTATATCCTGACGCAAGGTGCGGTCATCGAAGCTACGAAGCGACTTCAGGATACCATCTATCATCGCTGGGCTGAAGACACCGCGAGACTCGAAAATCGCACGCTGACGCTCCAAGCAATCTGCCGATGCGGCACAGCTATCAGGCAACTGCGACAAATCCTTCAATCTATGCTCGTTCTCCTTCTGGTGGATATTTACGTTTACGTAGGTGCGCTCTGCAATCTCAAGAGCATTCTCCAACTCGAAGCCATAGCGGCACGCAACGGCCAAACCTGCAATAAGCTCGTAGACATCTGCCGAGCCATCTGGAGAGCGCATCTCGACGGTCTGCTTCTGTGTTGTGTCGATTGTAGAGGCCGCCTCCAAAGGGTTGGCAATCTGACACATATCGCTCTTTGCGGTCCAACCGAGTGGCACACGCACCAATACCGAGCGGTTGCGATCGCCCCAGCAGACATTCGTAGGAGCCTCCTGATGTGGCACAAGACGGAAATAGGATGTAGGATTGGTATTTCCGAAGGCGGTGATAGATGGTGCTAACTCCATCATACCCGCAATGGCGCGACGTGCCGTAGCCGAAAGCACACCATTCTCGGTCATCATATTTTTACCATCCTTCATAATACGCATATGGATATGGAGTCCCGAGCCAGCCTTACCCGCCGTAATCTTTGGCGCAAAGGTTATATCGTAGCCATAGCGGTATGCAAGGTTGCGAATTATCCATTTGGCGATGACAAGCTGGTCGGCAGCATCCTCGGCCGCTACGGGTAGGAACTCTATCTCGTTCTGCTCATAGATAAGGCCGTCGATAGTGAAGTTACCCACCTCCGAGTGGCCATACTTAATCTTACCGCCCGCCTGTGCAATATATGCCATACACTCGGTGCGGAACTCATTAAACTTGGCATACGGAGCCGACTCGTGGTAGCCCTTCTGGTCCGTTGCAGGGAAGAGGCCCTCGTCGGGAGCTATGACATAGTACTCCAACTCGCCCATAGCCTCAAACTCCATAGCCGTAACCTCCTTAAATGCGCTCAACGCCTTGAGGAGTGTATAACGTGGCGCAGATGCCAAAGGCTCGCCATCCTTATTGAAGAAGGAGCAGAGCATCGTGAGCGTAGGAATCTCGGCAAATGGATCGAGGAACGCGGTGCTGAAGCGTGGCACGACATAGAGGTCGCTACTACCCGCCTCGATAAATGGGAAGAGACTCGAGCCATCTACGCGCTCGCCACACGTAAGAATTGTGTCGAGATATTCGGCATTGTTGATAACAAAGTTAAGCGTCTTAAGACGACCATCACCCGCAGGGTACATAAAGTTAACCATACGTATGCCGTTGTCGTAGATGTACTTAACGATATCTGCCTTTGTGAACTCCTTGGCAGGTTTACCCAAGAATGAAACCACCTTATTGGGGTTTAGCTCTAACTCTCTGCTCATAGTAATCAAGATTAATGAAACAACGTTACTCCAAAGTTAAGCAAAAAATATGATATATGTAACTCCTTCGAGCAGAAAATAGCATAGTTCCAAAAAAGTTTCGTAAATTTGTCGCATAGAAACAGATAGTTATGAAGCAGATATTTAGAAATATAGCCCTACTCCTACTTATGTCATTTGCGATTGTGGGCTGCGCACCAGAGAATGAGTTCATAATTCCTGACGACAACACCGAGGAGCCGGACAACAAGGATGACGAGGAGGAGCCAACGCCAAATCCCGAACCAGAGCCAGGACCCGTAACCCCCGACTACCCTAATACCGAGTGGGCGGCAGGCGAGTTGGCGTGGGTATTCGATATGAACACCCTACCCGAGATTCGCATTACAATCAGCGAAGAGGAGTGGAACGACCTACTTATGGCCTTTGACCAGAATAGCGACACTCCAACCTACGTACACTGCGATGCGGAGTTTAAGTCGAAGGGCGAGACACACAACTTCGAGGATGCGGGACTACGTCTTCGTGGCAACACCTCACGTCGCCGTCCTGAGGGTAATGGTGGCGAGATGCACCGCAGAGATGAGGCTGACTGGCACCACTGCCACTTTATGCTCAACCTGCGCAAATACCAGAAGGACGATGCTCACGAGCTGCACAACGTACGTAAGCTCCACCTCAAGTGGCATAAGGATGACCGCGCCTACTGCCGTGAGTTGTACTGCTACGACCTCTTCCGCCGCTTTGGCATTTGGACCGCAGTCTATAGCTCCTACTGCCGATTGTGGATTCACGTCGAGGGAGATAAGGAGCCAGCGTACTATGGCGTTTACGAGATGCTGGAGGCTATTGACGATAAGTATGTTAAGAAGCGCAAGGATTTGTTTGGCGACCATAAGCACAACCTCTGGAAGTGTCGCTGGGGTGCAAGCCTCAACTATAATGACATCAACAATGCGTGGATACACTACGATGATGACTCGGGCAATAACTTTACCTATGAGCTAAAGAGCAACATCGAGAATTTCGAGGCAGCGAAGGAGCAGCTTCGAGAGTTCACCAAGAACCTCACACGCCTCGAGGGACAGGAGTTTCACGATTGGATTGCGAAGGTATGTGACGTGCGTCTATTGCTACGCACCTACGCCGTAAACGTGGTTGTGGGAATGTGGGATGACTACTGGAATAACCAGAATAACTACTACATCTACTTCAATTCATCGGATAAGAACAACTACAAATTCTTCTTCATACCGTTCGACTACGACAACACCCTCGGCACGTCACTAAACTGCGGTGTGCAGAGCGACTCGGGACGTCACGATCCGCTTCAGTGGGGCGATACGAATAAGAACCCTCTTATCGGCAAGATTCTCAAATATGAGGATTATCGCAAAATCTATGTCGAGGCTCTTAACGAGTTGTGCGACCCTGCAAAGGGACTCTTCCACTATGAGGCCTCTATCGCGCGTATCAACACTTGGCACGCTATGATTCGTGACTATGTTGTTAACGATACGGAGGAGGATTGCGAGATTAAGGACCGCCCTGCGGGTTGGGGAAACATCTACGACTACCGCATCCTCGATGCTGGCTCATCGATGAACTTCTTTAAGGTTAAGGCGCAGTCGATACCTAAACAGTAATAACGATAAAAGAGGTTGTCCAATCGGACAGCCTCTCTTCTTTTTTTTAGAAGTAGCCTTGTTAGAAAACTTCTCTCAATATTCGTAGCGACTCTACGGAGTTTATAGCATCAAGATGGAAGGCATAATACTTGAGCATCGCCTCAAGAAACGAAGCGCGCTCCTCACGATTTAGTCCTATCTCACCAAGATAGCGAATGTCACACTCGAGCATATCGTGCAGAATACGGGCATTCTCGGGCGATAGTGATGCACTTGGAATCAGGACGTTATGCGTAAAGTGTCCATCGCGGATATCCAACCACGCACCATCCATATACTCATTATCGGGCGAGAAGCCTAACGGACGGCTGAGGTTTGCCAAAAACCAGAGGTGGAAATTCGCAATACCCTCCTCCAAAGCATCGAGCGCACCAACCGAGGCCCACACAAAGTCGAAAAGTTCCGAGCCTGGCTCGCTCTCCTTAACCAGACGATACAATACCTCGGCCATAAAGAGCGCCATCGTAGATTTACGAACGTCGAAAGGAGTGCTTTGCAGCACCATACCTGGCACTAAATCTTTGAGGCGGTGCATCGACATCTTCGTAGATGTAAGACCCTCGAACTCAACGGCAAACATAGGTTGCAGAAGTGCCATCTTCGAGCCTCGCGCCGTAGGACGCACACCCTGCACCATATAACTTTGGCGGCCACAGACATCGGTCAACATATGCACAACGACACCCTTCTCGCCATACTTCAGTGTGCCGAGAACAATGCCACGTGCCTTATATGACTTCAACGTAATAGCCATCGCTACTCTGGGTCGTGCCAGCGACCATCGCGCTTTATAATCTCGATAAGGTGGTCGATAGCCTCCGACTGGTGGATGTTACGCGCCACAATCTCACGGCCACGATAGAGCGTGATATGCTCGGGCGACGAGCCTACATAGCCATAATCGGCATCTGCCATCTCGCCAGGGCCATTTACGATACAGCCCATAACGCCGATTTTCAAATCCTTAAGATGTGACGTGCGCGACTTTATCGCTGCCAACGTCGACTCAATATCATAGAGCGTGCGACCACAACTTGGACAAGCAATATACTCCGTACGTGAGAAACGCAGACGTGCCGCCTGAAGCAACATAAGCTCTATATCCTCCACAGTTTTAGCATCCAACTCAGGGGCATCTACCCACACACCCTCGGCAAGACCATCAATAAGCAACTGTCCCATATCTGCTGCCGCAAAGATTGCAACACGCTCGCGATCAGTGCCTTCGTATCTTCGTTTTAGTACCTTCGCACGGCCATCGTCGCATCGCAATATCGCTGCTCGCCACTCGTGCGTAGGGTTATCGCTAACGGCCTCCACAACATCATATTCCGCCGTAAGCTCCGTATGGATTATAGGGCGTGCCGCAGTGCGAGGCTTAAACTCTGTTGGCGAGTAACTCTCCACGTTCTCCACCTCAAACTCCGCAGTGCGTCCCACGAAGTACTCCGCCAAGATACGGCCTACGGGCACCTCATTCTCGGGAGCCTCCGTAAGCGAGACACGCAACGTATCGCCAATGCCATCCGCGAGCAATGCTCCTATACCCACAGCACTCTTTATGCGTCCCTCGATGCCATCGCCTGCCTCCGTAACACCGAGATGTAGCGGGTAGGTCATACCCTCACGCGCCATAGCCTCCACCAATAGGCGGTAGGCGTGAACCATAACACGTGTATTGCTCGACTTCATCGACACCACCACGTCATCGAAATTCGCGCTACGACACATATGCAGGAACTCCATTGCCGAGGCCACCATACCCTCGGGCGTGTCACCCCACTGGTCGAAGATGCGCTTTGCGAGTGAGCCGTGGTTAACGCCAATGCGCAACGCCACGCCACGTCGCTTACATATATTTATAAGGTTCTCCAACTCGCCATTCGAGGTACGGAAGTTACCAGGATTGATACGCACCTTATCCACCACCTCGGCAGCCATCATCGCAATCTCGGGCGTAAAGTGGATATCGGCAACTATCGCTGCGCGGCATCCTCGCTCACGCAACTCCGCTATAATAGGCTTTAGTGCCTCGCCCTCCTTGCGACCTTGCGCCGTAAGACGCACTATCTCTGCACCAGCATCGGCAATGCGTATTGTCTGCTCGACGCTACGCTCCACATCGGCAGTTGGGGTGTTTGCCATAGACTGCACCGCAATAGGATTTTTGCCACCTATTGTTACACCTCCGAAGCTAACTTCGTGCGATAGTCGACGGCTATATTTTAGTGTTGTTCCCATAAAAAAGAGTTTGTTTTTGCAAAGTTAACTTTTTTTATTGGTTTCGCTATCGAAAATCGCAACTATATTACAACTCACTGATTTTCAATACTTTAAATGCTATGTGTGTAACTCACTGATAATCAGCAAGTTGAAAAATCAGTATTTTGACCACTGCTTATATCGCTGATTTACTGATAGTTACAAAGTCGAATCTGGAAAAACTTTTGCTCTAAAAATTTGGCGAAGGCCTATTTATTTGGTAATTTTGCAGTAAAGAAACGAACAAAAAAAATAGTTTATTATGAAAAAGTTTATTTACCTTCTGCTCGCACTTCTCGGAGTTAGCTGCGATATTGGAATGGTTATGTACGGCTCACCACACATATCATTCTCACTTAAGGCGCGCGTGGTAGATGAGGCGGGCAACCCTATTCAGGGCATTGAGGTGAGATCAAAGGAGGGCGGCTACTTTACTGACCGCACAGGCGTATCCGATTACCTCGGTAATATCGACGCACACGGCGGTTTCTGGCCAGGCCATCAATATGAGGTGGTCTTCTACGACATTGACGGACCGCTGAATGGTGGCGAGTTCGAGGCCCTCGAGATGGATATCTCGGATAAGGTGGTACAAACCGAGGAGGGCGACGGCAATTGGAACGGCGGCACCTATGTCGCAGAGCTTGGCGATGTCACAATGACTCTCAAGAGCGAGGATGCTCAAGAGGAGGAGAACACAACCGAGGAGGAGTAGTTCAAAGCAACTATTATATTATATATATAAGTAATCACCTAAAACACCATTACTATGAAAAAGCTTATATACATACTTTTGGCACTGCTTGGGTTTGGATGTGAGGAGGCTAAGGAACTTGGACCTTGCGAGTACGGCGTGCCACACGTAACTTTCTCACTTAAGGCTCGCGTAGTGGATGAGAAGGGTAATCCTATTCAGGGCATTGAGGTAAGAACAAAAGATGGCGACTACTTCGATGACCGCACAGGCGTATCCAATTACCTCGGTAATATCGACGCATACGGCAGTTACATCTGGCCAGATACTCAATATGAGGTGGTCTTCTACGATAATGACGGGCCACAGAACGGAGGAGAGTTCGAGGCCCTCGAGATGGATATCTCGGATAAGGTAGTACAGACCAAGGAGGGCGATGGTAGATGGAACGAAGGAACCTATGTCGCAGAGCTTGGCGATGTCACAATGACTCTCAAGAGCGAGGATGCTCAAGAGGAGGAGAACACAACCGAGGAGGAGTAATTATGAAACGACTATTATATATATGTATGGCTATCGCGCTTCTTATGAGCGCGAGTTGCGAGAAGGAGAAGCACGACCCATACTACGTTATTTGGTTCAGTGCGACAGTAGTAGATGAGGCTGGCGAGCCTATTCAGGGCATCCACCTCTACCCCGAGAATGCCGAGTTTGTGGGACGCACAGGATATACCGACCACAATGGTAAAATCGCCGCACGCTCCTACACCGAGCCACGCAAGAGATGGATTATATGTGTGGAGGATATCGACGGCGAGTATAATCGTGGCACGTACGAGAGCAAGGAGATTGATATCACCGACAAAGTGGCTCCTGCGACGAAGCCCGACGAGTGGGGATTCTCGGGAAGCTGCTCGGTGGATGTGGGTACTATAACTCTTAAAAAACTATAACGTCCTATGTTAGGCAAAATATTAACACGTCTATTTGCCCTATTTGGTATGACGCTCACCTGCGTGGCGTGCTACGGCACACCCTACGAGGAGTATCACCCAGAGTATATCGTCTCGGGCCGCGTGGTAGACACCGAGGGCAATGCGATAAAGGGTATCCGAGTGAATAATGGAGGAGAGTTCGCAAGAACGGGCGAGGGTGGCGAGTTCTCAGTCGCAGGTATCTCTGACCGCATCTGGTTTTATGACGAGGATGGCCAGGCAAATGGCGGAGAGTTCGAAGATAGAGAGGTCATAGCCCCCAGACATCAGTATTATGTAGAGCTGGGAGATGTGGAACTAAAACGAAAGCAGAACTAAAATGGGAAAACGATTAGGAGTAAGACAGTGGATAGCGCTCAAGCTATTCAAGAAGCTACGTGATATACGCCGCAAAGAGCATACGCTACACACACTATTTTGGGAGTGTACGCTGCGCTGTAACCTTCAGTGTCGCCACTGCGGTAGCGACTGCCGCATCGACACAACGCTTACGGATATGCCCGCCAAGGATTTCTTCCGCGTGCTGGACAATGAGGTTACGCCAAACGTAAACCCTAACAAGGTGTTGGTAATCCTCTCGGGTGGCGAGGTGTTGGTACGCAAGGACCTCGAAGAGATAGGCTTAAACCTCTACCGCCGAGGATACCCTTGGGGTATGGTGACTAACGGCCTTGGACTCACACGCCAGCGTCTTGACTCACTTATCCGCGCGGGACTACACTCCATCACCGTATCTCTCGATGGCTTCGAGGAGCAGCACTTCTACATCCGTCAGAATAAGGAGAGCTTCAAACGCGCTGTTGAGGCCGTAAGGATGATATCGGCAGATAAGGAACTTGCATCAGATGTTGTAACGTGCGTAACCCCAGCGCTTATCCCTCATCTCGAGAAGTTCAAGGAGTTCCTATACTCGCTCGGTGTACGCCACTGGCGACTCTTCAGCATCTTCCCCGTAGGTCGTGCAGCGAAGGATATGGACCTTCAGCTTAACGACGAAGAGTTCACCTATATGATGCAGTTTATCGAGGCTACGCGCAAGGAGGGACTTATCGAGGCTTCTTACTCGTGCGAGGGCTTCATCGGTGGCTATGAGCTACGTGTGCGTAACAACCCATTCGAGTGCCACGCAGGTGTGGGCATCGCCTCTATCCGCGTGAATGGCGATATATCGGGATGCACCTCCGTTCGTGGTAACTTCACACAGGGCAACATCTATCGCGATAACTTCTGGGACGTATGGCAAAACCGCTTCGAGAAGTTCCGCAACCGAGAGTGGGCGAAGAAGGGCAAATGTGCCGACTGCAAGATGTGGCAATACTGCGAGGGCAATGGTATGCACCTCTACGATGATGACGAAAACCTGCTCATCTGCCACTATCAGCGACTTACGAAATAGGTCTACGAGGATATAACGAGGGCTGTCCATTATACGTTGGACAGCCCTCTTATTTTATTTAAGCGCCTCGATAAACTCCGGGAACTCGCTCCATAGTGGCTCGGTGAGCAACCACCACTCACGCGCCTCGGCACCCTGCGAAGGTCGCTCCGAGGAGATATCACGTCGAAATGCCTCATCGTCGGGATGCTCCGCAGCAGTAAGCTCGCCGTAAAAGGCCTTAAAGCGTGACTTAAGTAGCGCAAGAAGCGCCTTATCTACGCTACCCTCACGGCGATATGATGCCCAGAGGCGTGCCACAACAGCATCTGCAGACTTCTCCGTAAGGTCAATAACAATATCATCAAAGGCCTCCCACTCCTGCATCGCCACGTAGCAGAGGGCCAACAAATTAATCGACTCGAAGTGATCCTCGGGGTCACACTCAAGGAGCATCTCCAACTGCGCCATCGCCATCTCCACGTCACCAATACGGAAATGGTCTACAGCCGAGCCATAGATAATTGACACCGCAGCGCGGCTATTGGCGTGTTCCCAGCTTAGTGGCATAGCCTCATCCTCGGGCAAGGCCTCCATCACCACCTGAAAGGCCTCGTAACGCGCCTCGCACGCCTCGGCATATCTACCCTCCGCGACGAGTTTATCGACACGCTCCTTATGGCGCACAAAGTTATAACGTCCTCTACCCTCAAGCTCGAAGGTCTGATCCTCGGTGGGGTTAAATTGAAGCTCCGCGTTTGACATCTTTACGAATTTTAAGCATTAGTAATCCTGAAATTATAGCCGTCGTAGCAGCACCGTAGACATACGCCAAGGTGGTTGCTCCCATACCCACGAACTGCGTAGATACGAAGACAAACGACGAGCATACGTAGGTCATAAATATCGCTGGCACAAGGGCGAGAATGTAGAAGCCGCTGCCCTTACGCTGCAGCCACGCCGTAATCATCCATAGCGTGAATACCGACAACGCCTGATTAGACCACGCAAAGTAGCGCCAGATAACATCGAAATCAACAAACGCAATGGCAATACCGATAGCAAAGAGCGGTACGCTAACAAGGAGTCGATTGAGAATCGGTTTCTGGTCGTAGCCGAGCATATCGGCAATAATAAGACGGGCCGAGCGGAAGGCGGTATCTCCCGAGGTGATAGGCGCAATAACAACACCCATAATCGCGAGGATGCTTCCCAACTTACCGAGCGTTGTATCGCTAATAACCGACACCACAAGACCGGCGTTGCTTCCATTCTCTGTCATAAAGCCATTGAGAGCCTCCACACCGCCAAAGAATGCCATAGCCATCGCCGCCCATATAAGTGCTATTATCGACTCGGAAATCATAGCGCCGAAGAATACGGGGCGAGCCTGCGACTCCGAGGTTACGCAGCGTGCCATAAGTGGCGACTGCGTAGCGTGGAAGCCCGACACCGCACCACACGCAATGCTAATGAAGAGCGTTGGCACGATAGGTAAGTTTTGGGCATTGAAGTGCATATTCTCAACCGAGGTAAGCTCTGGGATAGTATAATCGCCAAAGAGTAACACCCCGAAGAACGACAAAGCCATAGCGATAAGCGCAGCACCAAAGAGCGGATATATCTTACCGATAATCTTATCCACAGGAAGTATCGTAGCCACAAAGTAGTATACGATGATTATCGCCACCCAGCCCAAATATGGCAGATTGGTCTTGTCGGTAAGAATCTGCGATGGCGTGACGATAAATACCGCACCCACCAAAATCATAAGCAACGGGATAAGCACAAGGGTTAGTTTATGCATACCTCCGCCGAGATACTTACCAATAATCTCTGGAAGGCTACTACCGCCGTTACGCAACGAGATAACGCCCGAGAGATAGTCGTGCATAGCACCTATGAAGATACCTCCCAAGGTAATCCACAAAAACGCCACAGGGCCATAGCACGCACCAAGGATAGCGCCAAAGATAGGTCCCGTACCCGCGATATTCAGGAGCTGGATAAGAAATATCCTCCAGCGTGGCATAGGGATGTAGTCCACACCATCGTACATCGTCTTTGATGGGACATCGGCATTAGGGTTGATACCCGCGATGCGCGACATAAGCCCACCATAGAGGAAGTAGGCCGCAATAAGCACCGCAAGACAAGTTAGAAAGGTTATCATAGCACCTCGTTAATTAGGGTTATAGGGCAAATTAATTATCTCCACGCACCTCCATAGCGCGAGGCTTCGAGGCAATGAGCATTCCGAGTATAGTAATCGCAGCGTTAAGGATAATCACCTCATAGCTAAATACATAGCCACCAAACCACGTTACTGAGTTTTGGGCAATGATATAGCTTACCAGAGGCGCCGAGACAGCAATAACGGGTATAGCCCTCGCACGCACCTCACGGCGACTAAACAATCCAAAAGCAAACATACCCAGAAGCGGACCATAGGTATAGCTTGCCATCGTGAAGATAAGTGTTATGGCGCCACTTGCGCTCGAGTAACCGAAGATGATTATCACCACCATCATAACCATCGCAATGGCGATGTGTGACACTCTACGTAGCCTCTCCACCCTCTCTGGCGAGCGCTTCGCATCGAGAATATCGAGGGTAAAGGAGGTTGTAAGGGCCGTAAGTGCCGAACCCGCAGAGGAGTAGGTCGAGGCGACCAAGCCCAACAAGAACAACACGCCGACAACGGTAGGTAATCCGCACTCCGTAGCCACGTAGCCAAAGAGTGTATCTCCCTGTGTGACAGCAATATCGTTCGTATCGGCATAGAGATACAACAACGCGCCGAGGCAGAGGAACAATACGATAACCACCATCTGGATAACGATGGATGTCATCATACTTCGCTGCGCATCTCTTCGATTGCGGCACGAGAGTATGGTCTGCATCATATCTTGGTCGAGGCCCGTCATCGCAACAACGAGGAACGCTCCCGCAATAAACTGCTTCCAGAAGTAACGCCTATCAAGAGGGTTATCCAAGAACAGAATATCGGAGTAGTGACTCTCGGTGATGGCTGACAGGGCAACCCCGAAATCCCAACCTAAAGACTTAATAATGAATATAATAGATACTACAATTGCTGCACTCATAATGAGCGTCTTAACCATCTCTACCCACACCACCGTACGCACACCGCCACGACGTGTGTACATCCACACCAGAAGCATCATTATCGCTGCGTTAACCGCAAACGGGATATTATAGTGGTCGTAGAGCAACTCCTGAAGCACCACACATATTATATACGCGCGTAGCGACGCCGAGAGAATCTTCGACACGAAGAAGAACCACGCTCCTGTGCGATGTGCCACAACACCAAAGCGCTGGTCGAGGTACTCATACAACGACACCACACCCAAGCGATAGTATAGCGGAATAAGGAGATAGGCGATGATTACGTAGCCAACAAAGAAGCCGAGTGTAGTTTGCAGATAGGAGAAGCTATCTGCTGCCACAGTACCTGGCACCGAGATATAGGTGACACCCGACATCGCAGCACCAACCATAGCTATGGCCGCTACGACACGTGGGGTGTTACGTCCTCCCGTGAAGAATGAGCCCTGCGCACTACGACGCGAGGATATCCACGCCACAACGAAGAGAAGCGCGATATATCCCGCGATAGTCGATATGATGACAATGGGCGACACCTCGACAGGGTTTATCGTTAGAAGTTATGAGCCTTGCAGTAGCGCACCACAGCATCTGCAACACGCTCTCCATCGAGTGCAGCTGATACGATACCGCCTGCATATCCCGCACCCTCACCCGCAGGGAACAAGCCCGCTATCTGCGTGTGCATCAGCGACTCTGGATCACGAGGAATACGCACAGGAGTCGAGGTACGTGACTCCACGCCCACAACAATAGCCTCATCCGACACAAAACCCTTTAGCTTCTTGCCAAAGGTTGCGATACCACTACGAAGTCTTGCGCCGATAACCTCGGGCATCCACTGGTCGAGACGCGACGCTGTGATACCTGGGATATATGACGTACGTGGCAGAGAGGTCGACGCACGGCCCGCCACGAAATCCGAAACACGCTGCGCAGGAGCCACCTGACGCTCACCGCTATGCTCTCGTGCCAACTCCTCGAAGAGCTGCTGATAGCGCAAGCCCGCCAACTCACCCCACTGCTCGCGAAGGTGTGCGAAATCCTCAAGACGCACCTCCGTAACAAGGCCCGAGTTCGCAAAGGCAGAGTTACGACCACTTGGCGACATACCATTGACCACCGACTGGCTATTGTCGGTCATAGCTGGCACGATGAAGCCTCCAGGACACATACAGAATGAGTAAACACCACGTCCAGCCTCCTGACTTACAAGCGAATAGCTCGCCGCAGGAAGCCACTCACCACGCTCCGCACGATGATACTGGATGCTGTCGATAAGGCGCTGTGGATGCTCAATACGCACACCCATAGCAAAAGGCTTTGCCTCGATAGCGATATTCGCCTCGTACAACATCTCATAGATATCGCGTGCCGAGTGTCCTGTTGCCAATACCACCGCAGCACCCTCGATAACGTTATCGCCTACACGGACACCCGTGATACGGTCACCCTTGAGCATAAATCCCGTAACCTTGCTCTCGAACAGCACCTTACCGCCACTCTCGGTGATGGTACGACAGATATTCGAGATGATACGTGGGAGCTTGTCTGTTCCGATATGGGGATGTGCCTCGTAGAGAATCTCGGGATTCGCGCCGTGCCACACCAGAGTCTGCAACGCCTTGTTGTAGTCGCCACGCTTCTTGCTTCGTGTGAAGAGCTTACCATCCGAGAATGTACCCGCACCACCCTCGCCAAAGGCGTAGTTCGAGTCGGGGTTAATCTCGCCACCGCGGTTAATCTGCGCGATATCGTACTTACGCGATAGCACCGACTTACCACGCTCCAAGAGTATTGGCTTGTATCCCAACTCTATAAGGCGTAGCGAGGCGAAGAGTCCCGCAGGTCCCGAACCTACGACAATAACCTCCACACCATTCTCCACCGCAGGATAGTCGAAATGTAGCGGTGCTGGCTGCGGCTCCTGGTCGACGTAAATCTCAAGCGAGAGATTCACCTTTGCCATACGCTGACGCGCATCTATGGAGCGCTTCACGACACGCGCGAGGGCGATATCGCTCTGACGTATTCCCATACGTTCTGCGGCACGTGCAAGGTAGAACTTCTCATCTGCGGCCTGTTTTGGAGACAACTGAAGGGTTATTATCTTTGGCATAAAGTATCGTTTTTAGCTATGCGACATCCTTCGGGAAACTGCTCTCGAGGGTAGTCGCACAATGTTCAAGATACAAAAATACGAAAAAATTATAATAAAATTGCAAATGGGTGTTGTTATATTACAAAAAGTTGTTACCTTTGCAGCGTCAACGAGGGAAAAGATATATCGGATGGGTATATTTCGTTGGCCGATCCTTGCGGACATGGTGTAATTGGTAGCCACGTCAGACTTAGGATCTGATGCCGAGAGGCGTGGGGGTTCGAGTCCCTTTGTCCGCACGAAGACGAGCAGCGAGAGTTGCTCGTCTTTTTTTTGTGCCTTGTGCGAACAAAGGGACTCGCGAAGCATAGCTTCGCAACTCCTCTCATATTTACATTCCCTCTAAATCCCCCTTTGACAAAGGGGGACTTGAGGCAAGTGTTCCACTTGCTTGATAAATCAATTTTTGCTTAACATCTAAAAGATCTAGCTCCGTTTCCAACAGGTATAGCACCATATCTTTTTGCAAAAGCCTCAATTAGGAAAGATTCAAGATTCTTTGAGGCTTGCGTTCCAGCTGTATAGAAACAGTACACTT
>JAFYRB010000072.1 GCA_017559615.1 Alistipes sp. | reverse complement strand
TTTCTAGTTCTCTGTATTTCCTTTTATGTTTCATAATTGTAAAACGGGGATTTTTATTGCCCGTTATAATAAATATAGAAACAATGGTAAAAAAGACAAGATTAATAAAACTTTTTTCTAAAATATTTTGCCTTGTAATTAGAAAACAAGACAACGGAATACCTATTAAGGCCCCTACCCAGTATACAATTCGTGAGGTGGTTTACGTTGCGCAAACATCTAATATATAGGGGGGGGAGGTCAGATGTATGATTGGTGAATTGAAAAAATAGACACAATATTTTGAGGGGGATATACTTGTGATGGCAATGAACTAAAATAACTTTTTAAGTTAATTTAGCACAGTTTACATTCACTATTTCGTGCATACTAAAGATTAATTTAGTACATAATTATATTAGCATGTTAAGTAATCGTAGGTAGATGTTGAAAACACTAAGGACTGAATACATTACTCATATGTATCAACTTGAATTAAGTGCCTAATTAGAGCCAAAGAAGTTTATATGTCAATATAAGCATAAAATACAGTAGGTATATTCAATTTGGCACAACTTGATTGATTCATATTTCTATCTGTTCGTCACCATATTTTGTGACAATATAGTTTCATGTCCCAAAATTAAATATTAACTTTGGTGAGTTAATATAAAAATTTATATGGGCTATGAACGAAAATATATCTCAATATCTACTTAAATATGTAACTAATCCTGATCCACGTTACGCTGTAATGTTGAAAGGCAAAAGGGGGTGTGGCAAATCATACTTTATTCAAAAGTGGATTAAGGAATATAAGGACGAAATAAAGAAGGACAATGTTATCATTGAACCTATTTATGTCTCATTATACGGACTAAAAGAAACCTCGCAAATAACAGAAGCAATTGATAGAGCTTTGCACCCATTTTTATATAGCAAAGGTGCAGAATTGGCAAAGGGTGTCTTCAAACTAGCTGGCAAAGTGATATTTAAAACAAGTATTGACCTTGATAATAATGGTAAAGAAGATTTATCAATGGATGCAACGCTTGATTCGTTATCGTTACTTACATCTCGGAATAACAACGAGGTTGTAACTAAAATAATTGTATTTGACGATCTTGAGCGCTGCTTAATAGATATGAAGTTAATATTAGGCTACATTAATAGTTTTGTTGAGCATGGTGCGTGTCATGTTATTATCGTAGGAGATGAAACGCATATAAATGAAGATAAAAAACAACAATTATTCGAGTTTAAGGAAAAAACCATTGGTCGAGAATTTGAGATAAAACCAGATGTAGTGGGAGCCATCAACTGTTTCTTAACTGATGATGTCCCTTTGGCAGAATGGCTGACAAAACAGAAAGATTATATAATTGATTGTTTTGAGGCAACACAATGTAATAATCTTCGCTTGCTTCGTCAGTGCCTATACGATTTTAACAACCTATACAATGAATTAGATGTGAACCTTGTTAAAAAGGGAACTTCATATATTAAATCATTGTTAGGAGCATATATAGCAACTTATTGTGAATATAGAGGTGAAAATCGCGACATTATAAAAGCGTGGGATTGGGCAGATATGATTGGTATTATCCACGACAACAATGACGAGACCAAAGAGCGAATAAAATCTATCCGTAGTAAATATCACCAGATTAGTGATAAATATCAGGTAGATGTTCTAAATGTTGATAATGTACAACAAATCATTAATGAAATAGAGACTGGTCATAGCAGTAAAGATAATGTTGAAAATCAACTAAAACAATTAAGTGGCGATACTAGTATTCAAGAAAAAATAGCAGATTTCACAAAGTTGTCCAATGATGATTTTGAGGTAGCATATATTAAGTTAGAACAAGATGTCAAGGCAAACAATATACCTAACATCTATATGATGGGAAGGTCGCTTGCTTTGATGATATATTTTGACTGCAAGCTAATTCACACATTGGACTCTGATGTTATAATAATAGCAAAGGAACATATCGAAAACTATTTTGTAGCTATTAATAATAAAGAAGAACTATACAAGGCTAAATTAGCATTTGTTAGAGGCCTTGAATCGTATGTGCGAGTAGAAAACAATGATATAGCTAAGGATATCTGCGGTTATGTGATAAGCATATTTGAAAAAAGAAATATAGAACTAAAAGATAAAATGGAAGAAGCTCTATTAAGTTTGAGTGATGAAAATGTTGCAAGCTTATTTAAGTTAAGTATGGAGACAACACCCGACCAACATAGTACTTATAAGTTATCACCAATATTTAAGAATATTGATGCGACAATTTTCGCCAGCAAAATCCTTTCTCTCAGTAATGGCAGTTTGCAACCGTTATGCGAATTCTTTGCTATGCATTATGAATTTCCACACATCCTTAATAGTGGGAATAATCGTTTTGCCGATGATCTTCCCAAGTTACAACAAATAAAAAATATAGTAGAAGGAGGGATCCCAAACCGTAAGAGTGTTAATAGATACAATTTGATACATTTGCTAAAATATATTGATGGAGCAATAAGAAGAGCAGAAGGAGAGAACAATCCTATTGATATTAGTTAAACAAGGTATAACAACTCATGAGGCTGACATTGGTCCTCTAGGGCTTTTTAGTCAGCCTCTTTTGGGAAATAAATTATACCTAATGCAATTCTCGCTTCAGTAACTCATAGACATACGATGGGCTTTGCGTGTAGAGTCCACCTTCAATGTCTTGTAGCTGCTGATATACCTTTGACTTGTAGATAATATTCATTGCGTCAGCAATCTCTATATTGTTGTCCAAGACAAGATACTCTGTTAATCGATCAACAATATGATTGATTAGGAAATCTCTTTGAACTTGTGCTGTCATAGGCGTTTCAGGTATTTAAGAGATTTATTCGTTCCAAAGAAGTATTGACTATTAAGTTTTTTGTAGTCTAACTTGTCGCTCAGCTCCTCAATAGTCAAAGTTCCCTCTTCATATCGTCCCAGTAGATATGCAACTCCATCGTTGGCGATAGGACCTATGACGATGTCATAATCGTGTGTAAAGTTGTTGTCGCGGTTACGATTCTTGAAGATAAACTCTGCCCACTCCGTTGATGGCTTGTCGAACTTCAATACCTTTAACTCTGCGCCACTCAATAGTGTTTCGTCAAACTCATACTCTTGGATAACTGGATAACCGCCGAAAAGACGAGATTTCTTGGCGGCGAGTTCTTCTGCCTGTGAGCGAATATCGGTCAAATAGAATCCCTGACCAAAGTCTTTATACTTGTTAGACTTGGTCAAGTCAATCACATCAAAATCTACATTTGTGCCGTGATAAAGCTTCATCGCAGTGTTCCTCCATTATTCTGGCAACAAACAACAAGATCGTCAACGGCATCTTCGATAGACTGCAAGTGTTCAATCTCGTAGAATTCCACGAGAAAATGAATACCCTTAAAGTTGTAAAGGTATTCAAAAGCACTCTGCACCGAAAGCCTAAATCGCTTAGCGAAGGCTCGGATGCAAGCATTGATGTATGGAATCTTATATTTGTTACCCATATTATCCCTTAAACGGCAACCTTTATGCCACCATTCACTGCAAATATAGTGATTTTTTCTTTAGTAACATAATTTGTTTACCAGTTAATAATATCGCCACTATATAATTTTAATAAACTTTAGGTAATCGTAGGTAAACATTGATTAGTTATGAATTATTCCCGCAGGTGATAATATCTTTTATTGACCGAGAGCGATACCAACCTCTCGATTTTCCTTCGTGATATGCTCGAAAAGTAGGTTTGTAAAACTTTTTGCGAGTGTGGTAAAATAGATATTTTCAGCTACTGCTGATTTACAACGACTTACGGACTAAAATTCGTAGGTCGTTTTTCGTTTTGCAAAACTTTTTCCGAGTAACTTTTTGTTAGAGTAAAGAAAATAATAGCCCTCAAAATGCATTTTCTTGCCCTAAAATTTGGAAAATTCAAGGGGGGGGGTAAATTTGTAGGCGGAAACTTAGATGGTCTTAAAACCTCTTAAAATAATAAACAAACAACTTAAAAATAAACACCTATGAAAAAACTTATTTATTTGTCGTTACTGATGTCAATAGTTCTTTCAGCTACATCGTGCGAAAAGATTATAGATTTCTTTTTTGAAGATCCACCACAGAATGATTTGCCATACGAAGAGGTCGGTTTAATATATATTGATAATGATACTGACCAAGTATTACGACTTGAACTTAATTATGGAGATAGTGATATGGATGATGTTCATATTGCAAGTGGTTGCGAGGCTGGTGTTTTGAAGATAGATGGCGATATGCGAATACATCATATTGTCACATCATATGTCTATAACGAAGCGAATGAGAAAGAATACTTATCAGGGGCAGAAAATCTCATTACAGGGGATTATATCGAAAAATACATTGAAATCCTTGCAGATGACAGCTTTCTTAAAATCTATAATGAAGATGGAGAACTTCTTTGCGAGTGGTCAAAGGCGGACTATGATAGCGTTATGAAAAATCCTTTTGACAGCAGCTACTATAATTATAAAATGAAAAACGAAAGTGAGAAACGGTGTCTGCATATATGGCGATTTACTGTAACAGATGATATGTTGGACTATGTTAAATAAAATATAATATAATAAGACTATGAAAAACTTAATTTACAACTCTCTGCTATGCTCACTTATTATGGGTGTGGTAGTTATGTTTGTTGGCTGCGACAAGTCGGCAGGTGACGAGGCAACCAAGCTGGGTGTGAAGATTGCTATTGAGTTAACGACCGACTCGTCAATCTCGTTTCAGATTGAGTCTGCGAATGCCACTGAGGTGAGGTACATCGTGGCTAAGGCCTCAGAGGGTATGTGCAATGCCGAGCAGATCTTGGCCGATGGCAAGTCATCGAAGATAAACGAGGCGTACACAGTGAAGGTATATAACCTTGAGCGCAACACCCCATACCTCATTGCCGTAGCTGCGAAGAACAGCAAGGGCGTGGAGGTGGCCTACGAGATTGCAACCACAGCATCACAGCACTACGATGAGGTGGCCCTCGACTTTGGCCTTGTGCGTCGTCTGCTTGATGAGCAGTATGCCGACACCGATTTCGCACTCCTCTTTACCGATGTTAATCCCGAGTGCGAGCTTACACTGGTGTTCAATGCCGAGCCAGGCGAGATGCTTCCCGAGGGTAGCTACACAACAGATGGCGGTATCAATGCGGGTATTGATGCCAAGCGCTCGTTCATAAGCTTTGCAGATGGCAGCGAGCCTATCTATTTCGATAGGGTGGATGTCGAGGTGGATATTCCTTACCAGGAGTTTAGAGACAGATACTCTATCAGTGCCAGCCTCTATGCGGGCGACACGCTCTACAAGGTTGAGATATATGACTACGTTGGCGATATGCCCCACTATGACATCTCACAGATGGAGTTTAACTGCCCCGACATCCGCAAGAGGGAGCAGGGCAAGCGTGCAACGATAGCCTTCAATACGCTCGACGGCAAGGCTACGCTTGTTCTTGAGGCGCATCTTGTCAAGCAAAACGAGATGTACTTGGAGCCTGGCCAGTATAGCGTTAATAACGCCGAGGTGTTCGCAGCAGGCGATATCGAGGCCCACAACTCGTGGTTCATCGCTAATGGCACTTATGGTGAGCTTGCCAGTGGCACAGTTAACATCTCGATAAACGATGAGTATGAATATATGTTCGATGTAGATGTTGTTGACGCATTGGGCCGTGAGGTTAGGTTCGAGTATTGCGGTGCACTGCCAGAGATGACCTTCAAGCGAGACTTTACTCTTGACTCGATAACCATCAGCGAGGATGAGATAGGCCGATACCATATAGATTTTGGTGGCCACCACACCCTATCTCTCGACATCTACGCCGAGGAACTCGCTGAGGGCGACTATCCCATTGTAGATGCAGCGGGGGCACAGGTGCCATATGTAGACGTAGCAACCCTGAGATTCGGCACTCCATTGGGCGAGATAGCTATCAAGGGCGGCGAGATGCGCATTCTGCTGATTGACGATGACCTTGTCGAGATTAGTTTTGAGCTACGCGCAAGGGATGACTACTACATCTGGAAGGGCAAATACTATGGCGCAATATAGTGGCGTAGAGCATCCCTCAAAGGTACATAAAAGAGACTACTTACGGTAGTTTCTTTTATGTGTTTATATCTGTGCTATGCACATACCCGCTATGCACTATTACGATATATTTTACTTACCTTTGTGGAAATTATGATGGCTTTTATGAAACGACTTTTTACTATACTTGTTCTTGGTCTTTGCTTGGTGGCGTGCAACCGCCACTCGGAGCATTGGAAGACTATAACCGAAATGGAGCGCATTATCGAGGAGCGCCCTGATAGTGTACTTAATGTGTTGCAGTCTATTAATGTCGATGATCTATCTGGCGACGAGGAGCGAGCAAAACACGCCGTGTTGCTCTCTATGGCGCTGGATAAAAACTATATCGACAAGACCGACTTTGAAGTTCTGCAACCTGCTATTGACTATTACGAGGATAACGGTTCGGCAACTGATAAAATGCGCACATACTACTATCAAGGTCGCATATACCAGAATGCAGGCAATGATGCAGCTGCTATGACCTCGTATGTTAATGCATTAGATAAGGGCGCAGAGTCAAATGACAAGTTAACTAAAGCAAGGACATTAGTTGCTCAGAGTACGATATATTATTCATTGATGAAGTGGGATAAAGTGTATGATGTTAGCAGTGAAGCGGCAAACTATTACTTTGAGTTGGGGCGTGTGAACAACTATGTATTGTCTCTTTTGAGGTGTATTAGTGGATGTCTTCAAAACAATAATTATAGTGAGGCTATAGAATTGTTAGATAAATGCTATCAGTATATCGAAGACCTCCCAGAGTCTACAGTAAGCGAGATATATTCCTATAATCTATTATGCCTGAGTAGGTCGGATGATGAAGAGAGTGTTCGTAGAGTTATAGATGAATACATAGAGCAGGTAGCAGATAGCAATATAGATTATTTGACTATTGCAGGAGCCTACACGGATATAGGCGCATACAGTGATGCCGAAAATATAGCGCAAAAAATTGATGTCAATAGATTAAAAGATGACTACCGAGTATTAAAATACTATGCCACCCTATTGAAAATATATGAACACCAGGGCGATTTTAAGAGTGCGTATGAAACATACATAAAGTTCAATGAACTTAATGACAAAATAGTGTTCTCTATATTCGAGAGCGATACTCAGTTTATAGAGGAAAAGTATGCCCTAGAATTGCAAAATACAAAAGAAAAGGAGAATAGACAAAAAATTATCATAATAGGTATTGCACTTGTTTCAATACTGATATCGATAGTGATTTATATTAGAGGTAGGCTTAAATATAGGATCATCCAACAAGCTCATTCAGAACAAGAAGCAGAGCGTTATAGGTTGCTATATCTGCAGGTGGAGGAAGAGCGAGATAACTTGACGAATCTACTTGCACAGAGTAATGAATTAGCTCCAGATATCAAGACTGCTGTTGTAAAGCGTTTAGAGTTGCTAAATAAGTTCTTTACTGCCTTCATAACAAATAATAGCGATATCGACCGAACTGCAAGTAGGGAGATGGAGGAGTTACTTGCTAACAAAGATACATTTATGACATCTACAAAGTTAGCATTTGCTGGTAGCCATCCTAAGTTTATCAAGTACCTTGAGGAACATAATCTTTCCGAGCAAGAGATTGAGATTTGTTGTCTGTATGCAATCGGCTTGAAGGGTAAGGATATCAAGGCCTACACGAGCCAGCCACGTCACTACAACCAGAGTGCCGACATCCGTCACAAGCTCGGCTTGACGGAAAGTGATACCAACCTCTCGATTTTCCTACGTAATATGCTCGAAAAGTAGGTTTGTAAAACTTTTAGGTTACGCAGTAAAACAAATCAAATACATTTAAAACGGCTAAAACGAGCAAATAAATAGACTGGTTAAAAGTGCGATAATTTAGTACGTAATAAATAATTTTTAGGATTATGAAAAACTTAATTTACAGCCTCGTCGCAATTGCGCTTATCGCGTGTAATGACAAAAAGGGCGATGATTATGTTGTACAGCCTGGAACTTACGCTTTCAAACAGAGTGAGCAGATTGTCTATGTAACGCCCACTACCGAAAGTTTCCGTTTGGAGGCATACTATGTGAGCGAACCAGACGATGCTTCCCGTGGACAATTTATGATAGGGATTAATGAGGAGAAGTCGTCACCAAACTATGCATCACACTTCCCCGTTGTTCCTCAGGGATATATGATGATGACCGAAGATGAGAATGGCACATTCTACTCGGATGTCAACATATATCCAGAGTCAATAACAGAGGAGGTGGTGTTGACTCTTTATATGATGTGTGGCTACGAGGATGGCGCCGTTGGTTTTGATGGTAACGCTCCAATTAATGAGACAACCATCATTTTGCGCCCTGATGAGGTTGAAGGCAAATGGGATCCCATTGAACTTGACAAGTATGAGCTATCATTTACATCAGAGGGTGGAGATGATAGGGTTACATCATTAAACTACGATTTTTTATGGTTGGCTGATGACGTTCAAGATGGAGAGTGGTATCGAGCATCTATCCCCAACGAGGGTAACACTCTCGTGGTCACCGTTGATCCCAACGACTCAGCAGAACCTCGTGAGGCGAAAATTGGGCTAACTGTGGGAGATGCATTTATAGATGTAAAGATATATCAGGCTGGCCAGGCTGGAGATACCACTGAGGTATCATATACAGAATATTCGTTATCGGGAACATCTTGCGAATGGAGCTTTACAAAAGAAGATAGCGATATAATTGTTGTTAATAGCCGTGAGGAGTTAGAAAAATATATTGTTTGTGATGGTGAATGTACAGCTCCGAGTGTCGATTTTGAGAAACACTCATTAGTTATTGCTCACGGCGGATGTACTAATGGTATTCACCAAATAGGTGTGTCGAAATTTGTCAAATTCGCAGACGAAAAGTATGGCTTGTATATTGACATAGTAATGGGATGGACTGATGCGCCAGAACTTTGGACAAAGGCAATTATTACTGATAAACTCAGCGGACAAAACAGTGTTGAGTTGTTTGTTGATATAGAATCCCTGTAATTATAGAAAGGATTAGACTGATGTGACCCAGAAGTATTTTACACAAACTTTTGGGTCACTTCAAATTATTTTGGTTGATAATAAATAGGGTGATACTTATCAAGTTCAATGGAATACTGAGTATAATAAGAGGTTTAGACAACGCATATATTAAGGACTGAAAAGTCAGTATAAAAGGTCTTAAAATCACCATATATTCTTGTATATAAACTTACGAGATAATATATTTGAGATATCATATAAAATTTTACAGTGGGGTGGTAGATTCTGGCACGTTGAACACTCTATAATAGTGTCTTCTAAGTTAATCTAATCACCTAACACATACTATGACCAAAGGTATTATTGGCGCTGTCATCGGCGACATCGTTGGCTCGTCTCGTGAGTTTAAACCCGTTTCAAGATTTAACTTCAAGCTCTTCACCAAGTCCTCGACAATCACCGACGATACGGTGCTTACCGCTGCGGTAGCGGAGTGGATGCTGGATAGGGAGCATATCAACATCACCCAATCGCTGTTAAAGTGGTCGACGGAGTACCCCAATGCGGGTTACGGCAGTTCGTTTAGAAGATTTCGAAGTCAGGGTTCGCAGGTGACACCTGGTAGCACGCACAACGGCGCTCCGATGCGTGTGAGTTCGGTAGGCTACCTCGCATCCTCCATCGGGGAGTGTTTGGCGCTGGCTCGTGAGTCGGCACAACCGAGTCACAACAGCCCCGAGGCTATAGTTGCGGCACAGGCTACGGCGGTGGCGATATATCTTGCTCTTAGGGGCGCAAGCAAAGCTGAGATACAAGACCACATCGAGTCGATGTTCGGCTATAACCTTCACCGCTCCTACGACGACCTTCGTGCCGAGATACACTACTATCGTCAGCTGCGAGATGTAGACTACGAGGCCTCTCATAGGCGTATCATCGAGGCTGGAACAACGGTACAAGATGCCCTCATAGCCTTCCTTGAGGGTGATAGCTACGAGGATGTGATACGTAAGGCTATCTACCTTGGAGGTGATGCCGACACCGAGGCTGCCATAGCAGGTGGCATCGCGGCAGCCTACTACGGAGTGCCTGACCATATCATTCAGGAGGCGCTCATCTACATCCCATCCGATATCCTTGAGGTTATCAACAAGGTGGATGGCACCTCCTGGCAAGCCTCGAAGTTGATACCTCCGAAGTCGAGCCGTTGGAGCCGAAACGATATCATCATCTGTGGCACTACTTGCGATGAACTGACAGGCGAGCGAGCCTTCAATCTCATACGCCCTTCGCGCTTCCGTCGACACTTCAACGAGGGCTATCCGATTCATATCGTTGATGGGAATCTGGACGAGGTTAAGGATCATATCTTCACTCTGCGCTGCAAGTGTGAGTCAGATATGACTCTGCGCTGGCACCTTCACGAGATTGGACTTGACTCTGGTCGCTTGACCATCGAGGAGTTTAAGGAGTTGTTCTCGTGGGCCCTTGAACTTGACAATGTATTAGTAACGCCAACCTTAATGAAATAGAGTATGGAGAGAGTATTTGAGATTCTACGACGTGTAAATCGCCCTGGTACAGAGGCTGTTATAAACTATATGAAGGAGAGTGACTACGCTACGGCGCGTTGCTACGGACACCATAAGTACTCGGGAGGTCTTATCGACCATAGCCTCGAGGTGTATGATATTATGAAGAGCTGCACACAGAATGTCTCGGATGATACGTTAGCCATCTGCGCTCTGTTCCACGATTTGGGTAAGTCAAAGAAGCCTGGTCTGCGTTTCTATGGTGATCATCCATTGAGATCGCTGCAGATACTTGAGATGTGTGGCTATCACCTTACTGACGATGAGGCGTTTGCCATCGGAAAGCACCACAGTCGTAACCCATTGCATTGGTTGGGACATCCTATGCGTCAGTGCTTGAGTATCGCCGATATGTTGAGTACCAAGGCGTGGAAGGAGGCTCATCCAGAGCAGTGTCGTCGTCGCAGACGACGTTAGGCAGTAGCCAATAATAAAGGGAGCGAGGTTATCGCTCCCTTTATTATTATAGGTAGGTATGTTAGTACATATAATCGTACTGCGTATAGCTCTTGTCGTACTTCAAGTCGGCAAGTGATGCGGCCTTAACTCCAATGTTAAATGCCCAGCTCTTGTGCGTACCAAATGGAATCCACATAAAGGACATCTGCCAGCAGTGCAAGTCGCGGGTGATAGATATCGAGGTCATCGAGATCTTACGTGTCGAGAAATCATAACCCGACGTCGCGGTAATCATCGTCTTTGGCGTAAGCTTCACGCTACCGTTGAAATTGATGGTCTGCTGGATATTCTTCTTATATCCCGTCGTACCGTTATTTACATATTGGGCGTTGTAGCTGATGCTATAGTTGAAACCGAAGTTCCACGGGATGGAGAAGTCGTAGTACTGTCCTGCCATCCATTGTCGTCGCATTGCGGGGTTCAGCTCGCCATAAGGGTCGGACCACGAGTTGAAGTACTCGGCAGGTAGCGAGGTGATATCGTTACCCGCAGGACGCGACTGATCCTCGCGCGAACGGAAGGTATAGCCAAAGCTCCAGCTTGCCGATTGTATACGTCCTATTGAGCCTCGGCTCCACATCAACTTATTGTAGCGCACACCCTGTGGCGATACCTCATAAGGGTCGAGCGTGAAGGATAGGTTGAGGGCGATGTTCTGGTAAATCGTAGTACGAAGCTGTATAGGAAGTACCGATAAGCGCATAGAGTCGGCAAGGAAGTTGTATGAACCATTAACCGAAATCTGGTCGATAAGTTTCACCTTCTTGACCGTATCCTTTGTGCGTATCTTCGCCTCGAGTGACTGCGAAAGTCCAAATGTGAGCGAGAACTGCTGGCCACTACCAGGAACGCCATAGGCATTGTCGGTAAATGGTGAGTAGACCTTAAACTTACCCGTAGTATCGGTCTGTACCGTTTCGTAGAAGCCATACTTCTGGCGGCTAAAGTCAGGAGCATAGCTAAAGCCTACGTTTGGCGTGAGGGTATGACGTACGGCCTGCAGTTTGCGTGTCTTCTTCTTGGCTACGTAGGTACCATAGATGGTTGTATTTGCCGATACCGAGGCGTTGTAGTTGTACAATCGCCAGAAGCCATACTCTGGGTCGAGAGTTTCGAGTTTCTTCTCCTCGTTGTTCCACGCCTGGCTAACCTTTTTGAAATACCAGCGCTCGGTGTAGTTGAACGATGGGCTGATGTTGATGTAGTTGAAGAGCGATAGGGATGTAGATACGGGAATAGTATGCTGAATACCGTTCTTCATATTCTTGAGCGTCTTCTTCGTAAATATCTCCTCCTCGGTGGTGTTTACGGTGTTGGTCATCTTCATCGAGTAGCTCATCTTAATCTTCTCGTACCAGCGTGTCTTACCGATAGCCTCCTTACGCTTCAGAGGGTTGAAGCTCGCAACGTTGAAGGTGATGGTAGGCATCGTAACGGCGATAGTCTTATTTCGTGAGTTCTGCGACACCGACATATTAAGTGCCAACGAGAATGGCGTACCCTCCCAATTCTTCGAGTAGGAGATTGAAGAGTTGGTCTGCGTAGCGAGGATATCGTTGACGTTTGTTGCCGAGTACTTGCTATAACCGCTTGATGTAAGGTTCACCGATGCCGAGAATGTTGAGCCAGGATTAGCCTTTGGGTCCTGTGCGTGCGACCACTGGATTTTGTAGTTGTTCTGCTGCACGAAGTCAGCCTCACCCTTCTCACCCGAACGAATCGCCGAGTATTGGAGGTTGAAGTTACCCTTGAACTTATATCGCTTCACGTACTGCGATACTGCCGAAAGCTCCCACGAACCGAGGGTGTAGATACCACCGCGGATTGCGAGGTCCATATGCTCACCAAATGTGAAGTAGTAACCCAAGTCGCGGATGAAGAAACCCTTCTTATCCTCACCGTACGTCGGCATCAAGATACCCGACTTTGGACCTGTGCTGATAGGGAAGAATGCCTCGGGGATACCTGGGAAGTAGATAGGTACATCCTCCATAACGAGGTAGGCATAACCCGTAATAATCTTCTTGCCAGGGATAACCTTCGCCTGTGTCATAGCGAGGTAGAAGTGGGGGTGGTCGGTGTGGTCACACGTAGTGTACATACCATTGCCAATGTGGATACTCTCATCGGGGTGCATCTTCACGCTCGAACCGATAAGCCAACCATCGCCCTGCTGTGTTGCAATACCCTTAATCTTCGCCTTGCGAGAGTCGAGGTTATAGGTGATGGTATCCATAGTATATGGCGTGCCACCATCCGAGAACTCTGGATGTGTGGTTGTAGGCTTTCCGTCGATAGTGTCGGAAGGGATACCGTGTGCGAAGATATCCTTCGTCTGCATATTCACACGCATATAGTCCGCCTTGAGGTTCATACCCTGATAGGTCACGTCACCCTCCTTATAACTATATATCATCTTATTGCGTGCGTCGAATACCACAGAGTCCGCAGCCTTACCCTCGACAATGTCGCTAAACATTGGGGCGCTGGTAGTGCGACGCTGCTGCTGCGCTGGCTCTGTTGTGGTGTCGCGTCTTGAACTCTGAAGCGTAGCGCTATCGCGGGTTTGGAATAGACCAAATCCGCCAGCGCCAGCCTCGGTTAGACCGAACGACAGGCACAAAAACACAGCAACGATAAGCGTTGAGGTTAGATATTTTAAGAATAAATGTCTCAAAATTCAATAATTTTTTGTAACTTTGCCGACAAGTCGGCAAAACGCCCTAAATAGGGTGGTGTAGCCCGCGGGTTAGGGGTGCTGACTCCCAATGCCATAGAGGTTACAACCCGCAAAGATAATAATATTTTGCACAATTTTTAATTTATTTATGAGAAATCTCATAATTCAAATATTACTTTTAGTAATACCACTTGTTGAGGTTAACGCTGCGGTGCTACAAAATGTTGCCCCAGAGCAGCCCAAAAGAGTCGTAGTTATTGACCCTGGTCACGGAGGTCCACGCCCTGGTAAGCAGCAGCGTAACATTGCCGAGAAGGACCTTGTGCTTGAGGTGTCGAAGCAGGTTAAGGCGCAGTTGGCGCGTAAGATGTCGTCGCTTGATGTCTTTCTAACGCGCAGTTGCGACTCGGCGTATCACGAGTCGCAGTCTACGGATAATAGACTACGTGCTGAGTTTGCGAATAAGAAGATGGCGGACTTGTATGTAGGTATTCACGCCAATGCCCTCGAGGATACACGTGTTAAGGGTTGCGAGGTTTGGGTGCTGACGCTCAACGAGAAGCTTATGAATCAGAATAAACTCGTTGGTGCGCGTTATGCCGATGAGGGTGATTTCATCAACCCCGAGGATATCGACCGTAACTCACAGGGCTTTATGATGGCCCTTGCACGTCAGCTCGAGAATGAGCCTTATAGTCGCTTCTTTGCCGAGGAGTGCTGCAAAAATATGGCGAAGTATGGCCTTGTAAATAAGGGTGTTAAGGCGGGTACGGTATATACGGTGTTGTATTATAGCGAGTGTCCAAGTGTTATCGTCGAGATGGGATATCTTACCAATAGCGACGATTACGCATATCTTGCTACCAAGGCTGCGAAGGAGGAGATGGCCGATGCTATTAGCGATGCTATTATTACCTATTTCAAGGCTTTGGGTGGCGACTACTCATCGGCTGATGAGGCTGCGGAGGAGAGTGTCACAGAGACAGAAGAGAAGACCGAAGCGCAGCCTGCAGAGAGCCAGGAGATTACCGAGGGTTATACCATTCAGCTTATCTCGAGCCTTAAAGAGGTTGATACCAACGATTACCAATTTAAGCAGTATAAGGGACGCGTACGTTTGGTAATGGGAACAGGAAAGTTCAAGTATAAGTATTGCTTCGGAAGCTACGCAACGTCGGCAGATGCACAGGTAGATTTGAAAGAGGTGCGTAAGATATTCAAGGATGCCTTCGTCGTGAGATTCCGTGATGGGGCAATCGTCACAAAGTAGAGTAGAAATATAAAAATATAAACTATGAAACTAAGAAAAGAGTTTAAGATTGGCATCTTTGCCGTTATCGTTATTGCAGTTGCTTGGTGGGGCATTAAGTGGCTTGGTGGTCAGAATGTGTTGCTCACAAGCGACATCTACTACGTCTATTATGAGGATGTTTCGGGCCTTCAGGAGTCATCACGTGTGAAGCTTCGTGGTGTCGTTGTGGGTAATGTTCGTGACATCACGTTAGAGCGTGATAGAGTATTGGTTGAGATTGCCGTTGAGAGTAAGTATCGCGAGATGATTCCTGCAAATTCGATTGCAGAGATTGGTGCTGCGGGCCTTATGGGCGGTGTGGAGATTGTGCTACATCGTGGTGATTCTGAGGAGATTATCGAGCCAAATTCCGAGATTCAGGGCCGCGTGAAGGCTGATATGATTGGCTCATTGGCAGACCAGGGTGCGGAGCTTATTGAGGGCCTTAACACAACGGTTGAGAATGTGAACGCATTGCTTGAGGGTAATGGCTCGGCAATCAACTCACTCATCGCCAACCTCGAGTCTATGTCATCGTCTATCGATGGTATCGTGAAGTCTTCGGCAGATGATATTGAGGTTGCAGTTGATAACCTCAGCGCGTTTACAGACCTCCTTGCCGAGAATACCGAGCGTGTGGAGTCTATGCTTCAGAATCTCGACACCTTCGCGGGTGACTTGGCTGATGCTGATATCGTAAGCAAGCTCAACACTACCGTATCGTCGTTGAATGATGTTCTCGCATCGTTGGAGAGTGACGAGGGTTCTGTAGGTTTGTTGCTCCACGATGCGGAGCTTTACAACAAGCTCACTACGGCTGGCGATAACCTCGGCTTGTTGCTTGAGGATTTGAAGGCTAACCCAACACGCTACGTACACTTCTCGCTCTTTGGTAGCAACGACGAGAAGCTCGCAAAGAAGGCTGCGCGTGCCGAGAAGCGTGCTGCAACCAAGAATGAGTAACATAAGTAGCACCATAGGTGGCCAGTTATGATATATCCGTCGAATTTTGAACAAAGGGTAGGCTTCGACCGTATCCGCGAGCAGATTATGGAGCTTTGCTCGATGGCCTCGGCACGTGAGATTGTGGCCAACGAGGGCTTCACACGCTCACGCCGCGAAATCGAGGAGCGCCTTCAACTCGCCGATGAGATGCGTCTGGTAATCTCTATGGAGCCAGGTGCCGAGATTGGCGAGCAGGATGACCTGCGTGCTATTGTCGAGAAGGTCGCTGTCGAGGGCTCGTACCTCTCTGTCGAGGAGGCAGCAACGTTGTTGCGTGGCCTGCGCTCTGCGGCAGTCATCGTGCGCTTTATCCTTTCGCGAAGGGAGGGTAGCTACCCGCGTCTTCGAGCATTGACGGAGAGGGTGGAGATATTTCCACAGTTGCAGAGTGCTATCGAGCGTGTTATTGATGATAAGGGCGAGGTGCGCTCTTCGGCTTCCGAGGAGCTATCCTCAATACGTCGTGCCATCCGCGAACACGAAGGTCAGGTGTCGAAGCGTCTGCAGCAGGTGCTTCAGCGTGCCAAGGCCTCGGGAGTTGTGGATGCCGATGCTATGATATCTATCCGCGATGGTCACGCCGTAATTCCCGTTTCGGCAGCTAATAAGCGTAAAATCGCGGGTTTTATCCACGATGAGTCGGCTACGGGACGTACGTTCTATGTTGAGCCTGTGGAGGTTGTGGAGCTTAACAACGAGCTTCGCGAGTTGGAGTATGCCGAGAAGCGCGAGGTGGTGCGTATCCTTACCGAACTTACGGCGGTACTACGTGTTGAGGTTGATGGCCTTGTGCGTATCGAGGAGTATCTCACGCGCATAGATGTCCTACGTGCCAAGGCTCGCTGGGCAATTGCCAATGGCGCGGTAAAACCTATCATCTCCACCGAGGGGCGTTTGCTACTGCGTAAGGCGCGTCACCCGCTGTTGCAGCAGACGCTACGTAGTCAGAATAAGGAGATTGTGCCACTCGATATGGAACTTAATGCCGAGCGCCGTATCTTGGTTATCTCGGGTCCTAATGCTGGTGGTAAGTCGGTATGCCTTAAGACAACGGGAATCTTGCAATATATGGTGCAGTGTGGCTTCCTTATTCCAGCGTTGGAGAACTCGGAGTTCCCGATTTTTGAGTCGTTGATGATTGATATTGGCGATCAGCAGTCGTTGGAGAATGACCTCTCGACCTACTCGTCACACCTTGTGAATATGCGTACTATGCTTAGCGAGGCATCGGAGCATACGCTGATTTTGATTGACGAGTTTGGTTCGGGTACGGAACCTACGATTGGCGGAGCTATCTCGGAGTCGATTCTGGAGCGCTTCGTGGAGCGTAAGGCCTATGGTGTTATCACCACGCACTACGCCAATATAAAATACTTCGCATCCCGAAACGAGGGCGTGGCAAATGGTGCTATGGCCTTCGATGTTAGAAATATACAACCTCTCTTTAGCCTTGAGATGGGTAAGCCAGGTAGTTCGTTTGCTATCGAGGTAGCACGAAAAATCGGACTTCCAGAGGATATCGTGCGTAAGGCTATGGATAAGGCTGGTGAGGATCATATCAACCTCGAGCGTCAGTTGCGTGAGATTGCCCGCGATAAGCGATATTGGGCCGAGAAACGTGACCGCATCCGTATGACCGATAGGAAGGTCGAGCAGTTGGAGCAGACCTATACCGACCGCTTGCAGGGCATTAAGGATGAGCGCCGCGAGATTATTGAGAAGGCACGCCGCGAGGCTGAGGAGATGATTGCCGAGGCACGCCGTACGATTGAGAATACGATACGTACCATCCGCGAGTCGCAGGCCGAGAAGGAGATTACACGTCTTGCTCGCCGCGAGCTTGAGACATTTGTTGATAGCGTGGATGAGGCGAAGGGTGGTATGACAAGCGACGAGCGCATTGAGCGCGAGATGGAGCGCTTGGCACGACGTAGGGAGCGCAGAGAGAAGCGTGCCGAGGAGCGTGAGCAGGCGGGTGGCGTGGTTGTGCCACAGAGAGTCGAGGAGCCTGTAGTGCAGAAGATTGAGGTCGGCACGAAGGTGAAACTCGAGGGACAGGAGATTCCTGGAGTCGTGAAGATGATAAAGGGCAAAAAAGCGCAGGTGGCCTTTGGCGAGATGCTTATTATGGTCGACGTGGCAAGACTCAAGGCCGTATCGTCGTCGGAGTATCGTCAGGCCACACGCCCAACAACGGCGCGTACCGTGGTGTCGGTGGATATCCGCGAGCGTAAGCTCAACTTCCGCGACCACATTGATGTTCGAGGTATGCGTGCCTCGGAGGCTCTTGAGGCTGTGGAGGATTTGGTGGATGATGCTCTTATGGTGGGTGTCTCGACCGTTACGATTCTGCACGGTAAGGGTACGGGAGCACTGAAGGAGGAGATACGTCGCTATCTCCGTGGCGTGAAGGATGTAGCATCGGTAGCTGATGACCACGCTGACCGTGGCGGCTCGGGAATAACAATTGTGACGTTTAAAATGTAAGATATATGAACTATCTATTGTCTGAAATTGCGCACATCGTAGGTGGTGAGTTGCGTGGCGAGGATCTCCGAGTTGCGGAGGTTGTTACCGACTCTCGAAGTGTCATAGCGGCTGAGAATGTGGTATTTGCGGCTATCGATGGCAAGAATCACGATGGACATCTGTTTGTGGGACGTATGGCCGAGCGTGGCGTTGAGGCGTTCATCGTCGAGCGTGAGATGGAGCTTCCTACGAAGCGTTGCGGTATGGTTATCGTGGAGTCTACGATAGGGGCGTTGCAGCGTCTTGCGGCATACCACCGCGCACAGTTTAAGGGGCAGGTGGTGGCTATCACGGGCTCCAATGGAAAGACAATAGTTAAGGAGTGGGCGGCACGTTCGATGCCCGATAGCATTGCGTCGTTTGCCTCGCCACGAAGTTATAACTCGCAGCTTGGTGTGCCACTCTCGTTGTTGATGTTGGGTGGTAATGAGTGTGTGGCATTCATCGAGGCGGGAATTTCGTTCCCAGGTGAGATGGAGCGCCTCGAGGCGATGATTAAGCCAGATATCGTTGTTGTAACCTCGATTGGCGATGCGCACTCGGCAAACTTCTCGTCCGACGAGGAGAAGATAGATGAGAAACTACGTCTTGCCGCTGAGGCAAAGACTATTATATATAGTAGTGAGTATCCACGACTTGCGAAGCGTATCAAGGAGCTATACTCCGACCGCGAGTTGATAGATAGTAGCTTGGAGAGTGTGGACTATGCTCTTGAGTTGAGCGATGCTTTGTCGGTAGATGCGCTGCACGTCTCGGCGCTGATGCGTAAGTTGGGCTATGGCGTTGATGGTGCGATATTCTCGGCAAAGGTGTCGATGCGTCTGGAGCTGAAGGAGGGTATCGACAACTCTATGATTATTGACGATAGCTACAACTCCGATATTAACTCGGTGCTTGTGGCGTTGGATGCTCTGCACGTGCAGTCTATGGGCCGCAGACGTGTCGCGGTAATCTCGGATATTCGTCAGAGTGGTATGTCGCACGAGCAGTTGTATGGTCGTGTTGCCGAGGCAGTACGTCGCGCGGGTGTCGATAAACTTATTGGTGTTGGCGAGAATATCTCGCAATACTCCTCGCTCTTCCCACGTGGCTCGTCGTTCTATCATACAACCGACGAACTTATCGAGAACTTCTCGAAGGAGCGTTGGGCGCACTCGGTAATCCTGCTTAAGGGTAGCCGTGATAGCCGTTTCGAGCGTCTTGCTCGCCTCTTGGAGCGTAGAACGCATACCACAACTCTTGAGGTGGACCTCGCGGCAATGAAGAAGAATTTGAACTACTTCCGCCGTCATCTTCCGCAGCATCATCCCGTCATTGCAATGGTGAAGGCCGTAAGTTACGGTATGGGCGATGTGGATGTGGCGCGAATGCTTCAGCACGAGGGTGTTAAGTATCTTGCTGTGGCATTTGCCGATGAGGGTATCACGCTTCGCTCAAAGGGTATTACGATGCCTATCGTGGTGCTTAATGCCGACCAGGATAGCTTCGATGTGATGATTGCTCACGACCTTGAGCCAGAGATATATAGCTTCCATTCGTTGGATGCCTTCCGTCGTGCGGCGTTGCGTGCGCATCGTACGGCCTATCCAATACATATAAAACTCGATACGGGAATGCACCGCTTGGGATTTGTGGAGGATGATGTCGACTTGTTGGGACGCGCTACGCACCTCGACCCTGTGTTGCGTATAGCATCTATATTCTCGCACCTGAGTACCTCGGATATGCCAAGCGAAGATGACTTCACACGCCAGCAGATTGAGCGTTTCGATTATATGAGTTCGCAGCTTATCGAGTGGCTCGATTATGAGCCGTTGCGCCATATTGCTAACTCGGCGGCCATAGCACGTTTCCCAGAGTCGCACTTCGATATGTGTCGCTTGGGATTGGGACTCTATGGCTTTGGTTATGAGCATAATGACGAACTTATTCCCGTTGCTACGCTCTCGACTCGCATCGTGCAGATAAAGTCGCTCTCGAAGGGCGAGTCAGTGGGCTATGGCCGTGCTGCACGTCTTGAGAAGGATACCATAACTGCCACTATCCCCGTAGGTTATGCCGATGGCTTGGACCGCCATCTTGGTAATGGTCGCTGGAGTGTACGCATCAACGGTCAGAGCGCTCCGATAATTGGCCGAGTATGTATGGATAGCGCGATGGTCGATATCTCGCATATTCCTGGCGTAGAGGTGGGCGATAAGGTTACGATTTTTGGTCGCGAGAAGGGAAATACGTTGGAGGATATGGCCCAGGTGTTGGATACCATAACCTATGAGATTATGACCTCGATATCACAGCGTGTAAAGCGCATATACACAGAGAGATAATGAAGGGTACGATATATATGATTCCTTGCCCAATCTCCGATGAGAGGGAGGTGTGGGATGTGCTTCCAAAGGCGAATCTCGAGGTGATGAATAGCCTCGACTACTTCATCGTGGAGAATATCCGCTCGGCACGCCGTTTCTTAAGTAAGGCGGGCATAGAGCGTAAGATTGACGAGTTGGAGTTCGTGGAACTTAACGAGCATACAACCTCTTCGGCCGATGTGGAGCGTATGCTTAAGCCAGTGTTGGCTGGTCGCTCGGCAGGTGTTATCTCGGAGGCGGGAGTACCTGGTGTTGCCGATCCAGGAGCCGATATCGTGGCTCTTGCACATCGTCACGACGTTAGGGTAGTGCCTCTTGTCGGCCCGTCGTCGATACTTATGTCGGTGATGGCATCGGGACTTAATGGTCAGTCGTTTGCCTTTGTGGGATACCTTCCGATTAAGGATGGAGAGCGTCAGCGTCGACTCAAGGATTTGGAGCATAGGGCGCGTACGGAGCAGCAGGCGCAGTTGTTTATCGAGGCTCCATATCGCAACGTGAAGCTCTTCGATACGCTGATAAAAACCCTCTCGCCACAGTTGCGATTGACCGTTGCGGCGGATATAACCTCGCCTAATGAGTATATCCACACGCTTCCGATTGCGGAGTGGCGTAAGCGTGGTGTGCCAGATATTGCCAAGCGTCCGACAATATTTATATTAGGCATATAATTTGAACATTGTATTATAGGTTTGATAAAAAATAAAATATATATGAGTAAGAAAATGTCTGAAAAAGAGAGAGATATCACAACGGAAAGTGTTGCAGAGGAGAGCAAGGAGACTGCGTCACAGAACAAGGGTACTGACACAATGGCAGACGACGCTGCGTCGCAGAGTGACAATGTGTCAGCCGAGCCATCATTGGAGGAGCAGATTGCTGTGTGGCGTGATAAGTATCTTCGCCTTCAGGCCGAGTTCGACAATTTCCGTAAGCGTACGCTAAAGGAGAAGATGGAGCTTGTGGAGCGTGGTTGCGAGGGTGCGTGGAAGGCTATCCTCCCAATTCTTGATGATATGGAGCGTGCCGTAGTTGCTTCGCATAAGAGTGACGACATCGAGGCGTTGCGTCAGGGCGAGGAGATTGTAATGAAGAAGTTCGAGAGTGTTCTTCAGGCAGCGGGCATTAAGGCTATCGAGTGCGTAGGTCAACCATTTAATGAGGATGAGCAGGAGGCTGTGGCACGTTTTGCTGCGGGCGAGGATAAGCGTGGTTTGGTTATCGACTGTGTGCAGCGTGGTTACAAAATCGGTGAGCACGTATTGCGCTACGCAAAGGTTGTTGTAGGCGAGTAATTGCCCAATTTAGACTTTGATTATGGCAGAGAAGAGAGATTATTATGAGGTGTTGGGCGTCGAGCGCAATGCCGATGCAGAGACAATAAAGAAGGCATACCGCAAGGCTGCTATCAAGTATCACCCTGATAAGAACCCTGGTGATGCAGAGGCCGAGGAGCGATTCAAGGAGGCTGCCGAGGCGTATGATGTGCTTTCGAATGAGGAGAAGCGCGCGCGTTACGACCGCTTCGGTCACGCTGGTATGAACGGCGGTGCTGGTGGCGCAGGAGGCTTTGGTGGCTTCAGCGGCGGTGGCTTCTCTATGGAGGATATCTTCGAGCAGTTTGGCGATATCTTCGGTGGTGCATTTGGTGGTGGCTTCGGCGGCTTTAGTGGTGGCCGTAGCCGTCAGAAGCGCACTAACCGCGGTAGTGATATCCGCGTTACGGTGAAGCTCTCGTTGAAGGAGATTTCGGAGGGCGTAACCAAGAAACTTAAGATTAACAAGACGGTCGTATGTTCGAAGTGTCGTGGTACGGGTGCTAAGGATCCATCGGCATTCGCAACCTGCTCACGTTGTGGTGGTTCGGGATATGTCATCACGGTTCAGGACTCGTTCTTCGGTCGTATGCAGACGCAGAGCGTATGTCCAGAGTGTCAGGGCTCGGGTAAGATTATCAAGGAGAAGTGCGACCAGTGTAATGGCGAGGGCACGGAGCGTGGTAGCGAGATTATTGAGGTAACTATTCCAAAGGGTGTTGCCGAGGGTATGGCGCTTACAGTGCGTGGTCGTGGTAATGCTGCGCGTCAGGGTGGCGTGAATGGCGACTTGATTGTTGTAATCGAGGAGGAGCATAACCCAGAGTTGGTGCGCGATGGCAACGATTTGGCACATACACTAAATATCACCGTTACAACGGCGTTGCTTGGTGGCGAGGTTGAGATTCCTACTATCGAGGGTAGAGTCCGTATCAAGATTGCTCCAGGTACACACGCTGGTAAGGTGCTTCGTATTCGTGGCAAGGGCCTTCCAGATGTTAATGGCCGTGGCCGTGGCGATATCAAGGTGTTGGTGGATATCACAATCCCTGGTGAGCTTACCAAGGCGGAGCGTGAGCTTGTAGAGAAGCTTGCCGAGCAGCCTAACTTCCAGCAGCCAGAGAGAGTTGAGAATCAGAATATCTTGGAGCGTATGAAGTCCTTCTTCCGCGGTTGAAGACGGAGAGTAGTGACCATTTTTAGAGAGTTATTTAATAAGTTGTAATGTCATTCTTTAGACCACATAAGCGTCATCCGCGACAGTTTAACTACATCCCGCGATACTACGATCCTGTGAAGGAGGAGCGTGACCGTCGCCGTAGGGAGTTGCACGGTACGTCGAGTGCCGATGACGAGGCCTATGCGCCAGGTAAGTATATCCGCACGCAACGTGAGGCTCGTGATGCTTCGCGTGGCGAGGGTAATCCGCTTGCGGGTGTGTGGCAGTATCTTGCTATTGCCGTAGTTTTGGGCTTTGCGATGTTGATATTTTTGCCACGCTTTATGCGCTTTGCGGAGAGGGCTAACGAGGAGAAGTTGGCAGCACAGCGTATGGAGAATCTCGAGACTATCAAGGTGGGCGATATGCGTAAGGATGGCTCGGATGGTGAGCTAAGCATCACCCTCTACGAGAAGCACGGCGATATCGACTTTACGGAGTTCGAGAGCCTAACGCCCGAGGCTATTAACGAGATTGAGGAGTGGAATAGAGAGAATCCTACGATTAATATCTACGATAATGACGTAGAGATTGTGAATGGCAAATGTGTTGATAAATAATCTGTTATGGACCGTATAAAGCTACTTCCCGAAATAGTTGCCAACCAGATTGCTGCTGGTGAGGTGGTCAACGCACCATCGAACGTCGTCAAGGAGATGATGGAGAACTCCATTGACGCTGGTGCGCGTACGGTGCGTGTCAACTTCCGTAACGGAGGTAAGGACCTGATACAGATTGTTGACGATGGATGTGGTATGTCGGCGATGGATGCGCGTATGGCTTTTGACCGTCACGCCACGTCGAAGATTTCATCCATCGAGGATGTATATAAACTACATACGTTTGGTTTCCGCGGTGAAGCTTTGGCCTCTATCTCTGCGGTTGCCGAGGTTGAGCTACGTACCCGCCGCAATGATGATGAGCTGGGTACGTTGACTGTTATTGCAGGTGGAGAGTTCCGCTCGCAGACACCTATCGCCTGTTCGTGTGGTTCGCAGTTTGTAGTGCGTAACCTCTTCTATAATGTCCCTTCGCGCAGAAAGTTTATTGATGGCGATAACTCGCGCCTTGCCTCACAGATACGTAACGAGTTTGTGCGTGTGGCGATGTGTAATCCCGATGTTGAGTTTGAGCTAAGGCAGAACGACACACTTGTCTACTCGCTATTGCCAACGTCGCGTCGCGGACGTATCATAGATATTGTCGGTAAGCACATCAAGCAGAATCTGTTGGATGTGGAGGTGGATACCTCGTTGGTGCATATCGAAGGTTTTGTGGGACGTCCACAGGCTGCCAAGAAGCGTAACAACGAGCAGTATCTTTTTGTCAATGGCCGCTACTTCAACTCTATTCAGATGCAGCGTGCCATAGTGCGTGCATACGAGAAACTTATCCCCGAGGGGTGTATGCCTTCGTACTTCATATATCTCACGGTCGATCCCGAGAGGGTGGATGTCAACGTGCATCCGCAGAAGACTACCGTAAAGTTTGCCGATAACGATGTTATCCTTGAGATTTTGCAGGCTGCGGTGCGTGAGACATTGGCAAAGACGGGCGCAGTGCCTATGATGGATTTCTCGGATGAGGGACGCTTGAATATCCCTGTCTTGGAGCGTGAGCAGCGAGTGTTCGAGATGCCAAAGACTCATACCAACCAGTCGTATAACCCTTTTGCAGCGGAGTATATCGATCCTACGGCGCCAATGCCTGATGTACCATTTACGGGCTTCGATGTCCCTTACGAGGAGTCTAAGACAAGCACACGTGTCGCTCCTTCGCGCCCATCGGTTGTTGAGGAGTGTGAGGAGGTCTATACACTGCAATCATCATCCTCTTTTGTGCCATCCACCATCGAGTATATAGATGAGGAGGAGGTTGCCCAGGAGCAGGAGTTCGACTTTATAGAGTCGGAGGCAAAGGTTGAGGTGCGTAGCTTCGGTGATGCTATGGCAATCCCTGGCGGTTATGCTGTGGCGATGTATGGCGAGAGCCTCGTTGTGGTGCATCTGCGTAGAGCAAAGGAGCGTATTCTCTATGATGATATTTTTGCGTCGCTTGTTGCGGGCGCAGCACCTTCGCAGCGAATGTTCTTCCCCGAGGAGCTTACGCTATCCATCGAGGAGTATCAACTTATGGAGTCGCACGCTACGGAGTTTGCGGCGCTGGGCTTCGAGGTGGAGTATCAGGGAGAGGGACGTATCTCGGTTATGGGACGCCCCGCAATGGTCGATATGTCGATGCCGCTGGATGAACTTATTTATGACCTTTTGCAGGGTATTGAGGATGGTCGACTACCTCTCGAGGAGGAGCAGTCGCGTTTGGCGGAGGTTATGGCACGTCGCGGTAGTCAGAACTTTGGCCGAGGTCTGCGTACTGCGGATGTGGAGGTGTTGCTCAAGCGCCTTGAGACGTGCAAAAATACAAACTTTTCACCTTCGGGAGCCCCTATTATGGCCGAGATAACTATGGCGGAGCTTCAGGCAAGGTTGATGAAAAATTATAGTTAGAAATTTAGAAACTTTTGATATGAGCTATCAGAACCCAATGTCACAAACCCCTGTTGTTAGCAACCTTCTTATAGCAAATATTGTGGCATATCTGGCAACAATGTTGCTGGATACTAATGATATATATGCGCTCTTCGCGCTCTTTCCTGTGGGTAGCCCCTTCTTCGAGTTGTGGCAACCCGTAACCTATATGTTCCTTCACGGCGGCTTCTCGCATCTCTTCTTTAATATGTTCGCGTTGTGGATGTTTGGTCGCGGTTTGGAGATGGAGATGGGTTCGAAGCGCTTTATTATCTACTACTTCACTTGTGGTATCGGTGCGGCACTCGTGCAGCTCGGTATGGCGAAGATTGATATTATGAATATGGCATCGCAGGTTGAGTTATGGAACTATATGCTCACGCCTACGGTTGGTGCTTCGGGTGCGGTATTTGGTCTATTGTTGGCCTTCGGTATGTTGCACCCAAATGCTACGATTATGCTCCTCATCCCACCAATTCCTATGAAGGCAAAGTGGTTTGTGATGATATATGGCGTAATCGAGTTGCTCCTCATCATCTTCCAAGCGCAGGATGGTATCGCACACTTTGCCCACCTCGGAGGTATGTTCTGGGGTTGGTTGCTAATGCTATGGTGGCAGCGCCGCGACAGAAATAGAATCTACTACAACTAAAAGAAATACAAACAAACTTAACTTATACTACTATGTCAAACAAGAGTGAGAACTACAGCAACGAACTTCTGGGACGTCCTCGTCGACGTGCCAAGCACTCGTTTATCAGTGTGTTGTTCGTAATAGTGCTTTTAGCGGTGACGATATCCTTCTCCGTAGCACTTATGATTGCCTATCTAACTCCTTATGTCGCCCCATCAACATTTGGGTCGCTCACCATTGTCGGCATCTTTGCACCTATATTATATATGGGTGTGGCTATATGTATGCTATTGTGGTTAGTTGCGTGTCGCTGGCGCATTGCAGGTGTTGTGGCACTACTTCTTATCCCTGGTCTATTCCGTGTTTCGGATTTCTACAACATCGACTTTATGCGTAAGGTTGAGACTCCAATCTCGAGCCGCGCCCTTACGGTGTTGAGCTACAACATTCGTGGTTTCTATGACGATAATCAGCATAATGCCGTTGCAGGTTATGTAGATTACTTCTCGCAGATTGAGGATTTGGATGTTGTATGTCTTCAGGAGTATGCTTGCGAGATGCGCGATACCGAGCGTATTGACTCACTCTTTGCCGCACGCTTCGATGATAAGTGTTATGTTAATGATGTTACCGAGGCGGGAGATGTTGTGCTTCGCACCTATAGCCGTTATCCTATCATCAAGTCGGGAAATATCTCGGGCGAGGGACGTGGTACGTCGCAGTGGGTGGATATCGTTGTGGCGAAGGATACGTTGCGTATCTTCAACAACCACCTCCACACTATGAACATCTCGGCTAACGATAGCGAGGATATCGCCGAGGGCCGTATCCTTCAGGATGGTGACCGTATGCGTAGCATCGTAAACCGTATTGCAAGTAACTCTACGATACGTGCTTCGTATGTCGACACACTGCGTCAGGTTATCGAGGCTACGCCATACCAGAATATCGTATGTGGTGATTTCAACGATACGCCAATGTCGTATGTCTATGGCGAGTTGATTAAGGGCCATAAGGATGCCTTCGTGGAGTGTGGTAGTGGTTATGGCTATACTTTCCGTCCTATGTATGGTACTTTGCGTATCGACTATATCCTCTACACCGATGGTTTGGAGGCTCAGAAATATGAGGTAGACAAGAGTGTTAAGCTCTCGGATCACCTTCCTGTTGTGGCAACGATAAAGCCAAGAGCTAAAAAGTAAGCCAAATCGTTTGCAAAATCAAATTATTATTTTTACCTTTGCGCGCTATTATTAACTAATTTAACTTTTGTAACAATGCCAAAAATGAAAACAAATGCCGCTGCAAAGAAGCGTTTTTCTTTCACCGGCACAGGTAAGATCAAGCGTAAGCACGCTTATCACAGT